>DASWSC010000279.1:0-19215 GCA_036402855.1 Candidatus Elarobacter sp. | reverse complement strand
CACGCAGCTCGGTTACGAGTATGACGGCGTCCCCGTGCAGCGCGCGTACGACGCCTACCCCTCGAGCACGCTCTCGGCGCTCGGCCAGCAAGAGGTCCAGGTCTACACCGGATCTCAGCCCGGCAGCGCGCAGTCCAGCGGTCTTGCGGGCTTCGTCAACCAGGTCATCAAGACCGGAACGTATCCGGGCTTCGGCGCCGGCGAGCTCTCGTTCGGGGCACCGGCGTTCTACCACAAGGGCCAGCTCGAGTTCGGCGGCGCTTCGCCCGACCGCAACTTCAGCTACTACATCGCGAGCGCCGGGTACAATCAGGGGACTCGCGTCCTCGACCAGTTCGACGGGGGCAGCGCGAACTCGCAGCTCTACAGCGCCGTCGTTCCCTACGCGACGATCGCGCAGAACTGCGCGACCACACAAGCGACGGCAGGATGCTACGCCAACGGTTTCGGCTCAGCGCCGAACGGCTACGTCTGGGTTCCGCTCGCGTTCGCGCAGATCCCGAATCTCGGCGACCGCGAGACGGTCGCCAACCTTCACTTCGGCCTTCAGCACAAGAAGGACGGCCTGAAGGACGACGTCCAGGCCCTGGGCGATCTGTCGTACCTCTACTGGGGCTTCAACGACGCGTTCAACGCCTACGGGCCGACCGCGACGAACTTCTTCCGCACGGGGACGCTCAACTTCGGGGGCATGTCGTACGGAAACTGCGCCGTGCTCGGGAGCGACCCGTGTGCGTTCAACAACACGGGGCTGAGCACGGGCTTCCACTACCGGAACCCCGCGATCTACGTCGGGCCGACCGGCGGCGCGCTCACGAGCGCGAACCTGACCCAGATCAACCCGTACTACACGCCCTTCCAGCCGACCGGTCTTCCGAGAAACGGACTGGTCGACAACGCCAACTACGGCACGGAGAAGATCAACGACGGGATCTTCAAGCTGCAGTACACGCACGCGATGGGCAGCAACGCCTTCGCGCGCATCTACGGGTACTCGCTGTACTCCTCGTGGCTGCAGAACGATCCCAACTCGCCGATCAACTTCGTGTCGGGCGACTACATCCTTCCGACGCACACGCGCGGAATCGGGCTCACGATCGCCGATCAGATCGGCAACCACCTGTTCAACCTGACCGGAGGCTATTCGTTCGCAACGCTGTCGCGCTGGAACAACGGCTTCCCGTCGGCCGCGGGCAATCCGGTCGCGGTGCTGGTCAGCTCGGCGAATCCCGGTGCCGGCTGCTACACCGCGACCGGTGCTGCCGCGTACTGCGGCGGCGCCGCGGCGGCGCGCTACAGCCTGCCTGCGAACCCCTTCGCGCCCGGTGCGTCGCTCACGCCGAACAGCGCGGCGACGCTCGCGAACGCGTCGGCGATCTCATGCGGCGGGGCGCCGTGCGAGTTCCTGGCCGTCGGGTCGGGTCTCGGCGGCAGCTTCAACGACGTGACGCCGCGGTTCGCGAACCTCGCCCTCTCGGACACGTGGAACGTCACGCCGAAGCTCGCGGTGGACCTCTCGGTCCGGTACGACAGCTTCCGCTACGACCTCCCCTCGGGGACGTCGCCGGAGGGTCCCAATCCCGGCAACGCGAGCACGCTGGCGCGGACGCTGTTCACGAACAGCTACAACGCCTTCCACTGCTTCGTCGGGCCCGGGACGGCCGGCATCCGGACCACCGCGGCGCCGAATACCTGCGCGGCCGGCACTCAGGTCGCGTTCTCGAACAACAACCCGACCAAAGCGTGGTACGGCGGGTTCCAGCCGCGAGTCGGCGCCTCGTTCACGGTCAACTCCCTGAACGTGCTGCGCGCGGGCTACGGCCGGTATCTCCAGCCGACCAGTTCGGCGTTCTTGTTCTACAACCGCGCCGATCCGAACGTCGCGGCGTTCGACGTCCCGTTCTTCTACCAGTACGGGTTCCACGATCCGTCGCACAACATCCCGCCCCAAGAGTCGTGGAACTTCGACTTCTCGTGGGAGCACCAGGTCAAGGGCAGCGACGTCTCGTGGAAAGTCACCCCGTTCTTCCGCCGCACGCGGAACGAGAACATCAACGTGCTGATCGACCCGCAGACCAACTTCGTCTCGGGGATCGACACGCTGGCGAGCGACATCAAGGGCTTCGAGCTTCTGCTTCGCAAGGGTGACTTCAACCGGAACGGCTTCGCCGCGCAGCTGGCGTACACGTACACGTACGAAAAGTCGAAGTACCAGATCCTCCCCGGCGGCAGCACGGCGCTCGACGGCGTGAACAGCTTGGTCCGGGGCTACAACGGCTACACGTCGTTCTGCGCGACGCACGCGACCGACTCGCGCTGCGGAGCACCCAGCAACGGCATGACGGCGACGCCGTGCTACACGACCGGGGGCGCCCCGGACGCGGCGTGCGCAGCGGGTTCGATCGCGAACCCGTACTGGAACGCTCCGGTGCAGAACCTCTTCGACCGGAACGCGTCGTACTTCCCCATCAACCAGACGTTCGGGACCGGCTTCTCGTCGAACGCGAGCAGCTACAACATCCCGCACGTCGCAACCCTGATCCTGAACTACAAGCACGACAAGTGGAGCTTCACGCCGACCGTTCAGTTCACGGCGGGCGGGCGCTACGGGTCGCCGGTTCAGGGGGTCGGGATGGATCCCGTCGGCGGATGCGACGCACTCCCCGGCGGCGCCGTCACCGGCGATCCGCGCTATCCGTTCGGGGCACCGGGCGGCTCGCCGTACCTGGCGCAGACCTGCCCAGGGTTCCTCGTCACGCCGAACTTCTACACCCAGAAGTTCGACGACCCGGGTGCGTTCATCGAGCCCTCACAGCTCGTCGCGAACCTCGGGATCGGCTATCAGGCCAACAAGCGCCTGAAGCTGAACCTGCTCGCCGTGAACGCGTTCGGAACGTGCTTCGGCGGGACGAAACAAGCCTGGACGAACTACGGGCCGAAGGTCGGCTGCTGGTACGGCGCCGCGACAGGCGTGCAGGCCGGCAACTTCTTCAACCCCGGAAACGCGATCGCAAACCAGGCGATGCCGTACTTCCCGGTGCTGGGCGGGATCGCGGGTCAGCAGGCGTACGGGACGAACGTCCAACCGCTGCAGGTGTTCTTCTCGGCGCAGTTGCGCATCTAACGAGAAGTTCCAGCGTAGACACGAAGGCGTTCGGCTCTGCCGAACGCCTTCTTTCTGCCATCTCGCGATCACGCGCGATCGCCGTTCTAGTGCCGTTCATGTGACACCGCGTTGCATTTGCACGCAGCGATGGTGCACGCTAGTGACAACACATCTCCAGACCTTACGAAGGAGGGCCGGGTGCGCTGGAGCGAGCTCGCGACACGCCAGTTACTGCGCAAGCTGCATACGCCGGCGGCGATCGACGGCGACCCGATGGCGGCCGCCATCACGGCCGCGACGCGGATCGCGTCGCCGCGCGAAGCGGTGCAGCACGTCGTCGAGCGCGCGCTTCAACCGTATCCCGAGGTCTATCGCACGGTCGTCCGGCGCATGGACGTCGAAGGCGCAGACACCTCGGCGCTCATCGAAGAGCTGGGCTGCTCGGCACGGTCGGTCTACCGCTATCGCGCCCACGCGATGAAGGCGATCCGGCGGGAGATCGAAGAGCTGACCCGCCCTAGCCACGCGCCGCAGCGCGACGGGCACGGCTTCCACGACGTCATGGCGTCGGTTCGGGCGGAGTTCTTGGGCGCTCGCTGAGCGGTTCAGCGCTCCAGAGCGTGCGCGATGCCGACCATCGCGGCCGGCAGCGGCACGATGTCCGGGTCGGCCGGATGTGCCGCCGCGATCTCGGCATATGCCCGAACGAAGTCGAGCGGAGACGCCGTAGCGATCAGACCACCGATGGCGACGCGGCCGCGGTATCGCTCGATCACCTTCGCCATCCGGTAGCCGACGAAATATGCGCTGCTGTCCCACGTCCCGCTGAACCCGAGGTCGTACAGCGCGTTCGGCGACGCGCTCTCGTCGGAGTACGTACGGTAGAGGAGGCTGGTGAAGAGCTCGAACGCCTCCACGATCCGGTTCTCGTTGCGCCGGTATTTCTGCTTGAGGAACCGCGAGTAGGCGCCGTCACCGGGGAACGCGGCCGGGTCGCCGACCAGCGAGGCCGTCCCCTCGTCCTCGAGCGAGCGGAACAGCGCGAGGGCCGCTCTCGCCCGCTCGCTTGGCTCGGGACCGGTCGCACGCGAGCGCACCGACGATTGAATGACGTGGTAGCACTCGTGCGCGAGCAGCGATTGAAGCGCAGGGACGTCGTTCCCGAAATAGTGCAGGGCAATGTAGAACGTGTCGCCGCGCGACCAGCCGTCGGACGTTCCGCCGAGGACGGGGACGACGTGCACGAGGACGTTTGCGTTCTGCGGCGAGTACGCGAGGTCGCGCTGCAGCACCGGCGCCATGAACGTCTCGGGTGACCGGGCGATGATCGCGGTCAACGCGGCGATCTCGGCCTTCTTTGCGGCGACGGCGTCGAACGCGAACGGGTCACCGGCCGCGGCCGACCCGTGCGCCGCGGCGAGCAGCGATTCGGCATAGCGCTCCGCGGTGGCGGCCTTGTCGAACCGGCTCGTCTGCGCGATCGTGGCACGCGGTCCCGGAAGCGCCGCAACGGCGCGCGCGCGACCGAGCGTGAGCGACGGGTCTTCGAGCGCGTCGACCGTCGCCTTGAGACTCGCGAAGTCGAACGCGATCCGCACGTTCGGCGATGCTCCGGAGGCAGGGAGGACGAAGGCGCTCGCCAGCAACGATGCGAGAACGAGCATGCACCACAGCCGTCGCATGGTCGCCACGCGTTCGGTACGGCCGGCGACCCCGCCCCTCGCCTGCGCGGCGCATGTCATCCCGGAGGCATCGGCGCAAAGTCTCGCCGGGGACAGTGTCGCCGGGCGTAACATTCAGGCAGGGACCGGGGTAGCTGGGGCGGGAGGTTCTCGCATGGCTTCGCCTACGTTCGAGCAGCGGGTCGAGGGAAGCGACGATCGCTCGGCGATGCTCGACAAAGTCTATCGCTCGCGGCTGCGGCTCGGCGAGCTCGAGAGCGCCTGTGCAAGCGGTGAAGCGCGCATCCGTGCAGCGCAGAGCCGGCTCGACGCGATTCCGGCGCACGACCGCGGCTGGTCGATCGAAGCGATCGCGCTCCTCGCGCTCGTCTCCATCGTCCTGGAGTGGTATCCGGCGCGGATGATGAGCCTGGTCTTCTTCTTCGCCTCGAAAGTCGAGCTGATCGCGCTGACCGCCGCGTTCGCGGTCGGGGGGTTCCTGCTCGGGCTGCTGCTCGGCGAGCTGCTGCGCCGCCACCGCAAGCCGCAGACCCACGCCGCGCTCGACTGGGTGTTCCTCACGCTCGCCGTCGTCGCCGTCAGTGCGTTCCTCCTCGTCGGTTACCAGTTGCGCTTCGCCTACGCCCACGCGTCGAGCGACGCGGCGCAGTCTCCGATCGGCCCCGGCGTGCAGGCGCTGGCGCTCACGACGCTTGCCTTCATCGGGATCGTGATCGCGTTTACGTCAGGGTACTATCGCGAGTCGGTCGAGGCGGTGCGCGTGCGCAGGCGGCTCGGCGGACTGCACGCGCAGATCCACACGAGGCAGCGCCATCTGGAGGCGACGCGCGCCGAGCTCGATGCGGCCGAGCGCGCCTACCAGCTCGTTGCGAACGGCGATGCCGGTGCCGCCCCCGAGCGGTTCGTGCGGACGATCCGCGAGGACGACCTGCGCGCCGGCGGCGATGCTCCGTCGGTCAACGGCGCCGGCGGCGCGAAGAGCTAGCTTGCCGTCCGGCTCCGCCGTCGCGCGCGCGGCACTGCTCGCGGCGCTCGCCGTTGCGCCGGCCGGATGCGGCGGCGACGACGGGACGGCCTCGGCCGCGACCGGCGCGACGGCGCGCTGTCCCAGCGCGTGGCTCGCGCGCGAGATCTCGGCGCACGCGGACGTCGAGCTCCTCGTCGCGGCCGGTCCGACGATCCCGGGCGGGCGCTGGCCGGCGTATCGCGCGATGGCGACCGCCGTCGCGGGCTGCGCGACGGCCGGCACCTCGGTGACGCTGCGGCCCATCACCGACCATTCGCTCACGGAACTGCCCCTCTTCAGCGCGGCGGTCCCCGACGAGACCGGGCAGAACGCGGTCAACCCGCTGCGGTACGCGACCGATCTGCGCGCCTTCGCGGCGCGCGAGGCGAGCGCGGTCGACCGGCTTCCGGGCTTCGGTAAGAACGACGGCGGTTCCGATCCGCTCGGCGCGTTCAGCGCGGCGGGACAGAGCCTGCGGCTCGAGCCCGGGCCCGCGAAGCACGTCGTCGTCGCGGTGTTCAACGGCTGGCAGCAAACTCGCGCGCTCAACCTTTTCGCGTACCAGCGCGATCCCGCCGCCTCGACGGCCGCCGCCGTTCGCGCGCTGCGCGCGAGCGGCGCGCTCCCCGATCTGAGCGGCAGCGACGTGGTGATCGCCGGGCTCACCCCGGGGGTCTCGTCGATGCACGCGAGCGACGCGCAACTCGCGGGGCTCTGCCGCTTCTGGCGCGGCGTCGTCGAAGCGGCCGGAGGCGATCTGAAACTGTGCGCCGCGGCGTTGCCGGGGATCGGCGACCGCGGCTGACGGGCCGCGTGGCAGCATCTCGGCACGCGCTGAGCCGCCCGCGCGGCGCGCCCGGCGAGGGGCGAGCGCGGCACGAACGCAATTCGAGCCGCGATGGGCAGCCGCGAGCCGCACCCGATCCGCATCATCGAGGACCGGTGGGCGGTCACCAGCCGCGTCGCGCAGACGCTGGCTCTCATCCTGGCGGGCGCGTGGGGCTTCTACACGTTCGTGTACCAGGAGCGAATCAAACCTGCCAACGCCACGGCCTCGCTGGACGTCACGTTCCGGCTCGAGCGCGCCGGAACGCTGCGTGGCGGGTCGCCCGTCGTGCGGATCGCGCTGCATTTCCACAACAACGGTTCGGTGCCGACCGACGTGTACGCCGAGGCGGTGAGCCTGTACGGCCTGCGCTACGGGACGCGAACGGCGATCCGGCACAGGGTCGACCAGGGCGTGATCATCGACGACGCGTCGCTCCCGCGCGCGAAGCCCGAGCTCGTCTTCACGTCGGCGCTGCTGCGCGACGCGGCGCGCGGCGGCGTGCGCGGGCGCCATATCTACCTGCGGCCGGGCGACTCGTTCGACGAGCCCAACTACCTCGCGCTCCCGAGGGGTCGCTTCCAGGCGCTCGCCGGCGAAGCACATCTCGTCGTGGGGCGGATCAAACCGGCGGACTCGGTCGCGATCACGGCCGTTCACGACGCGGACGGCGGATACAAGTTCGTCTCGGAGATCGGCGGCTCAGACTTCGACGACTATCTGGTGCTCTAGAAGCGCCGGAACCGCCGGTCGCGGGGCTGCGTTGAGCGCTTCAGGCGCAGCCGGGTCCCAGGACCGCTCCACCCGCATCCCAGGGCAGGCTGTTAGGTGTTGGTCAGCGACCGAACGTCGCGCCACACCGGGCCGATAACAGAAACGTGCAGTCTTTGTATGATGGGGGCGTCGTGGTACGTAGCGTACAAGGCCGTCCGCCGGGGTCGGCGAAATCGGGTGGCTGACGTGTCCTCGCGCGCCCTTTGGCTCAGTGCCGCCCTCGCGTTCGCCGGTCTGTCGGGTTGTACCGGCGGCGGCTTCATGCCGGGCGGACCGCACAACCTCGCCTCGGGACAGCTGCAGAGCATCGTTCGGACGTACGCGAACGCGAACTCGGTCGATCCGAAGCTGGTCGCGTCGGTGATCGACGCGGAGTCGCACGGCGACCCGAGCGCCGTCTCGCGCGTCGGGGCTCAGGGCCTCATGCAGCTCATGCCCGGGACCGCATCGATGTACGGCATCGGCAACGCCTTCGACCCGTACCAGAACGTCGACGGCGGGACGCGCTACCTTCACGACCTGCTGAGGCGATACAAGGGGAACGTGAAGCTCGCCGTCGCCGCGTACAACGCAGGCCCCGGCGCGGTCGACGCGGCGCACGGCATCCCGCCGTACGCGGAGACGCGCGCGTACGTCGATCGCGTGGTCGCCGGCATCCGCTAGCGCCATGGCCGCCTTTCCGGGCGTGGGGACGCCGACGTTCGCTCGCGCCGCCCCGCCACGGCTGCGGCTGCTCCCGATCCTCGACGGCTACGTGCTGCGGGAGGTCGCGGGCCCGTTCGCCTTCGCGCTCGCCGCGTTCTTCCTGTTCTGGTTCGCGAACATCTTCGTGCTCGCGGCCGACTACCTCGTCAACAAGGGCGCGCCGTTCTTCCTCGTCCTGCGCTTCCTGCTGTTCCGCGTCCCGCAAGCGACGCCGCTCGCGTTTCCGTTCGCGTGCCTGCTTGGGACGCTGCTCGGCTTCGGGCGCCTTGCCGCAGACAACGAGATCAACGCGATGCGCACGTCGGGGGTCTCGTTCTTCCGCATCATCCGTCTCCCGCTGCTGGCGGGCGCCGCCGTCGCAATCGTCTCGTTCCTGATCAACGAGCACATTGCACCCGCCGCGACGGATCTCTCGACGCGCTCGTTCTACCAGATCCTGTACCGTTCGCAGACGCTCCCGGTCGAGCCGAACATCTTCCGCGCGGATCCGTCCAGCGGCAACACGTTCTACATCCAGTCGGTCTCGCCCGACGGGAAGACGATGCAGAACGTGCAGGTCTACATGCCGGCGCGGACCGCACCCTACGTGCAGCTCCTCACCGCGAAGACCGCGCGGATCGAAGGGACCGAGATCGTGCTGGAGCACGCGCTGCAGACGCGGATCACCGGCGACGGTCAAGTGAGCGCGGTCGCGGTCACGGCCAACGAGCTGCGTCTCTCGCTCCCGATGGGTGACAACGGCCAGAACTTCTTGAGCTCCTCGTTCAACGACACGTACACGATGAACACGCAGACGCTGGCGCGCGACATCAAGTTCCGCAAGCAGACCGGTCAGGGCGGCACCGATCTCGCGGTGCGCGAGCTGACGCTCGGAACGAAGTACGCGTATCCCTTCGCCGCGTTCATCGCGGTGATTCTCGCCGTCCCGCTCGCCGTGAAGTTCGGGAAGCGCGGTCGCACGCTCGGAATCGTGCTCTCGATCGTGGGACTGTTCGGCTACTACGCGATGGTCGCGCTCGCCGGCGCCTTCGGGAAGAACGGCGCGCTCGATCCGTACCTCGCCGCGTGGCTGCCGAACATCATCACCGCCGCGATCGGCGCGACCCTCGTCTGGCGCGAGGACCGATGAGGCAGTTGGGCCGGCGCCTGGGCGTGGCTTGCGTCGCGCTCTCGTTCGCGCTGGCCGCCATCCCCGCGCCGCAGGCCGCGACCGCGGAGGACGACGACACCGCCCGTGCGATGGGGCTGCTTCAGCGCGGCTGCGGGACCGCGATCGCCGACGTGCGCGCGAGCGGCCCCGTCGCGCAGGTGACGAACTCGCCTGAGCCGGTGAGCTCCGGCGCACCGGCCCCCGAGGGCTCCGGCTCGCCCTCGCCGACGCCGAGCCCGTACGTGGGGCCGCCCGTGGCGCCGAACGGCCCGCAGATCCTCGTGCCGCGGGCCCCGTCGCCCTCGCCCGGCACGGTGACGCCGCCGCCCATTCCGACCAACACGCCGAGCCCGGGCGGGACGCCCGGCCCCGTCATCATCACGCCCGAGAGCGCACCCCCCTCGAGCAGCCCGAAGCCCGAGCCGACGATCAGCTCGGGGCCGGTCGGCGCCGGGACCCCGGCGCCCGCCTCGCCCCCGCCGCAAGGCGAGGTGCTGGAGCCGAACAGCTACGCGATCCTGGGCGACAAGCTGACCGGGACGAACAAACCCGGCGAGCCGTACGACCTCGACGGGCACGTGAACGTCTTCTACCAGGACGGCGTGCTCGGCGGCGATCACGCGCACTACGACGGCCACCGCTACATCGACGTCACCGGAAACACGTTCGTGCGCAGCCGCTCCGGCGACACGACGCTCTTCGCCGACTCGGTGCGCTTCGACCAGCTCACGCAGAAAGCGACGCTGATTCGCGGCCGCGGCGAGTCGACACAGGGCGTCGAGCAAGGGAAGCTCCACTTCAGCGGGACGTCGATGACGACCGACCGCGCCGGCGTGACCCACGTCGAGCGCGCGAACCTCACGACCTGCGAGAACCCGCGCGGCGGCTATCACCTCGAGTCGAAGACCCTCGACGTCTATCCCGGCGACAAGGCCGTCGCGCGCTCGGCGGTGCTGTTCCTCGGCGCGCTCGCGATCTTCTACTTGCCGGTCGTGGTGATCTCGCTGCGCCGGGACGAAACCGGTTCGCGCCGGCAGCCGGGATTCGTCCCGATCATCGGCTACTCGGCGACCGAAGGCTTCTACGTCAAGGCGCGGCTCGGGTTCTCGCCGAGCGACTACTACTACGGCTACTACCGGATCGAAGAGTACACCAAGATCGGGCTCGGTCTGGGCTATGTCGGGACCTTGATCCGCAAGGACGGCCGCCGCAAGACCGACGTCAACTTCTTTCGGATGAAGAACAAAGTCGACTGCAGCAACAGCAACAACCTGCAGCTCAACGACGACGAGATCTTCTCGCGCTCGACGCGCGCCAGAATCGGGCTGAACTACACCGGCAACTACGGACCGCTGGTCTCGCTTCCGCCGCAGTTCGACCTGACGGCGGCGCTCGACCACGGCAACGAGCGCGGCGACCGTCAGAACTACAGCTACCACCGCACGTCGACCGGGACGCAGTCCTCGACCAACGACTTCGGCTTCACCGACCACCGGGCGTTCTCACCGCGGCTCTCCAACGACTTCACCGCGTCGTACACGACCAGTCAGAACATCGGGTTCCCCGGCGCGTCGACGCTGCACTACCAGACGCTCACCACGTTCGTCGGGCGCTCGTACGACTACAACTTGACCTTCGACCGCTACGACACGACCGTGGCGAGCAACGTGCAGAAGGAACCCGAGCTCAAGATACGCCCGCACGACCCGTTGTTCAGGAACTTCAAGCTCTTCCCGATCCAGGCCGAGTACACGCTCGGGATCTACAGTGACCCGCAGGCGCAGATCGAGGCCGACAAGCTCGGCCTCACCACGTCGCGCGGCGAGGCGCGGCTGACGTTCGGACCGGCGCTCGCGCACTTCCTCGGGAGCGACTTCCAGGCGACCGTCACGGCCCAGCAGGACGCGTACGGCACCGGCGACCTCAAGGCGCAGATCGGCCAGAACGCAACGCTCACGACCCAGCTCTTCGGGCACGTCATCAACACGATCTCGTACACCGAGCAGCACGTGAACGGGCCGCTCGCCGAGCCGTTCAAGTCGATCGACATCCTCGGCAACGCGACGAAACAGGCGAACGACGTGCTGCGGATCTTCAACGGCGACGTCTACTCGCTCTCGCTCACCGCGACGACGTTCTTCAACCGGCAGGCGCAGTCGGTCGGGTACCAGATCACCTCGCGGCCGTCGCCGCGCTCGACGCTGCTCATCGGCGGCAGCTTCACGCCGGGGCCCGGACAGGGGTTCTTCAACAGCAGCGTGCAGCTCGCGACGCCGTTCGGGTACCAGAGCGACCTGCAGTTCGCGACCACGATCGACTGGAAAGCCCACGCCCGGCTCGAGAGCAAGAACATCTACTACCGGCACATCGTCGGGAACTGCTACGAGATCCGCCTGTCCTACAACCAAGACCTCAAGCAGGTGACCGCGACGATCGACCTGCTGGCCTTCCCCTCACGCTCGCTGAACTTCGGGATCGGTCAGACCTCGCTCTCCTCGATCATCCCGCAGAGCCTATCCACCAACACCTTCTACAACGGCCTCTGATCGGAACGGGCCTTCGCGCGGTACACTCCCGGCATGAACACGTACACCCAGCCCTGCGAATACCAGGAGTGCAACTGCACGGTGACCGGCGGCGTCGAAGGCGCGGCGTACTGCAGCGAGGTCTGCGAGCAGCGCGACTCGACCGACGAAGAGATGGAGCTGACCTGCGCCTGCGGCCACCCGCCCTGCGACGTGGAGTGAGCGCGCCGCCCGCCTCAGTACGAGGCGGGCTGGCGGGTCGGCGAGGCCGTGGGCGAGCTGGACGGGCTGGCGCTGGGGACGGGCGACGGCGCGGCGACCGAGCCGGTCGGAGGCGTGCTGAACACCTCGATCCCGACGATCTGCGCGGAGATGTTCTGCGTCGTCGTGTTGCTCGCGGGCTTGAAGTAGTTGGTGTTGACGTTCTCGGCGGTCTCGAAGCCGAAGTTGTAGCTCGTGTCGCTCGGCCCCGTGGTGCCGAGCGAGTCGACCGGCGACTGCGTCCGGTCGAGGGTGAAGAGGCTCACGCGCCAGCGCGTCGCGATCTGCTGATAGGGCGGGCAGATGCGGTTCGCGCTGATCGGCGGCTGCGCGGTGGCCGACGGCGGCGCGAGGTCGAGCAGGCAACGGTTGAAGGTGATCTGAAAGCCGAACTGCGCGTTCGCGGTCGGGATCGTCGTCTGGAACGTCATCGTCCCCTGCGGGATCGAGACGTTGAACGTGCGCGCCGCGCCGGAGCTCGGATCCTGATAGACCTGCAGCAGGTTCGGCGCGTTGGCGAAGCCGGCGCCGCCGCCGACGATGAAGAACGCGGACCAGTTGCGGAAGTCGGTGTTGTAACCCTGGGCGTACGGCTGCTGTTCGTTTCCGGTGGTGTTGAAGACGATCAGATAGGTGAGGTTTTGGAAGTCGAGCGGACCGGCGGTCTCGAATCGAATCAGCGTTTGACCGACCGGCACGATCCCGTTGCCGCCTTCCGGCAGGTTCAGTCCCGATACCTGACGCCCGCACCCAGAGAGTGACATCATCGCCGCAACCACCACGACAGTAACGAGCCGACGCACGCTGTTCTCCTCCGCGACCGTTCGCAGCACGGCCGTCGCGCTTGTGTGCGCGTTCGGGCTGCATCTGGCCTTCCCGCAGACAACGTGGTGGTGGCTCGCTCCGTTCGCATGCGCGGGGATGTTCGCAGCGTGGTGCACGCTCCCGCCGCGCACCGCGGCGCTGGCCGGGTACGCGAGCGGCTTGGTGTTTTTCATGCTGGGATTTTCCTGGTTCGGTGAGACCGCGGGCGCGCTGGTCGGTCCGTTTGCACCGCTGCTCGACATCGGCCCCGCGCTCGCCGAAGCGCTCGCGTTCGCGTTCGCCGCGTGGCTCGCGTCGAGCGCCGCGCGCCGCTGCGATTCGCGCGCGGTTCCCTTCGCCGCGGCCGCCGCGTTCACGCTCGCCGAGCAGGTGCGCTCGAGCACCGCGCTCGGCGTCCCGGTCGAGCAGCTCGGGACGACGATGATCGACTCGCCGCTCCGTCCGCTCGCCGCGTTCGCCGGCGGGTACGGCCTGACGTTCGCCACCGCGCTGCTCGGCACGGCGCTCGGCTGGTGGCTGCTCGACCGCGGCGACCGGCGCCGCGGCTGGACCGCAGGCGGCGCGTGGGCAGGCGTCGCGCTCTGTGCCGCGCTCGCGTACGGCTTTTGGCCTGCACGGCACTACGCGCCGCCCACCACGCGCGTCGCGGCGGTGCAAGGCGGGATCGCGCAGAGCGTGAAGCGCAGCGACGCCGGGCTCCCGCTCGCGCTCGCGCGCTACACCGCGATGACGCGCGCGCTGCGCGCGCAGCATCCCGCGCTCGTCCTCTGGCCGGAGACGGTCATCACCACCGATTTCAAACAGGATCCCGCGCTGCGCGTGCGCATGCTGAAGCTCGCCGGCGAGGTGGGAACGCGACTGTACGCGGGCGGCTTCTGGGACGACGGAACGCGGCTGCAGAACGCGCTGATGATCTTCGATCCGCGCGCCAACCGCAGCGACGTCGCGGCGCTCTACGTCAAGGAGCAGCTCGTCCCGTTCGCCGAGTACCTGCCCGGGCCGGAGTGGCTGCGCAAGGTTCCGTACGCGGACCAGATCGGCGCCTTTCGTCCGGGCAGCAACGCGGAGGCGACGTACGGCGGGGCGACCGCGCTGATCTGCTGGGAATCGCTGTTCGGCGACATCGCGAACGCGCGCTTGCGCGAGAATCCGTCGCTGTTCCTGATCGCGACCGACGACGCGTGGTTCGGCCAGACGGAGTTTCCGTACGAGCACGCGCAGGCGGCGACGCTCCGCGCCGTCGAGACGGGACGCTGGGTGCTGCGTGCCGCGGCGACCGGGATCAGCGGAATCGTCGCTCCCGACGGAACGTGGACGCAGCGCACCGGGCTCGGCGGCGCGGCGACGATCGTCGGGACCGTCGGCGCACCGGCGCCGGGACCGTACGCGCGCATCGGACCGCTCGGAACCGGCCTCGCGATGCTGCTGCTGACCGCGCTGCCGTTCGCGTTCGCTCGGAAGCGGCGCTCGTGAACTGGCGGCTCCCGCTCGCGGTCGCGATCCTGGCGCTGCTGGCATGGGTCGGCTACGAGATCGCCCAAGCCGGCAGCGAGATCGCGGTGCAGCGGCTCCCGGGCTCGAACACGATGAAGCAAGGTCACGTCCAGGGACGGCGTATGGACGGCAAATCGTGGTCGCTCGACTACGACACCGTCTCGATGAGCCCGGACAACTCGAGCGCGACGATCGCACACGTGCGCGACGGCCATCTGCGCCGCGCCGGAAAACCGGACGTGCTGATGCAGGCCGACGGCGTGACGGTCAACACCGCGACGAGCGACCTGTTCGTGACCGGCGAGGTGAAGTTCACGGAGCCGCAGGGCTCCGGACGGACGCGCACGTTCGAAACGAAGGGCGCGCGCTATACCGGCGCGACGCACGAGCTGCAGCTCGAGCACACCGCGACGATCACCGAGGGGACGACGAAGATCGTCGTCTCGAGCGCGACCGTGAACTTCAAGACCGGCGAGATGAAACTCGGCCGCATCGAAGGCGTCAGGACGTGAGACCCTTAGGACTCTCCGCCCTGCGCGTTCTTCTTGGCTTCGGCGATCAGCTTCTTGACCTTCTGACCGCCCTTGTGACCGATCTGCTCGTAGAAATCGGCGCCGTACTTTTCCTTGACGACCTTGCCGCCTTTTTGTCCGATCGACTCGTAGAACTCCGCGCCGTGCCGCTCGCGCGTCGCCTGGCCGCCTTTGCGGCCGATCTCTTCATAGAATCCGGAGCCGTACCGGTCACGAACGGTGTCGCCGCCCTTTTTCCCGGCTTCTCGAACCGACATCTCACCGTCGACCTTTTCCGTCCGCAGCTTCGGTGCGGACGGCTTTTTGGCGTCGGCCATACGTCAGCCGCTCGTTTTCGTCGCGCGCTTCAGCTTCTGTCCGCCCTTCGCGCCGATCTCCTCGTAGAACGACGGGCCGTACTTGCTCTTCGTCGCCTCGCCGCCTTTGCGCCCGATGGCTTCGTAGAACTCGGAACCATACTTCGCCTTCACGCGGTCTCCGCCGCGCTTCCCGGCTTCCCGGACGCTCATTCCGCCGCCCGTCGTCGTCGTCGTCACGTTGTCGTTGGTTGCCATGTTGGAATACGTCCCCCTGAGCTATCGGCCCACCGACTGCTCTGTACCCAGCGAATGCTAGGTTAAACGGTGCTCTGGACGATCTTCGAACGCCCCCGGGTCTACGACGGGTTCGGCGGTGTACCGTACACGACCGACGTGGCCGTCGCCGACGGAAGGGTGGTCGCGATCGGCGATCTCTCCGGCCGCGATGCGCACGAACGCGTGAGTTGCGACGGGTTCGCGCTGGCGCCCGGATTCATCGACGTTCATGCACATACCGACGAGCTGTGGCTCGTAAACCCGCTGTGCGAAGGAAAAATTCGCCAAGGCGTTACGACGGAGATCGGCGGCAACTGCGGCACGTCGCCGGCACCGTTGTACGGTGCCGCACGAACGAAAAAGCAGCGCGACGCGCGCGACGTCCGGCTCGACGTGCAGTGGACGACGTTCGACGCCTTCTTCACCTTGGTCGAGCGCGACGGCGTGGCACTCAACGTGGCGTCGCTCGTCGGCCTCGGCACGACGCGCCTGTGCGTCGCCGGCCCGGCGGCGCGCCATCTGGAGCCGGCCGAGATCGAGGCGCAGAACCGCCTCGTGCGCGGTGCCGTCGAGGAGGGCGCGCTCGGCGTGTCGAGCGGGCTCATCTACGAGCCCGGGCGCTACGCGGGCCTCGACGAGCTCGCCGCGTGCGCCGCCGCGGCGCGCGACGCCGGCGCACCGCTCTACGCCTCGCACGTCCGCGACGAAGGCGACGAGCTGGAGGCGGCGATCGCCGAAGCGCTCACGATCGGCGAGCGCGCCGAGGTCGCCGTGCAGTGCTCGCATCACAAGGCGGCCGGCAAGAAGAACTGGGGCAAGGTGCATCGCACGCTCGCGGCGATCGACCGCGCGCGCACGCGCGGTTTCGACGTCGGGTGCGATGCATACCCGTACGTCGCGTCGTGGACGGAGCTTGCAACGCTGCTGCCGCGCGCCGCGCGCGACGGCGGCGACGAGGCGGCGCTCGAGCGTCTGCGCGACCCCGAGCAAGCCGCGGCGATCGCGCTGGCGCTCGAACTCGCGCGCGACCCGGAGCTGGGCGGCGACGGGTGGGAGAGCGTGATGGTGACGGGCACCGCAAGCGATCGCAACGCCGACCTCGCCGGCATGCGCGTCGACGCGCTCGCGCGACGATGGAACCTCAAGCCGTCGCGCGCGGTGATCCGGCTCCTGGTCGAGGAGGAGATGCGCGCGGAGGCGGTGTTCTTCTCGATGAGCGAGGACGACGTCGCGACGGTCCTCAGCGCGGAGTTCTGCTGCATCGGAAGCGATGCGTCGGCCCGCGCGTTCACCGGGATCACGGCGCGCGGCGTCCCGCACCCGCGAACGTACGGGACGTTCCCGCGCGTCTTCGGCCGGTACGTGCGCGGCCGGCACGTCTTCGAGGCGGCCGAGGCGGTGCGGCGCATGACCTCGCTCCCCGCGCGCCGCTTCGGTCTGCGCGACCGCGGGGCGATCGCGCCCGGGATGCATGCCGACCTGGTGGTCTTCGACGAGCGGCACATCGTCGACCGCGCGACCTACGAGCGGCCGTTCGCGCCGCCGGACGGTGTTCGGGACGTCTACGTCAACGGGCGCGCCGTCGTCCGCGATGCGGCCCTGACCGGCGCCCGGCCGGGCCGCGTCCTGCGCAACGGCGGATGACCGCCGCCGCCGCCGCGGCGCAAGGGCTCGGTCGTCATGATAATCGAGCCGACCGCTCGGGCGCGCGAGCGGACGTGGGACTTCTGCGCGTCGCGCACAAGACGGTCACCCTGGTGCAACCGAGAGCCTTTCCGTTCGCCATGCGGCGGGCACAGGACGGGTCCGCGTGACGCGAGGCGAGCTCATCGCGGCGCTGGCGGCCGGGGCGGCGAGCCCGGCGCCGCCGCGCGGGGTCTGGGCGGACGTCACGCTCCAGCGCGAAGGCAGCGCGCTGCTCGCGCCGTTCACCGTCGGGATCGCGCTGCACAATACCACCGGCCACGTCGCGCGGCTGCGCTTCCCGACCGCCGACCTCTTCCGCGTCGACGTGCTGCGCGACGACGCGCCGGTCTGGTCGTCGGTGACGGGGCACAAGCCGATTCCGATCACGCGCCAGCTCGACGTCCCGCCGGGGCTGCTCCGGCTCGCGCAGGTCATCGTCGACTCGACGACCGACGACCGGCGGGCCTTCGCGCCGGGGCGCTACACCGTCCGCGTCGCGATGCTCGGTACGAATTTCGGCGTCGTCGTCGACAAGCCGATCGCCTTCGACGCGCCGGAGACGATCGCCAAGGCGCTCGCCACCAAACCCGGGACCGTCATGACCATCGCCGGTGAACCGTACGTCGACGGCGGGACACCCCGGCTGCGCGACGGGACGGGGACGATTCGGCTCTCGCGCGCGCTCGCGCTGCGCACGAACGGCACGTTCGTCGTGCGCGGCTTCCTCGACGCGCTGGGCGACGAGCGCGTCTTCGACGTGGGGCGCAGCGCGCCGGCCTTCGAGAGCCCGCCCTCCCCGTCTCCCTGACCGCGGGGGGTGAGCGCACCGGTCAGCTCGGCATGATGGCGTTCGGCGGCGGCAGCGTGCCGGGCGGCCGGACCGGGAGCGGTTCTTCCTTCGGCGGCTGCGCCATGAGATCGCGGTACAACCCGACCAGCACGACTGCCTGGAAGCCGCCGTACGCGAGCGAAACGAGGATCGACGCGAAGTAGATCCCGCCGCACACGACGATCATCGGCAGCGGCGGAATCACCGGGGGCGCGTTGCTGCCGCCGGGCATCATCGCGAACTCCAGGGGCACGATCCCGATCGCGCCGAGGAATCCCAGCCCGTAGGCGATCGCATAGAGGATCAGCAGCGTCACCGCGGAGGAGACGAAGAAGCGGCGCACCAGTCGAAACGATTCGCCGATCGCCTCGAAGCCGCCACGCCCGCCGCTGACCACCGACGGAAAGACGTACATCGTGACCAGCGGCAGCGCGAGCAGCGCCAGTCCGAGCGTCGGAAACATCAAGATCAGCGCGGCGAACCCGAGCCCGATGATCCCGATCAGCGCGAGGAGCGACGCGCCGAACCGCGTCCGGAACGCCGAGAACCCGTCGGCGAAGGTGGCGGTTCCGCGGCTCCATGCCGCGTCGGCCATCCCGTACATCGCGAGGTGCCCCCACAAGATCAGCACCAGCCCCAGGACGAGGCAGAGCAGAAGTCCGAGCACCATGAGCCCGATGAACGCATCGGTTCCGGAAGCGCGCGGCGCGCCCGCTTTAGCGATCGCCGCGACGACGATCGCGGCGGTGAACGCGCCGATCATGACCAAGAAGATCATGGTCGCGATCACCGGCGGGAGCGCGATCGCCCAGTTCCGCTTGAAGAGCGCCCACGAGCGCGACAGGAGATCGTTGAAGCCGATCGGGGCGGGTGATGGCGGGGCAGTCGTCACGCCGTTCTCTCCTTCTCCGCGAGATCGCGCGCCAGCGCGTCGTAGACCCGCCCGCTCCTTTCGCGAAGTGCCTCGAGATCACCGTCGTTCTCGACGACGTAGTCGGCGCGGGTCCGCGCCAGCTCCGGATCGATCTGCGCCGCCATCCGCCGCTCCACCGCCTCGCGCTCCGCGGCGTCGCGTGCGACGACGCGCGCGATCCGCACGTCGGCCGGCGCGATCACCACGACCGTCTTCTCGCACTGCCGCCAGTAGTCGCCCTCGAAGAGCAGCGGGATCACGTGGACGACGACGCCGTCGGGCGCTTCCGACTCGAGCTGCGCGCCGCGCGCGCGGACGCGCGGGT
>DASWSC010000278.1:0-12920 GCA_036402855.1 Candidatus Elarobacter sp. | reverse complement strand
TCGTTCCGACGTACAACCGCCTCGACACGCTGCGCCACGTGATCCCCTCGCTGCTCGGGCAGGATCTGCGGCGCGGCGAGTACGAGGTCGTCGTCGCCGACTCGAACTCGACCGACGGCACCGCAGAGTACCTGGCCGGCGGCGCGCGCGAGAACCCGCTCGTGCGGCACGTCCCCGGATCGTACACCGGCCGCGCCTCGGCGCGACACGGGGGGATCGCGGCGGCGCGCGCGCCGATCGTGCTGTTCACCGACGCGGACATCATCGCGTCGCCCGATCAGCTCTCGCAGCACCTCGCGCACCACGAGCGCCCGGGGCGGCGCGCGGTCGTCGGGATGGAAGTGCAGGTCGCGTCGTACGACGATTATCTCGCGAAGCGCGCCGATCGCGCGCGCCGCGCGCCGCTGCACGGCGAGAAGCCGAAGCGGCTGTCGTGGCTGTACTTCCTCACCGGCAACGCGTCGGCGCCGCGCGCCGAGCTGGACCGCATCGGACGCTTCGACGAGGACTTCACCGGCTACGGCCACGAGGATCTCGAGCTCGGCTACCGCCTGCAGAGCGCCGGCATCCCGATCGAGTACGAGCCGAACGCGGTGAACTACCACTGGCATCCGGTGCCGTGGGAGGAGCAGCAGCAGAAGTACGAGCTCGCCGGAAAGTCGACGGTGCGGTTCTTTCGCAAGCATCCGGCCTGGGACGTCAAGCTGCGCCTCGGGATGACACCGGTCTCGCTCGCGCTGCACGATCTGATCGAGCGCATGCCTCCGCTGAAGGGATGGATCGAAGGCGGTGCGTCGCGCCCGGGGCTCGCGCGCACGCTGTCGTACCAGTACCACTATCTCAGCGGCGTGAAGGATGCGCTGCGTGGATAGCGCGCAGGCGCGCCGCGTCTCGTGCGGCGGGCTGACGGCCGCCGACGCCGGCGCGAACGTCGAGCTCGACGGCTGGGTGCACCGGCGGCGCGATCACGGCGGACTGATCTTCATCGACGTGCGCGACCGCGACGGTCTCACGCAGGTGATCTTCGACCCGTCGCTCGGCGACGTGTTCGCGCAGGCCGAGACGCTGCGCAGCGAGGACGTCGTGCGAGTGCACGGCGCGGTGCGGCGCCGTCCGGCCGGCACCGAGAACGCCAAGCTCGCGACCGGCGAGATCGAGGTTCCGGCGAGCGCGCTGGAGATCTTGAACCGCTCCGAGACGCCGCCGTTCGTGATCGCCGCCGAGGAGGAGCCGGCGGAGGAGATCCGGCTGCGCTACCGCTACCTCGACCTGCGCCGGCCGCGCATGCAGCGCAACCTCCGGATGCGCCACGTCATCGTCAAGGCGATGCGCGACTTCTTCGACGAGCGCGGCTTCCTCGAGGTGGAGACGCCGAACCTCATCAAGTCGACGCCCGAAGGCGCGCGCGACTACCTGGTGCCCTCGCGCGTCCATCGCGGCACGTTCTACGCGCTGCCGCAGTCGCCGCAGCTCCTCAAGCAGATCCTGATGATCGGCGGGCTCGGCCGGTACATGCAGATCGCACGCTGCTTCCGCGACGAAGACCCGCGCGCCGACCGGCTCCCCGAGTTCTCCCAGCTCGACGTGGAGCTCAGCTTCGTCGGTCAGGACGACGTCATGGCGGTGATGGAAGACTCGATGCGCTTCGTGTGGCGGCGCGCGCTCGGCCTTTCGATGCCCGATCCGCTGCCGCGGCTTTCGTACGCGGAAGCGATCCGCCGCTTCGGCTCCGACAAGCCCGACCTGCGCTTCGAGCACGAGCTGACCGACGTCGCCGACCTCTTCGAGGGCGGCGCGTTCGGGTTGTTCGCCGGGCTCGCGGAGAGCGACGCGAACCGCATCGTGGCGCTGCGCTGGCCGGGCGGGGCGGCGCTCTCGCGGCGTGACTTCGACGCGCTGACCGAGTTTGCGAAAGGCTTCGGCGCGAAGGGGCTGGCGTACGTCGCGTTCGCGCCGGACGGGATCAAAGGCTCGATCGCGCGCTTCGTCGACGAGTCGCTCGCCGCGCGGCTGCGCGAGCGCACCGGCGCGCAGGACGGCGACGCGATCCTCTTCGCCGGCGACGCCGCGCGGACGGCCTCCGACGTCGCGGGCCGGCTGCGGCTCGAGATGGGCGACCGGCTCGGGTTACGGAAACCGGGCGAGTTCGCGTTCTGCTGGGTCGTCGGGTTCCCGCTCTTCGAGCGCGATGAAGAGAGCGGCGAGATCACCTTCTCGCACCACCCGTTCACCGCGCCGCTCCCCGGCCAGGACGAGCTCTTCGACGCCGATCCGCTCGCGATCACCGCGCAGCACTACGATCTGGTGCTCAACGGCTCCGAGCTCGGCAGCGGCTCGATTCGCAACCACAAGGCCGAGTTCCAGCGCCGGGTCTTCAAGCGGCTCGGACTGAGCGACGCCGAGATCGACGACCGCTTCGGCTTCTTCATGGAGGCGCTCCGCTACGGCGCCCCCCCGCACGGCGGGATGGCGCTGGGGCTCGACCGCGTCGTGATGATCGCCTGCGGCGAGGATACGATCCGCGACGTCATCGCGTTCCCGAAGAACCAGGCCGCGCGCGACGTGATGATGGACGCGCCGTCGAGCGTCCCGCAGCAAGCCCTCAACGATCTGGGCTTGCGGATCGCCGGTCCGCCGGCGTAGCAAAAAGCCACGGCGGTCGGAACCGCCGTGGCTTTGGGGTGTACCGGGCGAGTCGTCGACCTCGCCCGCCCGCTCGGAGGCAACCTGCGGGCGTGAACGCTTCAGAAGGGGTGGACGTCGCGGCGCGTTTCGCGGAAGAGCATCTTCTTGTTGAGCTCGCGCAGGGCGTCGATCGACTTCTTGTGCTCGTCGGAGCGACCGTACTTGTTCGCTGCGCGGAGCGACGCATCGAGGCTCCGCTCGCGAGCCGCGTACACGAGGAAGGCACTGAGGTCGCGGTCGTCGATGCGGAACTCCATCATGCGCGAACTATGCCCAGCCGAACAATGTGCTACGCATGCTTGCGCGCGCGAAAACCCCGGTCGTCGCTTTCGTGACGCCGTTCTCGCCCAAATTGGATGACGTGCCTCACATCGCCGTAGGGAACGCCGCCCACAGAATACCCGCGCGCGGGGCGATTCAACCCTAAAAACCGTTGGGACTAAAAGACCAATGCGTGCGCGCGTACGAAGACCGCGTCGAGCATCTGCTCGGTCAGCACGCCGGTATTCGTGTTCTGGCGGCTCGGGTGATACGACGCGAGGACCGTCACCCGGGGACGGCCCGGAAGGTCGACGAGCGTCTCGGCGAGGTGCGCGAACGGCGCGCGCGGCGTGCGGTACGCGCCGATCTCCTTCACCAGCGCGTGGACGGCGTCGTCGGCGATCCGGCCGAGCGTCACGACGACGCGCGCGTGCCGCAGCGCCGCGAACTCGTCACGCAGGAAGGGGAAGCAGCGGGCCCGCTGCTCCGGAGTCGGCTTGTTCGCCGGCGGCGCACACCGGACGGCCGCGGTGATGAACGCGTCCCGCAAGGTGAGCCCGTCGTCGCGGTCCGCGGCGTTCGGCTGGCTCGCGAACCCGGCCCGGTGCAGCGCGCGGTAGAGCCATTCGCCGCTTCCGTCGCCGGTGAAGACGCGGCCGGTGCGGTTCGAGCCGTGCGCGCCGGGCGCAAGGCCGACCAGGACGACGCGCGCCGCCGGATCGCCCCAGCCGGGGACGGGCCGCGCCCAGTAGTCCTGGTCGCGAAACGCGCGCTTCTTCACCCGTCCGACCTCGGCGCAATAGGCGCGCAGCTCGGGACACCGGCGGCACGCGACGACGCGACGTTCGATCGTCTCGAGGGTCGGCATGGCGGTCTCGCTTCGACGGCGCCCGAGGACTGCCCGCGACGTGCCGCCGGGCGGGGCCGCCGGGCGGCCGGTGCGAAGCGGTCGGCGTGTTCGTGTTCGGCGGGTTCCGGTTCGACCCGAACGCGCGCTCGCTCAGCGTGCGCGGGGTCGGCGTTCCGCTCCGGCCGCGAACGGCGGCGCTGCTCGAGTACTTCGTGCGGAATCCCGGGCGCACGCTCGGGAAGGCGGAGCTCTTCGACGGGCTCTGGCCGAACGAGGACGTCACCGAGGGCAACCTGTCGCAGCACGTGTTCACGCTGCGCACGGCGCTGGCGCGTCACGATCCGCACGCCGCGTTCGTCGTCACCGAGCCGGGCCGCGGATACCGCTTCGTCGCGCGCGTGACGCGGGCGGACCGCCGCACCGACATCGGAAGCGCGGCCTACCGGCTGTACTTGCGCGGGCGCTGCAGCTACGAGAAGCGCACCGCCGGCGCGCTGCGGCGCAGCATCGGCTGGTTCCGCCGCGCGCTGGCCGAGGACGCGTCGTACGCGCCGGCGTATGCGGGGCTCGCGAGCGCCTACGTGCTCTCGGGCGAGTATCTGCTGCTCGCGCCGCGAGCCGCGTTCGGGCGCGCGCGTGAGGCGGCGCAGCGCGCGCTCGCGCTCGATCCCGGGTCGTCGGAGGCGCACGCCGCGCTCGGCGAGATCGCGTGCTATCACGATCGCGACTTCGCGCGCGCCGGCGTGCACTATCGCGAGGCGGTCGAGCTCGCGCCGCAGGCCGCCGGGCCGGCCGTGCTGCGCGCCTGGTTCTTGAACCTCGCCGGCCGCGCGCACGAAGCGCGCGACCTCCTCGCCACCGTCCTCGCGCGCGAGCCGTGCTCCGCCGGCGTGCAGACCTCGCTCGCGGTCTGCGCGATCTTCCGGCGCCGCTTCGGCGAGGCGGCGGAGCTCTTGCGCGCAGTCCTCGACGTCGATCGCGACGACGTGCACGCGCGCTACTATCTCGCGATGGCGCTTCAGCTCGACGGCCGCTACGCCGAGGCGCTGAGCTTGACGGGCGGCGCGCTCCCCGACGGGTACGAGCAGCAGCTTCTGGCGCTGCGCGGGTATCTGCTCGCGCGGCTCGATCGTCGCGACGAGGCGCGCGCGTGCGAGACGGCGTTGCGCGCGCTCGCGTCGCGCGGACGGTTCGTGTCGAGCTACAACACCGCGCTCCTCGCGCTCGGGCACGGCGACCTCGACGGGGCGCTGGTGCGCGTGCGCGCCGGGCTCGCGGCGCGCGATCCGTGGAGCGTCTTCGTCTTCGAGCACCCGCAGTTCGACGAGTTGCGCCGCGATAGCCGCTTCCCGGCCCTGGCGCAGAGCACCGCGTTGAGACGGTTTGAGGACGCCGCGCGCGCCGTTCGCTAGCATCGAGGCATGACAGCGTTTCGTCCCATCGCGCTCGCCGCCGCCTTCGGCGCGGCGCTCCTCGGGCCGCTCGCCGCGCTCGCCCAGACCCCCGCGCCCGGCAGCCCGGCGCCGGCGAGCTCCGCCGCCGCGCGGCCCCCGGCGTGCACCAGCGCCCATGACCGGGAGTTCGACTTCTGGCTCGGCGACTGGGCGGTGACCGACCGCGCGTCGGGCAAGCCCGAGGGGACGAACCAGATCACGCGCGAGCTGCGCGGCTGCGTGCTGCAGGAGCACTGGGCGGGCGCCCAAGGCGGGCACGGAACGAGCTTCAATCACTACGACGCCGCACGGAAGCTGTGGCACCAGACCTGGGTCGACGACAGCGGCGGGATCCTCTACCTCGACGGCGGGCTTCGCAACGGGGCGATGATCCTCTCCGGCCGGCGCCCGGGACGGAACGGGGCGACGGTCCTCGACCGCATCACCTGGACCCGGCGCCCCGACGGCTCGGTCCGCCAGTTCTGGGAGTCGTCGCGCGACGGCGGCAAGACCTGGTCGACGGCGTTCGACGGGATCTATCGCCGCGCGGCGTAGAGCCGCTCCGACCATCGTCCTGTTTGGGAGGCGGACGGGCGTGCGACGATGAGAGGGCCGTGTCCCGCCTCGACGTCCGCGCGATCGCCCTGCTGGGAACCGCGCACCTCGCCGACGACATCAACCAGAGCTTCATCCCGGCGCTGCTGCCGTACCTGATCGTGCACTGGGGGATCTCGCACGCGGCCGCCGCGTCGCTGGTCCTCTGCCAGGCGATCTCCTCGTCGGTGGTCCAGCCCGCGATCGGCCATCTCGCCGACCGGCGGTCGATGCCGTGGCTCATCCCGCTCGGGATGGTGCTGGCCGGCACCGGCGTCTCGGCGCTCGGCGTGCTGCCCTCGCTCCCGCTCCTGTACGTCGCCGCGCTGATCAGCGGGATCGGCGTCGCCGCCTTCCACCCCGAAGCGGCGCGCTTCGCGAACTACGTCTCGGGCGAGCGGAAAGCGAGCGGGATGCGCTGGTTCACCGTCGGCGGCAACCTCGGCTTTGCGATCGGCCCGGCATTCGCCACCGCGGCGCTCGCCGCGTGGGGTCTCGCCGGAACGCTGGCGGCGGCGTTTCCGGTCGTCGTGATCGCCGTCGTGGTGCTGTTCGAGCTCCGCCGGCTGCACGGCTTCGCGCCGGCGCGCGGGAAGACGCGGCGCTCGGCCGGGAACGACGACTGGCGCTCGTTCTTCAAGCTGAGCGCCTTCGTGATCGTGCGCTCGATGGCGTATCTCGGCCTGGTCGCGTTCATCCCGCTGTACGTCGTCGAGGTGCTGCACGGCTCGGCGGCGATCGGCGGTCTGACCGATACCGCGTTTCTGCTCGCCGGCGCCGCCGGCACGATCGCCGGCGGACCGATCGCCGACCGCGTCGGACGCAAGCCGGTGCTGCTCTGGTCGACGGGCCTCACCGCCATCATGGTCGCCGCGCTCGTCACGCTGACGCGCGGCGGCGGCCCGCTCTGGCTCGCGATCGTCATGCTGGTGCTCACGGGCTTCGTCCTCGTCGCGTCGCAGGCGGCGTTCGTCGTGCTCGGCCAGGAGTATCTGCCGAACCGCGTCGGGCTCGCGTCGGGCGTCACGCTCGGCCTCGCCGTCTCGCTCGGTGGGAGCCTCTCCCCGGCGCTCGGCGCGATCGCCGACCGCGCCGGTCTGCCCGCGACGCTGTGGACGGTCGCGGCGCTCGCGCTCGCCGCGACGATCGCCGCGCTCACGCTTCCGAGCGAAACACGCCGCCGCACGCTCCCCTCCGAAGCCCCGATCCCCACCTAGCGCGCAGCTTCAGCAAAGCTGCGGGAAGCCGAGGCGCTCGAGCGCGGCGTAGGCGACGATGCCGGCGGCGGTCGAGAGGTTGATCGAGCGGACGGCGCCGGGACGCATGGGGATGCGCAGCGCGCGATCCGGGTGCGCGTCGAGGAGGGCCTGCGGCAACCCCGCCGTCTCCTTGCCGAAGACGAGCGCGTCGCCGAGCGCGTAGCGCGCCTCGGCGTACGAGCGCGTCGCTCGCGTCGAGATCAGCCAGAGGCGACGGGTGTCGAACGCGGCGAGGAACGCGTCGAGCGACGGGTGGACGACGACGTGCAGCGCGTCCCAGTAGTCGAGCCCGGCGCGCTTGAGCTCGCGGTCGTCGATGCGGAAGCCGAGCGGCTCGACCAAGTGCAACGCGCAGCCGGTCGCGGCGCACAGCCGCGCGACGTTGCCGGTGTTCGGCGGAATCTCCGGCTCGACGAGCACGACGTGCAGCGGCGCCTCGCGCACCGCGCCGGGCGCGACCAGCCGCTGCTGCGGCTGCGTCGTCAGCGGCTCGCCGCCAACTCGGCGCCGTTGGCGAGCGCGACGAGCTCCGCGGTCCGTTCGCGCGGCGCGACGAGATACGCGACGCCGCCGTGCGCGCGAAAGACGAGATCGAGCGCCGCGCGCGGGTAGCGCGTCGCGACGTGCGTCTGCGCGGGATCATTCACCGTGACGGTCTCTTCGCCGACGCCGCGCACCACCAGCAGGTGTCCGTCGCTGCGCTCCAGCGGCGCGCCGGGCAGCTCGCCGCGCTCCCAGGCGATCGAGATCACGACCGGCAGCTCGTGCTCCAGGAACGCGGCGACGTGGTCGAGCCCGCGCAGGTACGCGACCGCGCCGCGCAGCCCGTGCGCGCCGGCGTACGCGGCGTTGAACGCCCAGTTCCCGGTCCCGCCGTACGCGGTGTCGAAGACTCCTTTGGCCACCGCCGGCACGTCGCGGCGGACGCCGTGAAACTGCAGCACCATCGCGAGCGAGGCCGCGGAGCACCAGCCGCGTTGCTCGGGATGCGCGGCGAGGTACTGGGAAAGGCGCGGCACCGCCAGCTCGCGCGTTCGCGCGCGCGGCGCGGCGCGCGCGTCCGGCGGCGGCGGAACGGCGACCGCGACGGCGTCGAGCTCGACGGTGCTCGCGACGCCGACCGCGGTGAGCGGGACGTCGCTGCGCATCATGTCGACCTCGATGCGCGTCCGTTCGTCGGCGCCGTCGAGCGAGCGGCGCTCCTCCGGAGACCATCGCGCGTACAGGAGCGGCTCGGAGACGCTCCCGTCGGCGCGATGCGCGATCAGCGCGATCCCGCCCGCCGGCTCCGGCGTGTTCCACGAGACGACCGCGCGCGACGACGGCGGGATGCGGAGCAGCGCGTGGTGTCCGGGCCGCTCGATCAGCCGCAGCATCTCACAGCGTCCACTCCCAGCAGTTCCAGTAGTTCGAGATGTAGGACGCCGACTTCCAGTTCTTCAGGTCGCTGTTGACGGCGTTGAACGAGTTCTGCCAGTAGAGATAGACCACCGGTACGAGCGCGTGCACGCGCTCGGCCATCTCCTGGTAGTAGCGCTTGCGCTGCGCGCGATCGAAGGTCAGCAGCGCCTCGTGGCTGTCGCGCGTCAGGACGGGATCGTCGAGCCAGGTGGTGTTGGCGCCGTGCGGCGGGATGAACTTGCCGCTCCAGAGGCCCTCGTTGTCGGGGTCCGGCGCGTTCGTCGCGATCGTGAACTCGCTGTCGAACTTTCCGGTATAGATCGGCCCCTCGCGCGAGAAGAGCAGGCTGGCCGGATAGTTCTTGATCTCGAGGCCGACGCCGATCCCTTTGAGCTGCTGCTGCATCTGCACCTCCGCCTGCACGTTCGCCGGCTTCGACGGCGTCGTCGAGACCGAGAACGCGAGCGGCGTCCCGTCCTTCGCGCGCACGCCGCCGGGGCCGGCGACCCAGCCTGCGTCGTCGAGCAGCTTCTTCGCGGCGGCGGGATCGTACGGGTAGCTCGTGATCCCGTGCGGCGCCGCCCAATGGCTCGGCAGCAGATCGCTGACGGCGCGCACGTTGTAGCCGTGATAGATCGTCTGGTTCATGCGGTCCCAGTCGATCCCCATCGCGATCGCCTTGCGAACGCGCACGTCCGAGAGCACGGGGTGCGCGGTGTTGAACTCGAGCCGCCGGTAGTTCGCGACCAGCTGCTTCGAGACGGCGTAGCCGGTGACCGAGCGCAACTGCGGGATCTGGCCCTCCGGGATGAACTCGACGACGTCGACCTCGTGCGTCTTCAGCTCGTTGAACAGCGTGTCGGCGTTCGGGACGACCTTGTACGTGATCGCGTCGAGCCCCGGTTTCCCGCGCCAGTACTTCGGGTTCGCCGCGAGCTCGAGCGACGAGCCGTGGTTCCACTGCCGCAGGACGAACGGCCCCGAGGAGAGCGGTTTCGTGTTGAACGCCGCGTGATTGAGATCGGGAAGCTGCGCGAGGACGTGCGCCGGGAGCGGCGGGTACGCGGCGCCGCCGAACGCGAACAGCCCGAGCAGCCCGGAGTAGACGCGCTTGAGCCGTATCGTCGCCGTGAGCTGATCGGGCGACAGGTCGATCCCGGCGATGTCGTCCCAGCCGTTGCGCAGCTTGACGTTGTTCGCCGGGTTCATCGCGGCGCGCCACGTGAACACGAAATCGCGCGCGTCGTACGGCTCGCCGTCCGACCACGTCATCCCCTTGCGGAAGTGGACGACGACGGTCTTGCCGTCCTTGCTGATCCCGCCGTTCTCGGTCGTCGGCACCTCGGTCGCCGCCGCCGGGACGAAATCGCCGTTCGGATCGTAGCGGAAGAGCGGCTCGTAGATGAGGTTGGCGAGCTGATCCGATGCGTCGCTGTGCGAGAACAACTCGTTGAGGTTGTCCGGCTCCTCGCCGGCGGTCCCGATGATCAGATGCCCCGGGTGCGTCCAGGGATGCCGTGCGCCCGGCGCGCCGGCGGTGCCGGAGCCGGTCTTCGTGCACGCGCCGAGCGCGGCGCAGGCGAGGAGCACGGCGAGCAGTTTACGCATGAAGGACCTCGGTTTTGACCAGCGCGGGAGCGATCGCGTCGTAGAACGCGTGCGGACCGTTCCGCACCAGGTCGTCGCACGGCAGCCCGGTCTCGGCGCGCGCGCGCGCGATGTGGTCGTGCGCCTGCTCCTCCGGGCAATCGCGCGTGTTGAGGGCGATCCCGACGACGCGCGCGGGCTTCACCGTCGCGCAGAGCGACTCGTAGGTGCGGATCAGCGCGCGGTACGAGAGGATCGGCACGTCGTAGTCTTCGATGCGGTCGCGCGCGACGTTGTGGACGAGGACGAGCGCGTCGGGCGCGCCGCCGTACAGCAGCGCGAGGGTGACGGGCGCGAACGCCGGGTTGTTGATCCCGCCTTGCCCTTCGAGGAACAGCAGCTCGCGCGCGCGCCGCTCGCCTTCGAGCACGAGCTGCTCGGCGGCGCCGGGCGCGAAGTCGGCGACGACGCGGTCGATCGCGGTACCCCACCCGGCGATCGCGATCCCGATCTGTCCCGTCGGGACGAACGCCGCGTCGGCGCCGCGATCGCGCGCCGCGCGCAGCAGCTCGAGCGCCGCCGTCATCTTCCCCACCGCCGCATCGCTGCCGACGGTGAGCACGATCTTCGCCTTGACGTCCCACGCGGCACCCGAGAAGAGCGGCGCCGCCGGCGGCAGCCGCAGATCCCAGATCCGCGTGTCGTGCGCGCGCGCGAGCCGGGCGAACTCCTCATCGTCGTTCAGCATGACGTGCAGCCCGCTCACGATCTCGAGCCGCGCCTCGATCGCATGGCGAATCGCGGTGCGGAAGTCGTCCGGGAGCCGGCCGCCGGCCGGAGCGATCCCGACCAGCAGCGCGGTCGGCGCGAAGCGCAGCCCGTCCTCGAACGAGGCGACGATCGGCGCGTCGCTGCCGAGGTACGGCAGCACGTCGCCGACGCGCTTCCCCGCGTGATCGGGGTCGACGACCGCGACGACGGCATCCGAGGAGTACGCGATGACGCCGTGCGCCATCTTCGCGGCGCGCGACGTGAACGCGTGCGGCGCGAGGACGACGTAGCGGCGGACCGTCCCTGCGGCGTGCGTCAGGAGACGCTCTCCGCAGGCGACGGGCGTGCCGCGCGCACGCCGAGCCCAGGACCGTCAGGCAGTACGATCCTGCCGTCCGCGGCGTAGACGATCCCCTCGAACGGGTCGCGCGCCGTCAGGAACGGTCCGTCGAGGTCGGCCCAGTCGACCAGCGGGCTGAGATGCGCCGCGGCCGTCGTCAGGATCTGCGACTCGAGCATGCAGCCGAGCATGATCTTCAGCCCCATGGCGCGCGCGGCATGGATCATCTTCAGCGCGGCGCGGATCCCGCCGCACTTCACCAGCTTCACGTTGATCCCGTCGACGCAGCCGAGCAGCGCGGGGAGATCGTTCGCGTCCTTCGAGTCCTCGTCGGTCACGATGGGGACCGGCGAGCGCTCGCGGATCCACCGCAGTTTCTCCGGCGAGCCCGCCGGAACCGGCTGCTCGCAGAACTCGATCTCGAACCGGCGCATCTCGCCGAGCAGCTCGACGGCGCGCCCCGGCGTCCAGCCTTCGTTGGCGTCGATGCGGACCGTCCCGGTATAGACCGCGCGGATCGCTTCCAGCGTCTCGAGCTCGGCGCCCGTCCCGAGCTTCACCTTGATGACGGGATGCGACCCCACCTCGCGCACTTTCGCGAGCGTCTCCTCGGGGCTCGCGATGCCGATCGTGAATGAGCTCTGCGGCGTGCGCGCGGGGTCGAGCCCGAGCAGCCGCCAGAGCGGCCGGTCGAGGTCCTTTCCGATGCAATCGTGCAGCGCGACGTCGAGCCCGCACATCTGCGCCGCCGGAAGACCGTCGAGCAGACGCTCGAATGCGTACGGATCGTCGCCGAGGTCGAGCCCGCGCAGACCGGCGGCGACGCTCGCGACGCTTTCGCCGAAGCGCGCGCTCGGCGCGCTCTCCCCGAGCGCCTCGATCCCGTTCCAGCGCAGCCGCACGGCGAGCGTGCGGGCGACGTTCTCCGACGAGCGCGCGATCGTGAACGTGTGCTTGAGCGGAAGCTCGAGCGGCTCGACCGTCAACTCGATGGGCGCCACGCCGCGCGCTTCTCGGCGGCTGCGAAGCCCTCCGCCCCAGCGCTAGGCCCGACCGCTCGAGCGAGCGAAGCGCGGCGCATGACGACACGAACGTTCACGCTCGCGCTGCTCGCGTTCGCCTCGGCGACCCTTCCCTGCGCCGCGGCGGCGCTCGGGGAGACGCACACGACGTCCGTCACGATCGCGCGCACCGCGGGGACGTGTCCCAAGACCATGGCGGTTCGCGTCGTGACGCAAGGCTACGAGGGCGGCGTGACGCTGCAGATCAGCCCGCAGACGTTCGCCGTCGCGTTCGTCGGCGAGCTGGTCTCCGCGACGCCCCAGCGCATCGAGTTCCGCGCCGCCCTGCGGCCCGCCTATGCGTCCTGCCGCGGGACCGGCCGCTCGCACGACGGCGACGCGTTCGTGTTCGGCGGCGGCAACATAAGCTACGTGCTGAGCCCCGTGAAAGGCCCGAACGCGACGTGGCCGGTGCTCCTCGACCTGAGCTCGGAAGGGCAGAATCCGCGGCTGAAGATCGCCTTCAGCGACTGAGCACGCGCTTCCGTCGAGGCTTGACGGCTGGTATACGATACAGCAGCGACACGACTGCGGCGGCTCGCGCAGGTTCCACGGTGGTGGACCAACGTCGAAACCAAGGGAGCATCAGCTCCGGATACGACCGGTTGACCGGCAATCGCTGGCCTCTGGGCGCCCGGGCCGCACCCACCTGCCAATGGCAGGTCTTCAACCGGGTTC
>DASWSC010000277.1:0-2433 GCA_036402855.1 Candidatus Elarobacter sp. | reverse complement strand
GATCACCGCGTCCCCCGCCAGGGCTTCCTCGCGCACCGCCTCCTCGATCGCCTGGCGCGTCTCGGCCGGTTCGGGATCGGCGGCGGGCGGCTGCGCGGCCTCCGGGACGCCGCCGCCGAGCTGCTCCAGAACGCGCTCGCCGAACCCGCGCGGGCGCTCCGCGAGCGTCTGCACGACGTCGGCCGACGTGCCGAGCAGGCCGGCGGCGACCGTGGGAAGCTCTTCGTCGACCAGCCGGTACCCGAGCCGTTGGGCGACGGCGCGCGCGACGGCGAGGGCGCCGGCCCCGTAGGCGCGCGAGATCGCGACGATCACGTTTCGGACGCCGAACGCTGCATGGACGGCCATTCGACGCCCCCGCCTCCTCTCACCGTTGCGGAGGAGTTCGGTTCGAGCGAGTGCTACGGCGGCGTATGGCCGAGCAGTCTTTCGAGCAGATCGTCGCCGCGGTGAACGGCCGCGTTGAGGAGACCGGCGCGCGCGTCGATGCCGCCACCGCGAACACGGCGATCTGGCGGCGCGGCGACGTCTGGGCGACGCTCACCGCCCACGACGGCGGACGGCTCGAGCTCACGCTGCACCCGGCCGGCGACGTCCCCGACGTCCTGGAGATCGACGTCCGCGACGCCGACGTCGTCGACATGATCGCGGTGCCGGTCGCCAATCATCTGGCGTAGCGGCGTTCAGGCGAAGTAGCCGCTCACGAGCGGCGGCACCGGTACGCCCGGCGCCGGTGCGCCGAAGGCGAAGATCGCTCCCCACTGCGGATCGTCGACGCGGTTCGCGGCGTCGAACGGTCGCGCGGCGGTCGTGACGTACGCCGTGCGGAGGTCGTCTCCGCCGAAGGCGATCATGGTGACCGTCGGCACGGGGATCGCCACCTCACGCTCGACGCGCCCGTCGGGGGTGAACCGCACGACTTTCGAGCCGTTGTAGACCGCGCTCCAATAGCAGCCCTCGGTGTCCGTCGCGCCGCCGTCGGGGCCGCCGTTCGGCACCGCGACGCGCGCGAAGCTGCGCCGCTCGCCCAGCATGCCGCGTTCGAGGTCGACGACGTCGTACGCGGCGATCTCTTGAGCGGTCGTGTCGGCGTGGTACAGCGTGCGCGCGCCGGCGCTCCACGCGAGCGCGTTGGAGATGCGGACCGGTGCGGTCTTCGCGATCTGCTCGCCGCTCGGCAGGATCAGGTGCAGCGGGGCCGCCTTCGGTCCTTCGCCGCGGCGGTCGAGCGGTGCGTACATCGGGCCGGCCCAGAACCGGCCGAGCGGATCGGCTTTGCCGTCGTTCCATGCGAACCGGTGCGGGTCGAACGGCGGCGGCGCGAAGAGCTCCAGCGACGCGGTGCGGCGGTCGAAGCGGTAGATCCCGGTGCGCAGCGCGACCAGCATCGCGTCGCCGGGGCCGAGCGCGAACGAGCCGATCGTCGCCGGCATCGTCCAGGAGTCGTCGGTTCCCGTGCGCGGGTCGAAGCGGTGCAGGCGCGGGCCGAAGGTGTCGCACCAGTAGAGGACGCCTTCGGCGGCCGACCAGGTGGGGCACTCGCCGTTGAGGGCGCGTGCTTCGAGGACGAGGTCTACGGCCATGGCGCATCCTTCGATCCTTCGACAAGCTCAGGACAGGCTGAGCTCAGGATGACATTCGTCATACTTTGAGGGCGACGCCGAATTCGATGATTCGGTCGGGGGGGATGCCGAGGGTGTCGGTGAGCGGGGTGGCGTTGCGCATCATGTAGGCGAGCAGCCAGCGGCGCCATTTCGGGAAGCGGTGCTTGTCGGTGCGCGCGACGATGCGCGGGCGAGCGAGGAAGAAGTCGGCGTCCTTGACGTCAATCTCGGGCGGCAACTGCGGGCGGCAGTGCGCGAGGATCTCGCCGACGTTCGGCGTCTCCATGAAGCCGTAGCGCGCGGTGACCCGAATCAAGCGCGGGACGATCGGCTCGATCTGGACGCGCTGCGCGGGATCGACGTACGGGTGCCGGGTGCTGGTGATCGTCAGCAAGACGATTTCTTCTTGCAGCATGCGCGTGCGCAGCCAGTGATGGCGCAGGATGAACGGGATCCCCTCGGGGTGCGGGGTGAGGAAGATCGCCGTGCTGTCGGAGAACGAGGCCGGCTTGTGATCGACCTCCTTCACGAACTGCTCGACCGGCGTCGACAGCTTCGAGAGCGCGACCGCGAGCCGGCGGCGGCCGGCGACCCAGGTCGTGAAGAGCGTGAAGACGATGAGCGCGATTGCGACCGGGATGTAGCCGCCCTCCGCGAACTTCGGCAGGTTGCCGACCAAGAACGCGAGGTCGACGATCAGGAACAGCGCGACCATCGCCACGGTCTGCCACACCGCCCACCGGAAGCGCCGCCGCAGCACCCAGCCGATCACGAGCGAGTCGGCGAGCATGGTGACGGTGACGGCGAGACCGTACGCCGCGCCGAGCCG
>DASWSC010000276.1:0-36139 GCA_036402855.1 Candidatus Elarobacter sp. | reverse complement strand
CTGCTCTTCCCGCTCCGGATGCGGGTCGCGCTCGACCGCGTCGAGCGGCACCCTGGGCTCTCCGCCGCGGCCGGCGCGCTCGCCGCGATCGCGATCCTGCCGATCGGGCTCGTCCTGCTCGTCAGCGTGATCGGGATCCCGCTGATCCCGCTCGAGATCGCGGCGGTCATCGCCTTCATCTGGATCGGGACCGGCGCGATCGCGCTGCTGGTCGGGCGGCGGCTGTGCGAGGTGGTGATGCCGGCGAAGACGCCGTCGCCGTTCGTGGCGCTGATCGTCGGGCTGGTCGTCGTCTCGGCGGCCGAGGTCGTCCCCTTCGTCGGCTGGGCGGTCACCGCGCTGGTGTGGCTCGTCGGCCTCGGCTCGGCGATCCTCTCCTTCACCCGCTCCGCGGTCCTGGAGAGCAGCCTGCACCGACTTCCGGCGGGCGGGCCCCCGATGCGCCGGGGCTGAGGCGGGAAAGAGCCCGCCATGGACATCGTGCTTCCGCCGCCGCGGCTCGCGCGCCGAACGGAGCGGTTGAAGCCCTCGACGATCCGCGAGATGCTCAAGGTGACCCAGAGACCCGAGGTCATCTCCTTCGGGGGCGGCCTCCCGGCCGCCGAGCTGTTCCCGGTCGAGGAGATCTCGGCGGCGCAGAACCGCGTCATGCGCACCCGGGGCGCCGCGGCGCTCCAGTCTTCCGTGACCGACGGGATCCTCGAGCTCCGCGAGTGGGTCGCCACGCGGATGCGCGCTCAGCACGGGTTGCGCACCGGCGCCGAGGACATCGTGATCACCGGCGGGTCGCAGCAGGGACTCGATCTCTACGCCCGGGTCTTCCTCGATCCCGGTGACCTCGTCGCGCTCGAGAACCCGTCGTATCTCGGGGCGATCCAGGCCTTCGACGCGTTCGAGCCGCGCTATCTGCCGATCGCCTCGGACGAGCACGGGATCGTCCCGGCGGCGCTCGACGAGGCGCTCGCGTCGGCCGACCCGCTCCCCAAGTTCCTCTACCTCGTCCCGAACTACGAGAACCCGACCGGGAACACGCTCGCGGCGGAGCGCCGCGCGCACGTGGTCGAGATCTGCGCGCGCTACGCGCTGCCGATCCTCGAGGACGATCCGTACGGCGAGCTGTGGTTCGGCGCGCCGGCGCCGCCGCCGCTGATCGCCCAGGCGGCGTCCGGCGCCGTCACCTATCTCGGTACCGGCTCGAAGATGGTCGCGCCGGGCCTGCGCGTCGCGTGGATGGTGGTCCCGGACGGTGAGCTGCGCGACAAGATCGTGACCGCCAAGCAGGGCGCCGATCTGCACTCGAGCTCGTACGCGCAGTACGTCTTCCACGCGTACGTCGAAGACGAGCCGCGGCTCGCCGCGCACCTCGCCCGCGTTCGCGCGACGTACGCCGAACGGCGTGACGCCATGACGCGCGCGCTCGCCGCGGTGATGCCGCCGCACGTGCGCTGGAACTCACCGGAGGGCGGAATGTTCCTGTGGGCGACCGTCGGTGCCGGGATCGACACGGAGCAGCTCTTCGAGCGCGCCGTCCGCGATGACGTCGTCTTCGTCCCGGGCCGCCCGTTCTATCCGAACAAGGACCGCGGCGACGGGATGCGGCTGAACTTCTCCGCGATGCCCGGCGAGCGCATCGCCGAGGGGATCGCACGCCTGGCGCGCGCGATCCAGCAGGAGCGGCCGTAGGTCGCGACAACTGGACGGATTGCACTCCAACGTCCCGAGAGAGGGTACTTCGTGGGTCTGGTCGTCACCGCAATCTCGCAGAACGGCGACATCACGGCGCTGGAAACCGCGCTCAAAGCGGCGGGGCTCCCGCTCGACTCGATTCAACTGATCGGCCCCGACGACTCGACGCAAGGCGCCGCGTCCTCGATGGGGATCGCGAACACGGGCCTGAACCTCGGCGGCGGCCAAGGGACCGGCGTCCCCGGGATCACGAGTGCCAGCCCGATCGGCGGCGGCGGCTCGCGGTACTTCCGGAACGAGGCGCTCAGCGACCGGCTCGGCGACCTGGAGATCCCCGACGATCAGGTCGAGAACTACGTCGACGCGCTCCAAGCCGGGCGCAGCGTCGTCGCGTACTTCGCGAAGCCCGAGAACGTCGCGCAGGTCGAGACGATCTTCCGGAGCCCGGAGACCGGGCTGGTTCGCGTCAAGACGTTCTAGCGCCGCCCGGGCGCGCCGACGATCGCCGGAGCGAGGAACGACGCCCAGCTCGCGGTGCCGTTCCCCGTCGGCGTCGAGACCGCGAACGTGACGTCGATGCGGCGGCCCGCATAGCGTGAGAGATCGACCGACGCGTCCGACCACCGGATGAGACCGGAGCTCTCGGCGGGCGGCACGTCGACGTGCACCGCTTCGTTCGTTCGTCCGCGGTCGGCGACGCGCACCTCGGCGCGCACAATCGCGCCGAGCGGGAACATCTTCCCGGCCGCAAAGACGAGCCGGTCGCCGGGCTCGATCGGGATGCCGCGGAACGTATAGGTGAATCCCAGCACGACGGTGATCGTCGGACGCGGACCGAGCGGCGTCGGCAACGCGAGCGACATCACGCCGCGACCGCCGGGCGTCTGCTGCGGCGTCGAGTCGTTGATGCGGCCGTCGGCGAACCGCGCGACGAAGTCGTAGCGCACGTGCCGTTCGGCGTCGCGGACGCGCGCGAGCGCGCGGAGCTCCCGGTCGACGCGCGTCAGGCCTTCGTCGCCCGCGACGAACACCGGACCGCTCGGCTCGGCGGGTGCCTTCGCCACGTACGTCACGCTCTTCACGCGCCCGGGGGCGATCAGCGTGAAGAAGGCGTCGCCGGCGTACCGCTCGTCGACCGCCGGCTTACCGCCGTCGACGACGGTGACCGCGACCGGCTGCGGCCCTTCGGTGAGCGCGTCGTGAACGGTCTTCATGTCCGGCGCGGGGACCGTCTGCACGATCGAAGCGATCGCCGGCGGGCTCCACCGCGTGTCGACGCCGGCGACCAGCAGAGACGCGCACCCGACAGCGAGCGACGCCCTTCCGATCGGGCGCGAGGCCAACCGCCGCGCCGGTTCGGCGAGCGCCAACAGCGCGCAGGCCTCGACGGCGTACGCGACGGCGCCGCCGTTCGCGGCGAACGGTGCGACGAAGAGCGCGACGACGGCTGCGGTGACGATGAAGCGGCGCTGCGCGTCGAGCGACCGGTAGAGCCGCAGCACGCGCTCGCGCGGTCCCGGCTTGGTCGCCACGAAGAGGACGATCGGCGCCGCGATGACGATCGCGAGCGCGTACTCGACGAGCACGAGGGGGAGGTCCTTCGCCGGCACCCACGCGCCGAGCGCCGACGCGGAACCGCCCGTCACCGCGAGGCGCACGCCGAGCGCCGCGACCGACGCACCGCCGATCGCCAGCTCGACGCGCGGCTGTGCACGCGGCACCGCCCGCATCGCGGTCGCGACCGCGATCCCCGCCCAGGCGGCGACGGCGAGCACGGGATCGGCGAGCGTGACGACGAGCGCGCAGAGCGCACCGGCCGCGAGGTGGGTGCGCGGACCGCGAAGCATGATCGCGGTGACCGCGAGCTCGAGCGCGGCGATCGCGACGCTGTCGAGTGCGCCGGCCGGGCGCAGCACGTCGCCGTACGCGAGCGGCGAGACGAGGGCGACGGCGACGACGGCGGCTCCGGGGGCGGTCCCGCCGAGCAGCACCGCGCAGGCGGCGAGCACGCCCAGCTCCAGCGCGCGAGCGGCCGTTCCGACGGTCGCCACGCAGGCCGGATCGGCGCCGCACGCCGCGACCCATGCGCGGCCCGGAGCCGATTCCATCAAGCGTGCGAGATCGGGGACGGCGAGCCCCGGGATCAAGTCGTGGTACCACGCGAACGTCAGAGCGAGCGCGGCGGCGACGATCGCGAGACGTTGCGCCGGCGGAATCCACGCTGGCGCATCGGTCGTCGTCACGGCAGATCGCATCCGCGCGATCTGCGCCGCCGCCAAAACGGGAACCTTCGCATGCTGCGGCAGGTGCGCCACACGGACCGGCGTAGAGGGCGGCGATGCACGCGCTGAGCCGGCTCCTCGCGGGGCTCGTCCTCGTCCACGTGCTCGGGATCCTGTTCTACGTCACCGGGACGCTGATCGACCGCGACGCGCCGGTCGCCGACCCCGACGACCCGGCGAAGCGCGGTGCGACGGCGTTCGTCGACCTCGTCGTTCGCGTGCTGGCGGGCGCGGCGATGTGGGGCCTCGCGATCTTCGCGGCCGGTGCGCTCGGAGCGCTCCGCTGGTGGGGGCTCGCGCTCGTCCTGCTCGCGTTCGGGCTGGCGTTTCGCGCGCGCGGTGAGAACCCGCTCGGCGCGCGCTTCTGGCGTTCACGGTTCGCTGCGCTGGGCGCTGCATGGGACTGGCGCGCGCTCTGCGTCTACTACGCCGTCCTCGCCACCAGCGTTCCGGCGGTCCTTCCGGACGCCGACTCGGACAGCCAGCGCGTCCACCTCGCCTACGCGGCGAGCTGGGCGAGCGCGGGGAAGATCTACGTCGACTACCTGCTGCGCGGGTCGCTGTACGCCGACAACGTCGAGCTCTTCTTCGCCGGGCTCGAAACGCTGAGGCTCGGGGCGTTGAACCACTTCATCACCTGGTTCTTCGGCGCGATCTCGTGTGTGGCCGTCTGCGCGCTGCTCGAGCTCGCCGACGCCGCGGTCGGGACCGCGCGCAGCCGCCTGGAGCGGATCGCGCGCGACGCGGTCGTCATCGCGCTGCCGATCGCGATCGCGATCTCGCCGACGGTGCTGCGCTGGAACGCCGTCGGTTTCGTCGACGTCCCGCTCGCCGCGTTCATGTTCGGACCCGCGCTCTGCGCGGCGGCGATGCTGCTCGGCACGCGCTCGTACCTCACCTCGCTGGCGCTGACCGGAGCGTTTCTCGCCGGCTCGAAGCCGTCGCTGCTGCTCTTCGTCCCGGCCTTCGTCATCCTGGCGTTCGCGGCGTCACGCCGCTTCACCGATCGGCCGCTGCGCGCAGCAGTCTGGACCGCGATGGTGATCGTCGCGCTCGGGTCACCGTGGTACGTGCGCAACATCGCGGTCGACGGCGATCCGGTGCCGCCGATGTTCAACGCGCGCCTCCACCGGCCCGACAAGATGACGGCGAAGGCGGACCAAGGCGCGCTGAGCGCGTTCTTGGGCGAGGAAGACCGCAGTCCGAAGGCGATCGCGACGGTCCCGTACCGCGCATGGTGGAGCCCGACGGATCCCGGCTTGGCCCACGGCGACAAGGGGACGACGGCGCTGATCGTCCTGCTGTACGGTCCGTTTCTGGTGCTGGGGTTCGCCGCACTCTCACCGCGTTTCGGCGCGGTGACCGGCGCGCTGCTCGCGACCGCGTTCATGGCCGCGCTGGGCGGCGTGTACTGGGTGATGTTCTCGTACAATCTCCGCTACGTCATCCCGTTTCTTCCGGCGCTCGCCGCGTTCGCGGGGATCGGGTTCATCGCCGCCGCCGCGGCGGGCGGAGCGTGGCGCTGGGCGGTGCTCGCCGCGGCGATCGCGTGTACGATCCCCTCGCCGGGCAGCGTTCCGTGGTTGCGCGCGCTCTGGGAGACCGACTACGTCCACCTTCAGGAGACGTTTCCGAGCGACGAGGCCTACCTGCGCCGCAATCTGCCCGCCTACGCGAAGGTTCAAGCGATCCTGGCGACGCCCGAGTACGCGCGCCGGCCGGCCGGGCGCGTCTACGAGATCTTCGCCGAAGCCGACTACGAGTTTCGGCGGCACGGCGTCTCGACGATGGGCGACTTCTTCGGCCCGGGCCGGTACCGCGGTTTCTACGACGCCGTCGACGATCGCCAGCTCGAAGCGTACGTCGACAAGTTCCACATCGGCGCGGTCATCGTCGCCGCGAACGGTTCGGCGATGTCGCCCGACCAGCTTGCGCGGATGCGCGACGAGCTCCACCGCATCGGCTTCGTCGACGTCCGAACCGACGAGGAGGACGCGTTCTACGCCGCGGTGCGCCGGCGTTAGGCGCGGAACCCGATCTGCCGCAGCAGGACGCCGAGCCGCCGTGAGTCGGCGTTGTACCCGTCGTTCTTCGGAATGTAGACGATCCCGGTCGTGAGCTCGACCGTGACGGCCCCGGAGAGCGGCCACGAGCGCGCCGGCAGCTTCAGCACGACATCGGAGGCTCCCGGGCCGTAGCAGCAGCCGTGCAGCGGCGGTCCGCCGCCGACGCGCGCCGTGATCCGTTGCGGCGTCGTCATGAACGTCTTCGAGCGCGGCAGAAAGATGCTGAGGTAGAGCTCACGGTCGCCGGGCCGCTTCTCGACGCGGATCACCGCGTGCGGCGCGGTCCAGCAGCACGAGGGGCTGTTGTCGCGGTAGACGCCGCCGACGACCGGCGCGTGCTGCTCGCCCGCGCCGACGATCATACCGCGCGGAAGATCGCGCGTGACCGTGAACTCGGGCGAGTAGTACGTTCCCTCGTCGCTGCAGGCGACCAGCCCGCACGCGGATGCGAGGACGCCGAAGGCGATCGCGGTGCGCGCCCGTGCGCGGACCTGTGGGAACGTCACGGCCTCACCGATCCGCTGGTGCGGCGCGATCATCCTTCGCCGTCGCCCCGATCCCGATGAACGTCACGGCGAACAGCGCGGCGTGTCCGGCGGCGAGCAGCCACGCGACGGCGGTGATGCCGGGATGCCACAGTGCGATCGCCGCGATCTCTGCGGCCCCGACGACGACGCCCGGAACGACGAAGGCGTACCGGTGGAGTCCGATCTGGTACGCCGCCACGACGGTTGCCAACCCGAGGAACCCGCTCGCGGCGACGTAGATCGGAACGATACCGGCCGCCGGGCGGAACGCGGGTCCCGCGATCAGCGCCGCGACGGTGCCGGGCGCGACGATCGCGATCAGGAGCGCGCCCGCCGCGGTCGCGCCGCCGGCGGCGAGCGCCGCGCCGAGAAGCCGCGCCGCGCTCCTCCGCGCGTGCGCGCGCGCGGCGACCTTCGGCATGAGAACCGTCGGGATGAAACCGAGCACGCCCGGCACGATCCGTCCGGCGAGCGAGGCCGCCGCGTACAATCCGGCCGTCGCCGGATCGAACACGTGCCGAACGATCACGACGTCGTACGACGAGACCAGCACGGCGAGCGTGAGCTGGATCGCGCCGACCCCGGAGACGATTGCGGTGAGTCCCGCGCGGTCGAACGCGGCAGGCGGACCGGGCCGAAGCGCCCGGCGGAAGACCCAGCCGTGGAACGCGACGCTGGCGAGCTCGGCGAGCGCGAAGCCGGCCAGGGCGCCGAGCGCGCCGAACCGCGTCGCGAGCCAGATTCCGAGCGCGACGCGCACCCCCGACTCGAGCGAGTACGACGCCGAGAGCGAGCCGAAACGATGCGTCCCTTGCAGGACGCCGCGCTGCACCGTCGCGAGCCCGTAGCCGGCGAGCGCGACCGCGCTCGCGACGACCGGGAGCCCGGAGGAAAGCTGGAGGTAGCGCGCGACAGGTTCGGCGCACGCGATCGCGATCGCGCCGAGCACGGCGAACGCGAAGCCTCCCCACGCCGTGACGCGGCGGAGCAGCGCGTCCGCCGCGGCGCCGTCGCCGCGCGCGTGCAGATCGGCGGCGACCCGTGCGATGACGATCTGCGCGACGCTCGCCGGCGCGCCGAGCGCCAGCACCGCCGAAGCGAGCGCGGTCAGCTCGCCGTACTGCTCGACGCCGACGACGCGGCCGGCCAGCATGTAGTAGAGATAGTTTCCCGCGTTCGCCGCGATCGCTCCGGCGAAGACGACGGCGCCGTGCGCGACGAGGTCGTCGCGCCGAAGCCGGTCGATCACGGCTTGCGCATGACGTTCACGATGTTCTCCTCGCCCAAGAGCCCGAACATCTTCGACCAGAAACGATACGTCGTGATGCTGCAGCCCAGCTCCGTGAAGCGCCGCGTCAACCCGGCGACCGAGAAGATCCGGTACGCGAGGATCCCCTCGGGGCGCTTCGGATCACCGTGATAGACCGGCGGACCGTGCAAGACGAGCGATCCGCCGGCGCCGAGCTCGGCGAGGACCTTGTCCTCCTCGGCGTAGACGTCGATCGGCACGGTGAAGACGTAGAGGCCGCCGGGGCGCAAGATGCGCACGATCTCGCGTTCGGCTCGGGTCGCGTCGGGGACGTGCTCCAGCACCTCGGAGGTCACGATGACGTCGAACGACGCGTCCTCGAACGACGTCGACATGAGGTCTTGGTGGAGGACGCCGCCGACGAAGTCGCCCGAGCGGTAGCGCTCGCCGAAGTACTCCGAGCACACGAAGCGGTCGGCGGCGAGCCGGTCGCGCAACATGTGCTCGAGCGGGGTGTTCCACTCGGCGAGATACAGCCGCATGTTCCGCTCGCCGATTCGGTCCGCCAGACGCGGCAGCGCCGCGAAGGGGTGACCGAACGCGCCAAGCGACAGACCGCACATCAGCGACCGGTGGCGCGCCATCGACTCGGAGCCGTCCGCGTAGAGATCCTCACGAAATACCGAGCCGCGATAGGTGAACCGGGTAGGCTGTCCGGTGAGCGGGTCCATCCCGTCGAGCATCCCGCGCGCGGCGGCGGCGGAGCGAACGATCTGGTCGAGCTCCCCGTCGAAGAGCGAGACGGCTCCCGGGTAGAGCTTCTCGTAGTACAGCACGATTCAGCCCCCGGCCGAGCGCGCGCTACGGCGCGCGGCGCCGCTATCGGTCAGCGGCGACGCGGCGCGACCGCAGGTAGCAGAATGCGCGCTCGTCACCCTCGGAGGTCGCGGGATCCGAGTCGAGCACGTTCCCGACCGTCGTGTAGGCGAGCACGTCCCACCCGCTGCGCGCGAGCAAACGCTTCAGGCCGTCGTCGGTGAAGACCCAGAAGTTCGTCGGATCGTTGTTCGCCTCGTCCGCCGCGAGCAGGTACGCGAGCGGCATCCCCGCCAGCCGCACCGGCGGCGTCCCGGCGAACTTCATGACCTTCGTCGAGAGGAAGCAGGTCGCGGCGCGCCTCGACAGCGACTCCATCACGAAGAACGGGTTCTTCAGGTGGTACAGGATCCCGAGGAAGAACACGACGTCGTAGCGCGGGCGCGGCAGCGCGAACTGGCTGTCGAGATCGACGTCGTTGACGGTCACCGCGCTGCCCAGATATTCCCGAAGCCGCTCGGCGCCGCGCAGCCCGTTGAAGTTGGTCGGCGCATGGTCCACGATGTCGACTTGGTTGCCGAGGCTTTCGAAGAAGAACGACAGGTCGCCGTCGCCCGCACCGACGTCCGCGATGGTCAGGCCGCGAATGCCGTTCAGCGCACCGCTATGCTCGCCGTGCAGCAGTTGCTCGAAATGCTGGAAGTTCGAAAGCGTATCGTACGGGTACCAGAAGCTTTCGGGCTCCAGCCGGGCTTTGATCCCGCGCAGATAGGTGCGAAAGACCATCGCATCCTGGGCGAGGTCGGCGACATTCCCGTGCATCGTGACGCTCACCATCCGCCGGTTCGAGGGGATGCTCCTCCGTCAGTCGGCCTTGCGCCGGCCACGCAAGCTGCCCATCAGACGGCGAGCCGGGGTCGTGAGACGCCACGACGTGGAGCTCGTCACGTCGCTCAGAAGCCGTTCGGCGGATTCGGCGCGCTGCGCGAGCTCCCCGCACGTGATGTGCGAGAGCTGCAGCTCCGCGAGCGAGCGCTCCGCCTCGCGGCGCGCTTCGTCCGCCGCATCGGCATCGTGGCGCGCCGCCTCGGTCGCGTAGCGGGCCGCATCGCGTTCGCCGGCCAGGTGCAGCGCGTCCATCCCGGCCTGGTCCAGCCGCGCCTGGAGCTCGCCGATCTCGGCGCGGAGCTTCGCGATCTCGTCGCGGAGCTTCGCGATCTCGTCGAGCCGGGCGTCCTGCTCGCGTTCGGATGCGGCCAGATACTCCCGCGCGCGCTCGAGCGACGCCCGCACCGCGTCGTGCTGCCCGGTCAACCGGTCGCGCACGCGAGCGAGCTCTTCGAGGTCCTCGGCGGCACGCGCGAGCGCCCGCGAGCGCTCGTCGACGGCGCTCTCCAGCTCCGTGATCCGCATCGCGAGAAACTCCGCCTCGCGCCGGCGCAGGTTGTCCACGTGGTTCGCGTTGAGCTGCTGCTTCTCGAGCTCGCGGGAGAGCGTCTCGACGCGTTGCTCGAGCTCGACCTTCGCCTGCAGGAACTCGGGCGGGACGGGCTCCCGCGCCTCGAGCGTCTCGATGCGCGCGCGGAGCTCCTCGTCTTGTGTGCGGAGCTCGGCGTTCTGCGCGCGGAGCTCGGCGTTCTGCGCGCGCAGCTCGGCGTTCTGCGCGCGTTCCTCGCTGAGCAGGAGCTCGAGCCCGCGCGCGTGTTCGGTCATGTGCTGAACTTGAGCGATCCGCTCCCCCGCTTCGACGGAGCGCTCGCGCAGCGTCCGTTCGAGCTCGGCGCACGCGTGCTCGCGCTCGCGAAGCTGCGACTGGACGTCCTCCACGGCTGCGTGGAGCTCGCGCAGGCGCCCTTCGGCGGCGCGCGCGCCCTCCTCGCGTTCGCGCAGCGTCCGCTCCAGCTGTCCGGCGGTCGCGCGGCTGTCGCGCAGACGTCCTTCGAGCTCGTCGAGCTCCTGCCGCGCGTGCAGCCCGCCGTCCGAGTTCATGTCGGCATGCCCGTTCGCGGGGCCGAGCGCGACGTGCCCGCCGCCGCCGCTGAGCGCCGTTTGCGGCGCGGGCTCCCCGTTCAAGCCACCGTTGCGGATGTCGTCGAGCAGCTCGTCGCGCGGATCGAGGTAGACGCTGGTGAGCTCCGCCGACTCCTCGTCGGTGGCGGCGCAGATCGCGATGAAATATTCCGGCTCCGGGAGCGCGCCGAGTCCGTTTTCCGAAGTGACCGACGGGCCGAGCCAGCGCGTCCGCTGCGCGGCGCCGCGCAGCGGGTGAACCGCCGACGCCGCGAAGATCCGCTGACCGAACAGCCGCACCGACGGGAACACCGAGCGCAGCATGTCGCGGAACTCGTCGAAGTACAGCTCGCGCTCGTGGAACGGGTTCTGGGAGGACCGCTTGTCGGAATAGACCAGCTTGTTCGGGGACGAGATCACCAGTTTGCCGTCGGGCCGCAGCACGCGCCGGATCTCGGCGAGCATGCGTTCCTGCTGCGTCAGGTGCTCGATCGTCTCGAAGCTGACGACGAGATCGAATGCGGCGTCGGCGGCCGGGATCTGCGTGCACTCGCCGGCCCGGAAGTCGACGTTCATCGCGGTGTAGCGCGCGGCCGCGTGCCGCACCGTCGTCGCGTCGACGTCGACGCCGAGCGCCGAGCGCGCCACCAACGCGAGCGCCGCGGTGCCGTACCCTTCGCCGCATGCGATGTCGAGCACGTCCCGGTCGCGCGCCAGCTCGAGCACCAGCGCATAGCGGTGGAAGTGCTCGTAGTAGATCTGTCCGCGCAGCTCCGGGACGTAGCGCTCACCAGTGAAGGACATGTGCATCGGGAAGCTTCTTTCGGATCAGATGGTCAGGTGCGAAGCGAGTCGGGCCGGCGTGCGCCCACGCGTTCGATCAAGGCGAGCGCCTCGCGCACGACGCGCTCGCGGCTGAACCGTTCGAGCGGTTCGGCCGACCCGCTCGAGATGCGCGCCCAGAGGGCGGGGTCGCCGTACAGCGCCGCGATCGCCGAGGCGATCTCGCGCGCGCTCTCGGCGATCAGCGCGTGGCGGCCGTGGACCAAACCGAACCCTTCGGCGCCGACCGGCGTCGTGACGGTGGGAACGCCGTACGCGAGCGCGTGCCCGACCTTTCCCTTGATGCCGGCGCCGTAGCGCAGGGGCGCGACGAAGATGCGCGCGCCGAGGAAGTACGGCTCGACGTCGCGGACGTATCCCGGGACGTCGACGCGCTCACCGGCGAGCGCCAGGACCTCGGGCGGAGGGGCCGCGCCGAGCAGCGTCACGCGCACGTCGCGCATGCGGGCCCAGACCAGCGGCATGATCTCCCGGATCAGCCATAGCACCGCGTCGACGTTCGGCGTGTGATTGTAACCGCCGATGAAGATGATCCCGCTCGTCTCGGAGAACCGCCGCGGCGGGACCGTCGCGACGTCGTGGATCGTCGGAACGACGGCGACCGGTTCGATCCCGACGTCGCGCAGCACCGCCGCTTCCGACTCCGTCACCACGACCGTGCCGTCGGCGGCGCGACCGCAGGTCAGCTCGAGCGTCTCCAGGCGCCGCCATTCCGCGGCGTCGGAACCTTCGAGCTCGGCTTGGCGGCGAAGGCGCAGATGGTGCAGATCGATCGTGTCGTAGAGGACCGGGATCGAGCTGTGCTCGCGGATCGTCGGTAGGTACTTGCGGCAGAGCTCGGGACGGCACACCCACGCCACGTCGACGGTCGGCAGCGCGTCGAGAAGGAGCTGCTTCCAGCGCCGGGGATCGCCTTCGGAGTAGTAGAGCAGCTCGACCCCCATCGCCTGGAGCTCGCGCGAGTACGGCTCGATCGCGGCCAGATTGTCGGGCAGGAAGACGATTCGTTCGCCGGCCGCGACGAAGCCGTCGATCAGCTCGCGCAGCCGCTTCGAGCCCGCCTCGCGGTCGTAGAACGGGACGTAGGTATCGACGATGAGGATGCCGCGGCGCGCCGGGCCCCGGGCGCGGGCCGCGCGCCGGACGTTCCCCGGGTCGGGCGGGAAGTGTTCCGCATCGAGCACCTCCGCCCACTTCGCTTGGAACTTCGGGAGGTTGATCGTCTGGAAGCGCTTCATCCCGGACCCCAGATCGGTGCCGGAGGTGGCGCCCTCGTGGTGCACGATCACCGAGGCCGGTTCGTACACGACGCGATAGCCGCGCGCCCGCGCCGCGAAGCACAGGTCGGCGTCCTCGAAGTACCCCGGAGCGAACCGGGTGTCGAACCCGCCGATCTCGCGGAAGAGCTGCGTCCGGATCAGCAGCGAGGCGCCGGAGACATAGTCGACGTCGCGCACGAAATTGTACTCCGGCCGGAGCGGCGAATCGCCCCGGCCGTAGTTCCAGCCGTTTCCGTCGGACCAGATGATCCCGCCGGCCTCCTGCAGCAGCCCGTCCGGAAAGAGCAGCCGCGAGCCGACGATCCCGATCGCGGGATCGCTCTGCACCCGCACGCCGAGCGCGCTCAGCGCCCCCGCCTGCAGCTCCGTGTCGTTGTTCAGGAACAGCAGGTACTCACCGCGCGCGAGCATCGCGCCGCGGTTGCACGAGTCGACGAAGCCCATGTTCCCGGCGTTGCGCACGACGTCGAGCCCGGGAACCGCCGCCGCGTGCGCCGTCACGTCGTCCTCCGAAGCGTCGTCGACGACGATCACCTGGATGGGGAGATCCGGATCGCAGGCGAGCAGCGATTCGAGGCAGCGCCGCGTCACCGCCCAGTTGTTGTAGACCGGGACGACGACGGAGATACCGGTGGGCTCCGAGGGCTTCAGGCGCTCGCGCGCGAGCGCGATCAGCGCCGCGTCGTCGCCGGCCGGACGCGCGGCGCCGTTGGGCGACCCCGGACGCCGAGGATGGAAGAGGGAGCGCATCTACGGGCGGCCCGACGGGGCGCGCGCGTCACAGAACCGCATCGCCCTCCGGGACCTGCTCGATCACCGCGTCGCTGACCACCATGACGTTCTCCCACATCACGGCCTTGCGCCGGTACTCGCCGTCGGGGGCGATCCGCCAACGGTATCCGTTCCGCACGAGGAACATGTCGATGTCGAATCCGTTCCGGGCCGCGCCGCGAACGACGACCGGAAGGTGCGCCGTCGCGGCCAGCGCGATCAGCTCCTCACCGCTCCGGATGTCGAGCGACGGCGGGACCGTCTCGAGATAGCGCTGGACCGCGGTCTCCGGGCGGCCGTCGAACCGGATCGCTCCGCCGTCGACCCAAATGATCCGGTCGCAGGTCCGCACGACGTAGTTGAGGTCGTGCGAGACGAGGACGATCGTCGAATGAGCGTCCCAGAACCGCTCGATCCGCGTCCCGCACTTGCGCCGGAAGTGCTCGTCGCCGACGGCGAGGACTTCGTCGAGCAGCAGGATCTCGGGTCTGAACTCGGTCGCGATCGCGAATCCCAGCCGCGCGCTCATCCCGGAGGAGAGCGTCTTCGTCGGCTGATCGCGGATCTCGCCGAGCTCGGCGAAGTCGAGGATCGCGTCGACGTGCTCGCGGACGAGGCGCTCGTCGTGGCCGAGCAACACGCCGTAGAAGACGATGTTGTCGACCAGCGTGAGCCCCGGGTCGAATCCCACGCCGATCTCGATCAGCGGCGCGACGCTTCCGTCGACCGCGACGGTGCCTTTCGTCGGGCGCAGGACGCCCGCGATCAGCTTGAGCAGCGTCGACTTGCCGCTGCCGTTGGGGCCGATGATCCCGACCTTCTCGCCGTGCTGAATCCGCAGGTCGACGCCGTCGATCACCGTCTTGCGTTTCAGCCTGCCGCGCGGCGCGCGCAGCACGTTCATCAGCGTCCGCTTGAGATCGTAGTGCAGCTCCTCCTGCGTGCGGCGCACCAGGGTCACACCGGCGAGCGCGATCGCCTCCGGCATCAGAGCAGGTCCATGAAGTCGCGCCGCGCCGCGCGGAAGATCGCCGCGCCGGCGAGACACGCCACGATCCCGGTGAGCAGCGCGACGGCGATCACGGTGAGGCGCAGGTGGCCGTGGCCCATGGCGACCTCGCGCAGCGCCCGCAGTTCCTGGCTCACCGGGTTGACGTTGAACCACACGCGCACGCGCTCGGGCGCTACCTGCTCGGGATAGAACAGCGGGCTCGTCATCCAGAGCATGAACCCGCCGATCCCCCACAGATACGAGAGATCGCGGAAGAACACGTAGAGTGCGGCGAGCGCGAGCGAGACGCCGGTGACGAGCAGCGAGAGCCCGAGCAGCACGACCGGGACGAGCAGGACCCGGATCGGGTCGTGCGTCTGCACGATCGAGATCACGAGGACGACCGGAAACGTGGTGCTCAACTGCTGGAACAAGTTCGCGGCGACCGAGGCCAGCGGAAAGACCGCGGGCTGCAGCGGGATCTTGTTCAGCGTCGCACCGTTGTCGACCACCGAGACCAGCGCTTCCGACGTCGCGTTGAGGAAGAACGTCACGCCGACGAGCCCGACGAAGACGTACAGGAGATACTCCGGGACCGAGCTGTCGAAGTTGCGCGCGAACGCGGCTCCGAAGATGGTCGTGTACATCACCGTCATCAGGATCGGGTTCGCGAACGACCACAAGACGCCGAGCGCACTACCGCGATACCGCACTTTGAGCGAACGAATCGCGGCGATACGAACCAACCCGGCTTGGCGCCGCAGGTCGGCGCCGCGGTTCGCAGGCAAGCTGGGTCTCGAAATGGCGGCAGTCGACATCAAGCGGTTTCCGGGCACCCATGACGATGGCGCCGACTGGTCGATGTACCCCGTACCGCGCAGGGCTTCCTGCGGCGCTGCGGCGTACACGGACGTGCGATGTTGGCATACGTGACCGGCGCGGCGGGATTCATCGGATCGCATCTCGCCGATCGTCTGATCGGCGAGGGATGGCACGTCGCCGGCGTCGACAACCTTGCCACGGGAGACGAGCGGAACCTGGCGACCGCCCGGGGCAGCGAGCGCTTCGCGTTCGTGCGGGCCGACGTCTCGGAGCCGTGGGAGTGGGCCGCGACGCTGCCGAGGCAGTTCCGCGATCCCGCGCTGGTGCTGCACTTCGCGTCGCCCGCCAGCCCGGTCCACTACGAACGGCTGGCGCTCGAAACGATGGGCGCAAATGCCACCGGGACGATGCACGCGGCGTCGTTGGCGGCGGCCGCGGGCGCGACGCTCCTGTTCGCGTCGACCAGCGAGGTGTACGGCGACCCGCTCGAGCACCCGCAGCGCGAGAGTTATTGGGGAAACGTCAATCCGGCCGGGATCCGCTCGTGCTACGACGAGTCGAAGCGCTTCGGTGAGGCGTTCGTCGCGACGTCGGTGCGCAAGCGCGGGCTCGACGGACGTATCGTGCGGATCTTCAACACGTACGGGCCGCGGATGCAGCTCGACGACGGCCGCGTCATCCCGAGCTTCTGCGGCTCGGCGCTGCGCGATCTGCCGCTCACGATCTACGGCGACGGCTCGCAGACCCGCAGCTTCTGCTACGTCGACGATCTGGTCGAGGGCGTGCTGCGTTTCGCGACGCGGCCCGGCCTGCGCGGCCGCATCGTCAACCTCGGGAACCCCGAGGAGTTCACGATTCGACGGCTGGCCGAGATCGTCGCGCGGCACACCGGCGTCGCGCTTCGCGTCCGGGAAGAAGCGCTGCCGCCCGACGACCCGACGCGCCGCCGGCCCGACATTGCGCTCGCGCGCGAGCTCCTCGGCTGGACGCCGTCCGTCGATCTCGAGACGGGGCTCGGGCGGACGCTGGACTACTTCCGCACTATAAGCGAAGCCCGAAGTCTTCCGCATCGACGGTGAGATTCGGGTTATAGTAGGGATCGCGCGCGGCGAGCTCCGGCCAGCGCGCGCGGATCGTGCGCACCTCTTCCATCGCACGCGCGACCTTGGCCGGCGTGTCGTCGCCCCCGCGGGTCTTCGACTCGAAGTGATAGAGCCGCGCGCGCGGGACGAAGACGTTCCGGTAGCCGGAGCGGTGCAGCTTCAGGCACAGGTCGACGTCGTTGTACGAGACCGCGAGCGACTCGTCGAGCCCTCCGGCGGCGAGATACTTCCGCTTCTCCACCATCAGGCATGCGCCGGTGACGGCGAGGTAGTTGGTGTCGAGCTCGAGCGCGCCGTGGTATCCCGTGCCGTTGCCCGACAGAAAACGATGCGCGTGCCCGGCCAGCCCGAGAATACCGAGAATCACGCCGCCGTGCTGGACCGTCGCGTCGGGATAGAGCAGCAGCGCGCCGACCGCGCCGATCTCCGGCCGGCGCGCCTGCCCGAGCATCGCCGCCATCCAACCCGGCGCGATCACTTCGGTGTCGTTGTTGAGCAGCAGCAGGTACGGTGACTCCGTCGCGCGCGCGGCTTCGTTGTTGAGGCGAGAGTAGTTGAACGGCGCCGCGTCGCGCAGGACGCGGAATCGGTCCGGCGCGCGCTGCTCCCAGCCGGCGAGCAGCTCCTGCGTCGCGCGCTCGCGGCTGCCGTTGTCGACGACCAGCACCTCGAAGCTCGGATGGTCCGTGCGCTCGAACAGCGACGCGATGCACGGTCCGAGCAGATCGGCGCGGTCGCGGGTCGGGACGATCACGCAGACGCGCTCGTCGCGCGCGACGGCGAAGCGGACCTCGACGCCGCTCTCTCCCGCGGCGAGCTCGGCCGCCTCGGCGCGGCGCCGCAGCGCGACCTCGACGGCGAGCTGCAAGTCGTTGTTGGCGACCGTGTTGCGCGCGTCGCGGTGATAGAGGACCTGCGCGACGTGCGCGACGCGCGGCGTCTGCTCGGTCACCCGCAGCAGCGCCTCGTACCAGTTCGCGCTCTCGAAGACGTCGCGCACGCCGCCGGCGCGCTCGAGCGCTTCGCGCCGGATCATCAGCAATCGCCCGGCGTAGTCGCGGGTGAGGAGCGTCTCCGGCGACCAGTCGGGCTTGAACCACGGATCGCTCGGGATCCCGCGCTCGTCGATGCGGTCCTCGTCGGAGTAGACGACGTCGGCGTCGCCTTGCAGCCGTAAGGCGACCTCGAACAGCGCGTGCGCTTCGAGCCGGTCGTGCGGGTCGAGCGGGCCGGCGACGTCGGCGTCACCGAAGCGGTCCTCGCCTGCGCCGACGACGACGATGCGCGCATCCTCGCCGGCGGCCGCGCGCGCTTTCGTCAGCGCGTCGGCGTTCCCGTGGTCGACGAGAACGCGCGCCGTCCAGTGCGGGTAGAGCTGCGCCCGGAGCGACCGCAGCGTCGCGGGCAGCCCGTCGGCGCCGCGGCCGCGCGCGTCGACGACGATCGCGAAGTGCAGGGTCCGCGGCAGCAGCGGGATCGTCGCCCGGATCCGTTCGACGTCCTCACGGCGCAGCCGGTGCTGCTCGCGAAACAGCTGGTAGGGGTTGCCGAGCGCGGCCAGCTCCTGCTCGCGCGCGTCGAGGTCGGGGCGCGGGAGGGGGTCTTCGGCCGGTCCGATCCCAAGCCGCCGTCGCGACGCGAACCAGGTGTCCCGCAGCCGCCAGAAGCGGCTGACCCGCATCGCCTCGATCGTGCGGCGCTGGCGCTGGACCAGCGGGTACAGGTACGCGACCTGCGCGAGCAGCGAGTCGCGCGAGCGGGCCGGCTCGAAGGCGCCCAGATCGTCGACCGCCTCGGCGGTCCGCGCCGCGATCGCCTGCCACACCCCCCGGCGCTCGGCGTAGGCCAGACCCGGCGCGGCGAGCGCCTCCCGGCGCGCGTCGTCGCTCAGCTCGGCGAGCGCCGCCGCCCAGCCGCCCGGGGGGACGACGATCCCGCCGCCCGTCTCGCGGACGAGGCCCGCCGCGCCCGGCGCGCGCTCGGCGGCCAGAACCGGCTTCCCGTAGGCCCACGCCTCGACGACCTCGGGGACGAACCCCAGGCCCCGGCCGTCGACCGCGACGGCGCGCGCGCAGGCGAAGAACGCGTCGCGGTCGCGCTCGTCCAGGTCGGCGAGCGCGACCGTCTCGCCGGCGGCGCGCAGCTCCTCGAGCGCCAAATCCTCGCCGCCCGCGGCGAGGACGTACGGGCGGCCGCGCATCCTGCGGTTCACGCGCTCGGCCTGCATCGGCGTGCGCGGAACGACGTCGACCCCGAGGCCGACGACGCGCGTCCGCGCGCGCGCGGCGGGGCCGTAGACCTCGGCGACGAGCAGCGCCTCGGCCTCGGTCGTGCACAGGATCATCCGCGCGCGGTCCACCGCCGCCGCGATCGGCGGCAGCCGCGCGGCGGGCTCGTCGTCGAGCAACGGGACGAGCAGCGCGCGCTCCGCGACGTCGCCGAGCGCGTACGCCGTCGTCGAGACGGTGAGATCGAAGAACAGCAGCGCGTCGTAGCGGTCGGCCGATGCGCGAACGTGCGCCAGGAGGTCGGGCGAGCGGACCCGCTCGTCGAGCAGCGCCTGGTCGGAGCGCGCCGCATCGGCGCCCGGCGACCCCGCGTGCCGCACGGCGAGGAGCGCCTCCTCGTAGGCCACCCGGTCCGGCGCGTCGACGCGGAAGCGCTGCACCGGGAACGGCTCGGTGTGATCCGGCCCGGGATGGAAGAAGTTGGCGTCCGGCGCCTCACGCGTCGTCGTCGTCGTGAAGACCTCGACGTCGACCCCTTCGAGCGCGAGGTGCGTCGCGTAGGCGAACGCGTAGCGTTCTTTGCGCCCGCGCAGCTCGCGCGCGAAGAACGGCGCGACGATCGCGACGCGCTGGCGGCCCCGCGCGCTCACGACGCGGTCGCCGGACGCACGGCGTACGACGCGGCGCGGCGCCGCTCGAACAGCCGGCGAGCCGCGATCTCGGCGACCGCGACGCCGACGACCAGCCAGTACGCCGACGCGACCTTCGGAAAGAAGAACAGGTCGTCGAGCACCTGGTGCGCGGCGAGCGCGACCGTCGCGCCGAGCGCGCCGACGACCAGCGGGCGGCGCACGCCGCTGCGCGCCAGCGTCACGATCGTCGTCGCGAAGAGCCCCAGCGTCGCGGCGAGTCCGACGAGCCCGGTTTCGGCGACGCTTTGCAGGTACAGGCTGTTCGCGTGGGTCCGCACCCCGCTCAGCCCCGCGCCGGCGAGGTCGAGCTCGTAGTTTCCGGCGCCGACCCCGACCACCGGCGAACGTTCCCACAGCGTGATCGCGGCGTGCCAGAGCTGCGAACGGTTGGCGAGATGATCGGCCGGCTGCGGTGCTTGGTCGAGCGAGAAATATCCGGCCGGAACGCCGGCGCGGAGCGCCAGCACGATACCGACCACCGCGACCGCCGCCGCGCCGCCGGCGAAGCGCCAGGCGGCGCCGCCGATCGGGCGCAGCACCAGCAACACGACGACGACGCCGAGCGCCGCGCCGACGATCCCCGCGCGCGAGATCGTCAGGAGATCGGTCACCGCGGCGAGCAGCACGACCGCGACCAGCCGCCGGTCGCGATGGAGGAGCGAGCGCGCGACCAGGACCGGCAGGGCGACGTCGAGATACCCGGCGAGCTGGTTCGGACCTTCGAGCGCTCCGGCGATCCGCGGGATCACCGCCGACGGCCCGCGCAGGAACAGCCCGCTGTGCGCGCCGAGCGCGTACTCCGCGAGCGCCGAGCAACAGACGAGGACGACGGCGAGCTCCAGCATGCGCCAGAACGGGCGGTCGTCGGGATCGCTCGCGAACGCCGCGACCGCGCCGAGGAAGAGCAGCAGGTACTCGCCGCCCTTGAACGCTTCGCGCACGACCGCGCCGAGATGCTCTGCGTGCAGCGCGCTGAGCGCGATCGCGAGCAGCGTCGCGCCGAAGGCGAACAGCATCGCGCGCAGCGGAACCGTGCGGAACCCGGCGAGATCGGCATGCGAGAACGCGAGCGCCGCCAGCATCCCGACCAGCCCGGCCTTCAGCGTCGTGATCGTCGTCGGACCGACGTAGCGCGCGAGGTCGAACGGGGCGAGGACGAGCAGCGCGGCGACGCCCAGCGCGGGACGGCGCCGGGTCAGGAGCGCGACGGCGACCGCGCACGCGAGATAGACCAGCGCGCTCGGCAGGTCGACCGGCACGTACGTCTCCTGACGCAGCGTGACGGTCCAGGGGTGGAAGGTCATGGCAGCGGGATGAGCTCGCGCGGGCGCCGCCGCAGGACCAGATCGACCGCCATGTTGAGCTCTTCGGAGTCGACCAGCCGCGCGAGCGCGAGAAACACGAAGGCGCCGAAGAGCAAGTGTTCACCGAGGTTCGTCACGCGTGCGAGCGTCGTCGGCGAGGGCGGCGTGCGCGTCACCTGCACGGCGGCGAGCGCGAACGCCATCACCGCCGAGCAGGCGCCGACCTTCAGCAGCGAGACCAGCACCGTCCCGAACGGGAAGCCGCCGAGCACGCGGCGGGCGACCATCAGGTACGCGATCGTCTGCAGCGTCTGCGAGACCGCGTTCGCCAGAAGCAAGCCGCGCGCGCCCAGCGTGGGCAGCCACAGCAACGAAAGCGCCACGTTCAGGACGACGGTCGCGACCGAGATCGCGATCGCGAGGCGGACGGCGCCGCACGCGTAGAGGCACCGCGTCAGCACGACGTTCGCCGCGAGCGCGACCAGCCCGACGGCGGCGAACGGCAAGAGCTGCGCGCACAGCACGGTCGCTTCACCGGTGAACGCACCGCGCTCGAAGAGCGTCTGCACGATCGGTCCGGCGAGCATGCACAGCCCCCAGGCCGAGGGGAGCGTCAGGAAGATGACCATCTGCAAGCCCGTCGCGACGCTGCGCCGGATCGCCGTCCGGTTCTTGTGCGCGTACTGGCTGGCGAAGAGCGGGAAGATCACCGTCGCGATCGCGGTGACGAAGAGCTGCTGCGGGAAGCCGACGATCTTCACCGCGTAGTTCATCCCGGCGATCGTCCCTTCGGAGAGACCCGAAGCGAAGGCGCGGTCGAAGAGCAGCGCGATCTGTCCCGCCGCGGAGCCGATCGCGATCGGGCCGAGGACGTGCAGCAGCTTCTTCAAGCCGGGATGGTGGAGGTCGAGCGCGACGTGGAAGCCGCGCAGCCGCAAGAAGGCGGGGAGCAGGGCCAGCACCGAGACGAACGCTCCGGCGAGCGCACCGGCGACCAGCGCGTACGCCCCGTAGTACGGCTGCGCGAACCACACCGCGACGATGATGCACAAGTTCGCGACGACGCCCTGCAGCGCGGCGGCGCCGAACCGGTGGTACGCGTTGAGCAGCGCGCCGATCACGCCGGCCAGGCTGGTCGCGACGATCGTCGGCATCAGCCAGCGCGTCATGTCGACCGCGGTCTGCACGTAGAGCGGCGACTTGAAGCGCGCGATGTGCGGCACGTACCACGGCGCGAGCAGCGCGCCGAGCGCGGCGCACGTCGCGAGCACCCCGACGACGACGACGATCACCGTCGAGGCGAGCTTCCACGCGTCCTCTTCGCGCTCGGTGTTGACGTAGTCGGAGAAGAGCGGGACGAGCGCGGTCACCAGCGCTCCGTTGAAGACGCCGAACAGGATGACCGGAACGATCGACGCTGCGAGAAACGCGTCGAGCTCCCACGACGTCCCGTAGAACTTCGCGTAGACGACCTCGCGGACGAAGCCGAGGATCGTCGAGGCGAGCGTCGCCCCCATCACCATGACCGTCGAGAGCGCGAGCCGCCGCGGCGTGCGGCCTTCCGCGACGACGGTCAGCCGGCGGTTAATGCGCGCCGACCCCTCGCAGTACGGCCGGGATCGTCTTGGCGACGATCGCGAGGTCGTACCACGGCGACCACGCGTCGATGTAGGCGTTGTCGAGCGCCATCCACTCGTCGAACGAGAGCTGCGAGCGCCCGGAGATCTGCCACAGGCAGGTGACGCCCGGTTTCACGACCAGCCGGCGCAGCGCGTAGCCGTCGTAGTGCGCCACCTCCTCGGGGAGCGGCGGACGCGGCCCGACGATCGCCATCTCACCGAGCAGCACGTTGACGAAGTTCGGCAGCTCGTCGATCGAGGTTCGGCGCAGGAACGCCCCGAGCGCGTGGAGCCGCGGGTCGTCGCGCATCTTGAAGACCGGCCCGTCGGCCTCGTTGAAGCGGCGCAGCCCGGGGAGCATGTCGTGGGCGCCGCGGACCATCGTGCGCAGCTTGAGCATCCGGAAGCGCCGCCCGCCGAGTCCGACCCGGTCCTGCCGGAAGAACGGGTTCCCCCCGCTGACCGCGACGATCCCGATCGTCGCCGCCAGCATCACCGGCGAGCTGAGGACGAGGATCGCCAGCGCGAGGGCGACGTCGACGACGCGTTTCGCCGGACGGTACCAGCCCGGGCGGGCGGGAGCCGCCGGGAACGGGACGCCGACCGGGAGCCCGGTGAGGTCGGGATCGCGCGGCGCTGACGGGCGGACCTCGGCGACGCTCACCGCACGGCCCCCGCGAGCAGCGCCTCGAACCGCTCGCCGACATAGCCCATCCCTTCGATCACCCCGAGGTCGCCGGGGCCGTTCCCGTACTCGAGGTAAGGGACGAACTCGCGGGTGTGGTCGGTCCCGGGCTGGGTCGGATCGCAGCCGTGGTCGGCGGTGAAGAGGAGCGCGTCGCCCGGCCGGATGCGCTCGAGCAGCTCGGGGACCCGCGCGTCGAGCCGCTCCAGGGCAGCACCGTACCCGCGGACATCTCTGCGGTGTCCGAACTTGGTGTCGAAGTCGTTGAGGTTGACGAACACCAGACCGTGATCCGTAGCGTCGGCCAGCTCGAGCGCGCGATCCACTGCCTCACCATTATCGGCGACGCGCACGGACGACGCGATCCCGTGACCGCTGTAGATATCACAGATCTTCCCGACTGCATGGATGGGTACACCCCGCGCCTCGAGCCGGTCGAGGACGGTCGGCGGCGGAGGGATCGCGTAGTCGCGGCGGTTGGGCGTTCGGGCGTAGCGCCCGGGCGCGCCGGTGAAGGGCCGCGCGATCACGCGGTTGACCTCGTGCGGCGGGACCAGCATCGCGCGCGCCTGCTCGCACCACCCGTAGAGCGTCGGGAGCGGGACGGTCTCCTCGTGCGCCGCGACCTGGAACACGGAGTCGGCCGAGGTGTAGAGGATCGGCCTCCCGGTTCGCTGGTGTTCCTCGCCCAGCTCGGCGATGATCTCGGTCCCGGAGGCCGGGACGTTCCCGAGCGGCGGCTTCCCGCAGATCGCGGTGAAACGCTCGACGACCTCCGCCGGAAAGCCGTCCGGGTACGTCGGGAACGGCACTTCGGTGACGACCCCCGCCATCTCCCAGTGCCCGGTGATCGTGTCCTTGCCCTTGCTCCGCTCGCGCAGCCGCGCCACCTGCGCGAGTGGCGGCGCGGCACTCCCGAGCCCGCGGATCGCGGTGACATGGCCGAGCCCGAGCTGCTCGAAGTTCGGCAGCCGCAGACCGCCCAACCGCTCCGCGACGTTTCCGAGCGTGTTGGCGTTCGATGAGTCGTGGTACGCGACCGCATCTGGAAGGGCACCGACGCCGGCGGAGTCCATGACAAAAGCGAGTATGCGCGGCATGCCGTCCGGCGGCGTTCCATTTCGCGCAGGACCGCGCCTCCCGCATCGCTGAACGCGTGACGCGCCAGATGCGATTTTCCGCCGTCGTCGTCGCGTTCGCGACCGTCCTGCTCGCGAGCGCCGCGTCGCTCGCGTCGGCCGCGCCGCCGGCCAGCCTCGACGTCACCGCGAAGGCGGTGACGTTCTATTCGAACCGCTTCATCGTCACCGCCGACGGCGACGTCCGCGTGCGGCTCTCCGACGGGACCGTCATCGCAGGCGAGACCTTCACCATGGACCTGAAGCTCAACCGCTACCTGGTCGCCGGCGACGTCCACGTCGACGGGCCGACGATCCATCAGCTCGGCGCCGCGTTCGCCGGGTACCCCGACCTGGACCGGTCGTACTTTCTCCCCGCGAGCGGGACCCCGGAGCGCGTGACCTACTACGGGCTCGACTGGGCGAACCCGCATCCCGGGCGTCAGCAGCCGGGCGACGCGTTCGTCTTCCCCGATCTCAGCGGCGAGCGCGCGTACATCTACGCCGTCGGCGCGAGGATCGTCCCGCACACCAACGTGCTGTTCGACCAGGCGCGGGTCTACACGGCCGGCGTCTACCTGCCGACGCCGCGCTACGTCGTGACGTTCTCGCCGAACTCGCACTTCTACGAGAACGCGTTCGCCGGCGCCCGCGCCGACGTCGGCGTTCCGTTCAACGGGTCGGCTCACAGCCTCACCGCGCTGCACCTGCGGAACGACGCGTTCAACGGGACGTATCTGGCGTTCGACCAGCACTTCGTGTGGGACAAGGACTGGATCGCGTTCGGGATCGATCCGCTGACCCAGGAGCAGCGCCAGTACAATCTGATCGGGTACAAGCGCTGGTCGCCGAAGTTCGAGACGCGCCTGTTCACGCAGGTCTCGGCGGCGCAGGCCGGGATCATCAACCGCGCCGACAACGCGGCCGGCTTCACGCAGCTCCAGGTCACCGGCGGGTTCCGCGGCTCGAGCCTGACCTTCACGCAGAACAACTACTGGCAGTACCTGCTCGGCTTCCCGCGGGGACTCACGGACCTCACCGTCGCGCGCCCCGACTACGACCCCCGCTGGCGCGAGCACCCGATGGACTCCTCGCTCGTCTTCACCGGCAGCGCGACGCCGATCGTGCGCGGCCGTTTCTCCGTCTCCGTCCAGCCGCGCGCCGGCGTGGGATACGCGCACGACGTGTACGGCTACGGCGGCTATCCCAACGAGCAGCCGGGGCCGCAGACGCTGTGGTATCACTACGTCGGCGGAAGCGTGGCCAGCTCGCAAGTGCGCCTGCCGCTGAACCTCTCGTTCAACGCCTCGTACGACCGGCAGCGCCAGTGGTACAGCGAACCGCACCACGTCGACACCGGCGACCTGCGCCTGACGCTCGCGGGCGCGCAGCAGAAGGTTTCGCTGCGCTACTTCCTCGCCTACGAGGTGAAGACGACCGACGACTACTGGGGTGCGCAGCAGCTCTCCGCGTACCCGGCGGCGCCGGACGTCGCCGTCACCTCGTTCGGCACGTTCGGCGGGCAGCGCGCCTTCCGCGGCCTCGGGACGTCGCGCGGCTACATCTCCTCGATGATCTACACGCCGACGCGCTTCTTCGAGCTCAACGTCGGGCTGTCGCGCTTCTACGACACGCCGGCGCCGGTTCCGGGGCTCTACGGCCAGCCGCCCTGGCAGCTCACGACCGACGTGCGCCTGCGCATCTCGCGTCAGGTGCTGCTCGACGTGAGCCGCTTCTACTACTTCAACTTCGCCAACGAGCGGTGGCAGCCGCAGTTCGGGATCCAGTTCTCGCCATGACGACACGCATCGCCGCCGCGCTCGCGGCCGCCGTCTTCGTTCTCGCCGCGCTCCCGTCGCTCGCGCAGGGCGAGCTCGTGCGCTTCACCGGGCAACTGCTCGATCTGCGCAACGGGTACGTCTACTTCACCAGCGGCGATGCGTTCAAGGTCTCGCCGTCGCTGAAGATCGCCGACTACGACACCGGGAAGGCGACGACGCTGCAGCCGCGGCCGAAGATCTTCGCGCGCGCCGTGATCGACCCCGCGACGAAGCAGGTCGTCGAGCTCGATCTCACCACGCGCAAGCTCGCCACCGACGCGGCGTACGCGGTCGTCCCCAACCCGCTTTCGGCGACGAAGCCGACCACCGAGCAGGCGCCGGAGATCGCGGGCCGTCTGCGCACCGGCCGCGAGGTCGCGGTCGCGTTCGTCGTCAAGGTGCCGCCGACGACGCCGCTCAACGCGACGATCTACATCAGCACCGACGCGAGCGGATGGAACCCGCAGGCGATCAAGACCGATCGCGTCGACGGCGAGACCTACCGCGCCGTGCGGCGCTTCGCGTCCGGAACGAAGTTCGCGTATCGCGTCACGCGCGGGTCGTGGAACTCGGTCGAGCTCGGTCCCGACGGCTTGCAGCCGCCTCCCCACCAGTACGAGACGACGGAGGTCGACGCGCAGAGCACGACCGTGACGGTCTCCGCCTGGTCGGACAATCGGGGCAACGTCCCCGAAGCGGCGCAGCCCGGCGCGGTGCCGACGCCCTTCAACCCGAACCCGTTCCCCCCGGGCGGGATCTTCCCGCGTCCCGCGGCGACGCCGCCCGGCGGCTTCCCGACGCCGCGGCAGACGCCGTTCCCGAACAACCCGCCGCACTGATGACCGCACGCCGCCGCGTGATGCCGTCGCGCCCGGGCTTCGCACGGGTCGCGCTGGCATGCGCGGTGATGGCAGCCGCGCCGCTCGCCGCAAGCGCGCGGCCGACGGCGACGGTCGAGGCCCCGAGCGTCGTCTTCTTCTCCGATACGCTCGCGGTCGTCGCGCGCGGCGGCGCCGCGCTGGTGCTCGCCGACGGGACGCGCGCGCATGCCGATGCCGCGTACGTCGACCTGAAATCGAACCGCGTCGTCCTCGCCGGACACGCGCGCATCACCCGCGGCGACGCCGCCGCCGGCGCCGACGCCGTCGCGCTCGAGCTCGAGGGCCGCGACGTCGACCTGCTCGACGCCGCGTCCGGGGTGCGGCGCACCACGCGCGCGCTCGGCGCCGCGGCGCCCGCCGAGTTCGACGCGCAGCGCTTCGCGTTTCCGGAGGTCGACGACCGCGACGCGTTCATCAAGTCGAAGCGCGCCGCGATCACGCCCCGCGCCGACGTCCGCTTCACGCCGGCCGCGTTCCCGACGTCGGTCGGCGGCGTCCCGGTGCCGTCGTATCTCTACACGTACTCGACCGGTGCGGGCTTCGCGTCGAACAGCCTCCCCGGCGCGACGTTCGATCAGCCCTACGGACTGTGGGGATCGCAGACGTCGCTGACCGCGCTGCACGCGCGCTGGGAGGACGGACCCGGCGCGGCGCTCGCGCTCCAGCAGCAGATCGTCTCCGGCGACGAGGCCTACGTCGCGGCGGCGTTCGACCTTCCGCTGCGCGGGACGTCGGTGCGCAGCTTCAACGCGTACCGCCGCATGGGCGCGCGCTACACGCTGGTCGCCGACGGAACCTCGACGATCTACCAGACCGTCACGCACGTCGGGATGACCGCCGCGTTCGGCGCGGCGGGCGGGCGCGTCGACTATGCGCGCGGCTCCGGCGGCGGCTCGACGTTCGACGCCAGCCTGCGCACGCCGGACCGTCCGCTGATCGGCGGCGCGACGTGGCGGCTGCGCGGCGACGTCGGCTTCGACGCGCAGCGGGGCGGGCTGATCTCACAGGTCCCCGACCGCGCGCACTACTCGACCGTCTGGCGGCACGGTCTCGATCTGTTCGTCGCGAGCCCGGTCGTGCACGTCCCGTTCAACGCGACGCTCTCGGCGACGTTCGACGCCGCGCGGACGTGGTACGCGTTCCCGCACCACTACGATACCCTGAGCGGTTCCGCGACGTTGTCGCGCCCGCTCACCCGCACGCTGACGCTGTTCGCCGGCTACCAAGCGTTGTGGAGCGCCGACGTCTACCCGAACGCGCAAGCCGTCTTCTACCCGACGCCGCTCACGCCGCTGCTCACCCCCGACGGTACGCCGTATCTTGGCTACTCGGCATACACCGGCGCGCGCACGTTCCGCACGCAGAACGCCGACCTGCAGTACACCCCCGAGCCGAACACGTCGCTGCGGCTCTCGGTGATCCACACCGGCGACTTCCCGCAGTTCAACGGCTACCCGTTCGACCGGCCGGCGTGGGAGGTGCGCGGCGAGGCGCGCTTCCGGCCGTTCCGCAACGTCGGGCTCGACGTCGGCCGCGCGTACGACTTCGGCTGGGGCGGGCGGCGCTGGGTCCCGCGCTGGACGTTCGCGATCACGCCGTGACCGGCGCGCTCATCGCCGCGGCGGCCGCCGCGACCATCTTCCGGGTCGTCCCGCTGGCGTGCAGCGGCGACCGGCTCGTCGTCGCCGGCGCGGGCGTGCTGCGCCTCGCCGGCGGCGCGTCGTGCGCCGCGATCGTACCGGGGCGCGCGACGGCCGTCGCGCTCGACGCGGAGAACCGCGCCACGCCGGTGCAGCTCACGCCGGACGCCCTCCCCGCCGCGAAGATTCCGCGCGCGGCCTTCCTCATCGCACCGGCGGTGGAGCGAGACGCCGACGAGACGCAGCTCGTGACGTCGACGATCGACGTGTTCGTTCCGGCGCGGACGCCGCCCGGCGACGACGTGTACATCAGCACCGAGCGCAGCGGCTGGTCGCCCTCCGAGGTACGGATGGACCGCGTCGACGCGCGGCACTTCCGGCTGGTCCTCAAGCTGCGGCGCGGTGCCCGCGTCGCGTTCCGCGTGACGCGCGGCTCCTACGGGACGATCGAGCGCGATGCGGCGCGCGCGCTTCCGCCGGCGCACGTCGCGCTCGGCGAACCCGGCGCGGAGATCACCGTCCGGATCCCGGCCTGGGCCGACATCGATTAGCACCGTGCGGCTCCCGCGCGCGTCGCCGGCGCTGGTGCTGCTCGCCGTCGCGATCCGCCAGCCGTGGCTCGCGACCCGCGTGCGCGTCCGCCAGTTCGGCCGGCTCCCGCCACGGCGCGGTCCGGGCGTGCTGATCGCGAACCATCAGCACGAGGACGAGTCGGAGATCGTCGTCGGCCGCGCGTTCCTGCAGTCCGGCTGCCGTCCGCTCTACACGGCCTCGTCGCGCCGGATGTACGAGCCGGGATTCTTCGCGGTCCGGATGCCGTGGCTCGCGCCGCTGACGCGCGGCCTGAACGCCGGGCCGCTGTTCCTCGCGCTCGGGATGCTGCCGCTGGAGAACGAGCTCGCGTCGCGGCCGTTGCGCAGCATCGCGCGGACCGTCCACGCGCGGCACGGCGATCTCCCGCTGGAGCTCGTCCTGCGCGCCGAAGCGCTCGCCGCCGCGCCCCGTCGCGCGACGCGGCTGCGCGAGCTGCTCGCCCCGCGCGCGTTGATCGCCGGCGAGACGCGGGTGAAGCTCTCGCACGTCCTGGAGCCGTACCGCGGCGAGCTCGTCGCCGCGCTGCGCGCCGGCGTCGAAGCGGACATCGCGCGCATCGCCGGCGTGGTGCGGCGCGGCGCGACGTTCTTCGTCACGCCGGAAGGCTTCTACAGCACCGACGGCCGGATGCGGCCCCTCAAGGGGATCGTCGATCACCTGGTCCCGCTGGGGCGCGTCTGGCTCGCCGCGATCGCGTTCGACCCGTTCCGCGGGCGGCGGCTCTCGCTGCTGTACCGCGTCGTCGAACCCGCCGGCCGCCGTGACCTGCGCTCGTCGCTCGCGGCGGCGCGTCCGGTGACGACGAGCGCGCTGCTCGCCTCGTGGATGCTGGCGGTACGATTGCCGTTCGAGCGCGCCGAGGCGCGCGATGGCGTGCGCCGGCTGCGCGACGAGCTGCCGCCGGGGGCCTTCGTCGACCCCGAGCTGCGCGCCGACGCGGACCGCTGCGTCGACGAGGCGCTCGACGGCCCGCACGCGCCGGTGGTCGCGGGCGGCGCCCGCTTCACCCTCGCGCCGGAGCGGCGCGACCGGCGCTTCCCCGGCGTCGAGGACGTCGTCGCGTACCAGGCGGCGTTTCACGCCGAGACGCTCGCCGCGCTGCGCGCGCTCGGCGCGCGCGCGACCGGCTAGCGCACGGTGATCGGGATCGCGCGCACCGTTTCGACCCCGTCGATGCTGCGCGCGATGATCTGCAGCGTGTAGCCGTGGCGCAGCCAGGGCGGGAGCCACCACGGGACGGTGTACGTCAGCGAGAAGCGGCCCGGGCCGTCCTCGTGCATCGCGACGTTGCGGTACTCCACCCGCGCCTCGACGTAGCGCACGTTCGGCGAGGTCTCGACGCTGCCGTGCACGGCGCGCCCGACCCGGACCTCCGTGGTCGAGAGCGAGAGCGCCTTGATCTCGGGATAGCCGTGCGGCGGCGGCGTCGCCCCGACGTGCAGATAGGTGTCGGCGGCGACCGCCGCCGAGCCTTCGGCGAGCAAGAGCGCGAGCAGCATCGGTGCGAGCATCGTCACGTTCCTTTGCCGCCCGCCGCCCGCGCGCCCTCAGCGGCCGTCCCGAGAAGCGGCAGCGAGCGGCGAGAGTGAGAGCGGGCGAGCGCCGAGAACAACGCGAGGTGTCCTCTGCCCCCGATCCGTCGGTTCGACGCGGGCCCGACGCGACGCTCAGCGTCGTCGTGCCGCTCTACAACGAAGCCGACAACGTCGATGAGCTCCTGCGCCGCATCGGAACGGTGATCGCCGGGCTGACGGCTCCCCCGGCGGACTACGAGGTGATCCTGGTCGACGACGGGAGCCGCGACGCCACGCTCGACCGGCTGCTGAGCGCCGCGCACCGCGATCCGCACCTGCGCATCATCTCGCTCTCGCGCAACTTCGGCCACCAGATCGCGGCGACCGCGGGGCTCGACGCCGCCTGCGGCGACGCCGTGGTGCTGATGGACGGCGACCTCCAGGACCCGCCGGAGCTGATCGACCAGTTCCTCGAGAAGTTCCGCGACGGCTACGACGTCGTCTTCGCGACGCGGCGTCACCGGCACGGCGAGAGCCGTTTCAAGGTGCTGACCGCCGCGCTCTTCTACCGCACGATCCGGCGGCTGACCAACGTCTCGATCCCGGTCGACACCGGCGACTTCCGGCTGATGAGCAAACGCGTCGTCGCGGCGCTGCGCAACTCGCGCGAGCGCCACCGCTTCATCCGCGGGCTGGTCTCGTGGGTCGGCTTCCGGCAGACCGGCGTCGAGTACGACCGCGCCGAGCGTCACGCCGGCGAGTCGAAGTACCCGCTCTCGAAGATGCTGCGCTTCGCGCTCGACGGGATCACCGCGTTCAGCGAGATCCCGCTGCGGCTGGCGACGTGGTTCGGCTTCATCGTCAGCGCGATCGCGTTCCTGGTCGCGATCGTCGAGATCGGGATCCGCATCTTCACCGGCTACAACTTGCCGGGCTACACCTCGACGATCTTCGCGATCCTGTTCCTGGGCGGCGTGCAGCTCATCACGATCGGGATCCTCGGCGAATACGTCGGCCGGGTCTATGAGGAGATCAAAGGACGCCCGCTCTACCTGGTCGCGGAGAACGTCGGCAGCGGGCTCGACGCCGCGCCGGGCTCGTCGCCGAGCACGGTCCCCGTCGTGAGGTAGCCGCGCACGTAGTCGCGCACGGCATCCTCGAGCCGGGTGAACGGCTGCGCCCAGCCGGCGGCGAGCAGCTTGTCGATCGTGGCGACGGTGCGGTACTGGTACTTGCCGCGCAGCACGTCGGGCATGTCGACGTACTCGATGCGGGCCGGCTTCCCGAGCGCGCCGAACACCGCGCGCGCGAGGTCGTTCCACGTGCGTTCGGTCCCCGAGCCGACGTTGTAGAGACCCGACGCGCGCGGGACGCGCGCCAGAAACGTCGTGATCGCGGCCGCGTCCTTGACGTAGAGGAAGTCGCGGGTCTGCTCGCCGTCCGCGATCCCGGACCGGTAGCTCCTGAAGAGCCCGATCGTCCCGCGTTCGGCGATCTGCTCGTAGGCCTTCGCGACGACGCTGCGCATCTCGCCTTTGTGGTCCTCGTTGGGCCCGTAGACGTTGAAGTACTTGAGCCCGACCGCACGCTCGAGCAGCCGCTCGCGCGCCATCCACAGGTCGAAGAGGTGCTTGGAGTAGCCGTACATGTTCAGCGGCCGCAGCGTGCGCGGATCGAGGTCCTCGCCCATCCCGCTCTCGAGCGCGCCGTACGTCGCGGCCGACGACGCGTAGACGAAGCGCGCGCCGCGCTCGACCGCCCAGCGAGCCATCTCCTGCGAGCGGCGCACGTTGTTCGCGATCAGGTACGACGCGTCGCGCTCGGTCGTCGAGGAGCACGCGCCGAGGTGGTACACCGTCGCGATCTCGCCGAACGCGCTCGGGTCGCGCGCGATCCGCGCATAGAACTCGTCGGCGTCGAGATAGTCGGCGAAGCGCAACGGCACGAGGTGACGCCACTTCTCGCTCGTCCCGAGCCGGTCGACGGCGATCGCGTCGTCGGTCCCCTCGAGGTTGAGCTGCCGCAGCAGCGCGCTTCCGATCAAACCGGCCGCGCCCGTCACGACGGTGCGCCCGGCCCGGCCGTTTGGTGTCGCCATCATCTCATGCATCGGCTGTCGAGCTTACCAACGGAGAAACCGGCGGTTCCCTCACCACGGCGGCGACGAGCTTCCGCTCCGGCGGGCGCTCGGCGCCGAGCGCGAACGCCGCGGCGACCGCGGCCGGGTCGAGCGACGGGCCCGCGCACTCCGCGAGGACGTCGCCGCGGCGCACCGGCGTTCCGACGCGCGCGACGATGCGGATCCCGGCGAACGGGCCGTCGGCGGCGACCGCGTCGCGCGCCAGCTCGCCGATCGCCGCCGCGTCGATCGCGCCGACGATCCCGTCGCGCGTCGCGACCGCGCTCGCGCGGCGCGGATGGGCGGCGATCCGCTCGAGCGCGGCACGCGTCCCGCCCTGCGCTTCGACGAGGTCGCCGAGCCGCGCGTACGCGGCGCCCGACTGGAGCGCGTCGAGCGCGCGCGCCTCGATCCGGTCCTCCGGGACGCCGCCGACGCGCAGCATCTCGTGCGCCACCGCGAAGACGGCCTCGGCGAGCCGCGGATCGCGCTCGTCGCCGCGCAGGAAGTCGCGCGCCTCGACCGCCTCGATCCCGCTCCCGACGGCCGCGCCGAGCGGCTCTTCCATGTCGCTCACGAGCGCGCTGGCGCGCCGCCCGAAGCTCGCGCACAGCCGGACCAACGTGTGCGCCAGCACCATCGCGTCGGAAACGGTTCGCATGAACGCGCCGCGCCCGGCCTTCACGTCGAACACGATCGCGCCCGCGCCGCCGGCGATCTTCTTCGAGACGATCGAGGCGGCGATCAGGCCGACCGACGGCACCGTCGCGGTGCGGTCGCGCAGACCGTAGAGCTTCTTGTCGGCGGGGACGAGCCGCTCCGACTGCGCCGCGATCGCGCAGCCGATCGCGTCGACCTGCGCGACGAAGCGATCCGGTTCGAGATCGGTGCGCACGCCGGGGATCGCCTCGAGCTTGTCGAGCGTCCCGCCGGTGTGGCCGAGGGCGCGCCCCGAAAGCTTCGCGACCGGAACGCCGCAGACGGCGACCAGCGGGACCGCGATCAGCGACACGGTGTCGCCGACGCCGCCCGAGGAGTGCTTGTCGACGACGATGCGGCCCGGGCCGAAGTCGATGCGGTCGCCCGACCGCACCATCGCATCGGTCAGCGCGGCGATCTCGCCGGCGCCCATCCCGCGAATCGTGCACGCCATCGCGAGCGCCGCGACCGGCGCGTCGTCGATCGCCCCGGCCGCGTACGCGCCCGCGATCCGCGCCCACGTCGCCGCGTCGAGCTCTTCACCGTCGCGCTTTGCCGCGAGCGCGCGCCGCAGCCAGCCGTCCTCCATTCCGGCTCGGATTCGTGCGGGGCGGTCGCGAAGCCCTGGACGTGCTCGACCGCGCCGGCGCGAAGACCCGTCTTGCCGTCGCCGTCGCCGCGCTGGCCTGCAGTCTCGCGATTCCGCTCCGCCTCTCCGCCGACGTCTGGGCCTACGCGGCGTACGGCGCGCTGCTCGCGCACGGCCTCGACCCGTGGGCGCACGCCTTCACGGGCGGCGACGTCGCACCGCTGCGCGACCCGCTCCTCGACGCGGCGCTGCGCGCCTGGGACGGATCGCTGCCTCGCGACGTCTACGGGCCGCTCTTCACCGTTCCGTGTGCGCTCGCGGTCGCCGCGGCGCGCCCGCTCGGCCCGGGCGGCGTCGTCGTCGTCCTGCGGCTGCTGGCGGCGCTCGGCCTCGTGGCGTGCATTGGCCTGGCGGCGCGGACGCCGCGGCTGGCGGGGCTCCTGGCGTTCCACCCGGTCGTGCTGTGGAGCGCGGCCGAAGGCCACAACGACGTCTTCTGGCTGGCGCTCGTCCTCGCCGCCGGGCATCTCCGCACCGCACCGGGCCGGGTCGCGGCGCTGGCGGCGGCCGCCGCCGTCAAGGCGGTCGCGGTCGTGCCGCTGATCGTGCACGTCGCGCGCGCCGGAGCGCGGACGCGCCTCGCGACGGGGGCGGCGCTGGCGCTGCTCGCCCTCGCGTACGCCCCGCTGCTCCACGGCGTCCTCGTCTCGGGGTTCGACCACGGCGCCGGGCAGCCGCGGCTCTCGCTGCTCCACGCCGGCGCGCTGGCCGCATGGTCCGGCTCGGCAGTCCCGGCGCTCGCCGGCGGGCTGCTCGCGGCGGCAGGCGCCGCGGCGGTCGTCCGCGCGCTTCGGCGCGGCGACCGGCTCGCCGGGCTCGCGCTGGCAGGCTGGCTGGCGCTGCCGGCTCCCGAACCGTGGTACGCCGTCTGGCTCGTCCCCGTCGTCGCGGCGGCCGGGCCGTCCCCGGCGGCCCGCGCGCTGCTGGCGGCCTCGTTCACCGGGCTCGCGGGGTACGTCCAGGACGTCGTGCCAGGAACCGCGCTCGCGGACCCGGCGTTGCTCGGAGGAACGATGCTCGCGCTCTACGCTCTCCCTGTGCTCCTCGGCCTGGCGGCCCCGGCGCCCTCGCCGGTCCCCAACCCGAGCCCCGTCGCCGCGCCGACGGCGGCGCCCGCGACGCCGGCGCCGAGCCCGGCCGCGACCACGACCCCGATCCCGCCGACCCCGCAGCCGAGCGCGCCGCTCTTCGCCTATGTCGTCGACCCGGCGCCCGGGGCTGCCGGAGCGCCGCGGATCGTCGAGATCGCCCTGAACGACCGGGTGCTGCACAAGGGCGGGATGCTGCTCGTCCGCGTCACGACCAGCAGCGACGTCACCAGCGTCATCGCGCGGACGATGGGGCAGCAGATCGCGATCCCGCAGGGCGCGCCCGGGTACTTCGCCGGTCAGGAGCAGCTCCCGAGCGGGATCCCGTTCTTCTTGCTCAACCGCACCTATCAGATCGAGTTCGTCGCCTCGACGGCCGACGGCCGCAGCACGACGTACTCGCTCCCCGTCCGCCTGGAGCGCTAGAACGCAGCAGCCTGAGCTGCGCCGTTACTGGACGACTTTGACCTCGATCTTGCGGGGCTGCGCCTTCGGGTGAAGGTGCAGGCCGAGGCTCAGCATCCCGTGCTCGACCCGCGCGTCGATGTTCTCGGCATCGACCTCTTCGGGGAGCAGGATCGAGCGCTGGAACGAGCGCCGCTCGGTCTTGCCGGTGACGGTGAGGACGCGGTCCTCGACGGTGACGTCGATCTCGCCGGGCTTGAATCCCGGAACGGGAATCTCGACGTTCCAACCGTTCTCGGTCTTCTGGACCTCGCCGTTGAACGAGCCGCCGCCGTAGGGCGTCGAGCCGAACACCGCACGCAGCGGGTCGAACCCGAACAGGTCGCTCACGAGCGCGCGGCCGCCGCCGTTGGGACGAACCATCAGATCAGCCATGTTCCTTTCGTGTGCCTCCGGATGTCGCGCCGCCCCACGTCATCGGAGGCGGCCGTACTTTTGACACCGAGATTTTATGGCGCTCTGGCACTCTTGTCAATATTCTGCTAATGGCGCCAGGGGCTGGTGATCGCGGCTGCGGCTCACCCATCGACAAGCTCAGGGTGACATTGGGGGGCGGGCGACATTGGGGGCGGGCGGGT
>DASWSC010000275.1:0-7636 GCA_036402855.1 Candidatus Elarobacter sp. | reverse complement strand
CCAATTCCGGCGAGCCACCGTCCAATCCCGCCGGCTCACGCGCACGGGCCGCCCAATTGGATGGCGGCGCCGCGCCATTGGCGGGACCGTGCGGGCGCCGGGGCGCGCTATGATGGTCCGCGAACGCCGGTCCGTCACCGGAAGGAACGCGATGATCGACACGACGGCCCCCACCAGCCCCGCCACCAACGGCGCCGCCGCCAAGCCGGCGGCCCAGCCCGATCCCCAGGAGACCCGGGAGTGGCTCGACGCGCTCGACGGCGTCATCGAGGCGGAGGGCGCCGCGCGTGCCAGCGAGCTCGTGCGCGCGATCGTCGAGCGCGCCGCGACGCGCGGCGTGCGCACGCCGGCGGCGCAGACGACGCCGTACGTGAACACGATCCCGGCCGAGCAGCAGGCGCCCTTCCCCGGCGACCCCGAGATCGAGGAGCGCCTGCGGCACTACATCCGCTGGAACGCGATGGCGATGGTCGTTCGCGCGAACAAGGACAACAGCGAGCTCGGCGGCCACGTCGCGACGTTCTCCTCGGCCGCGACGCTGTACGACGTCGGCTTCAACCACTTCTGGCGCGGTCCGAGCGCGGAGAGCGGCGGCGACCTCGTCTACTTCCAGGGCCACTCCTCGCCCGGCGTCTACGCGCGCGGCTTCCTCGAAGGCCGGCTCACCGAAGAGCAGATCAACAACTTCCGACGCGAAGTCGAAGGGAAAGGGATCCCGTCGTATCCTCATCCGTGGCTGATGCCGGAGTACTGGCAGTTCGCGACGGTCTCGATGGGGCTGGGGCCGCTGCAGGCGGTGTACCAGGCGCGCTACATGCGGTATCTGCACGACCGCGGGCTCGCCGACACCGCCGGCCGCAAGGTGTGGGCGTTCCTCGGTGACGGCGAGATCGACGAGCCTGAATCGCTCGCCGGTCTGGCGATCGCGGCGCGCGAGAAGCTCGACAACCTGATCTTCGTCGTCAACTGCAACCTGCAGCGGCTCGACGGGCCGGTGCGCGGCAACGGAAAGATCATCCAGGAGCTCGAGGGCGTCTTCCGCGGCGCCGGCTGGAACGTCCTCAAGGTGATCTGGGGCTCGCGCTGGGATCCGCTCCTCGCCGCGGATCACACCGGGATGCTCGTCAAGCTGATGGGCGAGACGCTCGACGGTGACTACCAGACGTTCAAGTCGCGCGACGGCAAGTACGTGCGCGACCACTTCTTCGGAAAATACCCGGAGACCGCGGCGCTCGTCGAACGCCTGACCGACGAAGAGGTGTGGGCGCTGAACCGCGGCGGCCACGATCCGTTCAAGGTCTACGCCGCGTACAAAGCGGCGACCGAGCACCGCGGCGCGCCGACCGTCATCCTCGCGAAGACGATCAAAGGCTACGGGATGGGGAGCGCGGGCGAAGGGATGAACATCGCGCACCAGCAGAAGAAACTGATGGTCGAGCAACTTCGCGCGTTCCGTGACCGCTTCTCGATCCCGATCTCCGATCGCGATCTCGAGGACGTTCCGCTGATCAAGCCGGCGCCGGACTCGCGCGAGGACAAATACCTCCGCGAGCGCGTCGCGAAGCTGGGCTCCGTCCCGACGCGCCGACGCAACGTCGAGGCGCCGCTCCCCGTGCCGCAGCGCAGCGCGTTCTCCGCGCTGCTCGAATCGACCGGCGAGCGCGAGATCTCCACCACGATGGCGTTCGTGCGCGCGCTCTCGACGGTGCTGCGCGACAAGACCGTCGGGCCGCGCGTCGTCCCCATCGTCGCCGACGAATCGCGCACGTTCGGGATGGAAGGGATGTTCCGCCAGCTCGGCATCTACTCGACCGAAGGTCAGCTCTACCGGCCGCAAGACGCCGATCAGCTCATGTGGTACCGCGAGGACAAGGCCGGCCAGATCCTTCAGGAAGGGATCAACGAAGCCGGTGCGATGTGCTCGTGGATCGCTTCGGGGACCTCGTACTCCGCGCACGGCGTGCAGACGCTGCCGTTCTACATCTTCTACTCGATGTTTGGCTTCCAGCGCACCGGCGACTTCGCGTGGGCGGCGGGTGACATGCGCACGCGCGGCTTCCTCCTCGGCGGGACCTCCGGCCGCACGACGCTCAACGGCGAGGGGCTGCAGCACGAGGACGGCCACTCGCATCTGTTCGCCGCCGCGGTGCCCAACTGCGTGCCGTACGATCCCGCGTTCGGGTACGAGGTCGCGACGATCGTGCAGGACGGCGTCCGCCGGATGCTCGGCGCCCAGGAAGACGTGTACTACTACATCACGCTGCTGAACGAGAACTACCAGCACCCGGCGATGCCGCCCGGCGCCGAGGACGGGATCCTGCGCGGGATGTACCTGCTGCGCGACGGCGGGCGCCAGAAGAGCGGACAGCCGCGAGTCCAGCTCATGGGGAGCGGTGCGATCCTGCGCGAGGTCGTCGCGGCGGCCGATCTTTTGCGCGACGACTGGGGCGTCGTCGCCGACGTCTGGAGCGCGACCAGCTTGACGCTTCTGCACCGGGACGGTGAGGCCGCCTATCGCTGGAACATGCTGCACCCGGAAGAACCCCGCCGCACACCATACATCCGGCAGATGCTGCAAGACCATCCCGGACCCGTCATCGCGGCGACCGACTACGTCAAGACGTACGCCGAGCAGATTCGCCCGTTCTTGGCATCACGTCAGTTCCATGCGCTCGGCACCGACGGGTTCGGCCGCAGCGATACGCGCAAGCAGTTGCGGAACTTCTTCGAGGTCGACCGCCGCTGGATCGCTCTCGCGGCGCTGACGGCGCTGGAGCGCGATAGCAACGGCGTCGACAAGGCGAAATTGGCTGAAGCGATCGCGCGCTACGGCATCGATCCGTCGAAGCCGGAACCGACCACGGTCTGATCGTGGCGAACGTAGCGCTGACGGTCCCCGACCTCGGCGGCTTCAACGACATCCCCGTGATCGAGGTGCTCGTGAAGCCGGGCGACGTCGTGAAGAAAGACGATCCGCTGGTCACGCTCGAGTCGGACAAGGCGACGATGGAAGTGCCCGCGAGCGCCGCCGGGACGATTCACGACGTGCAGGTGAAGATCGGCGACAAGGTTTCGCAGGGCAGCGTCCTCGCGACCGTCGAGGCCGCCGAGCAGCAGCCGACGGCTCCACCGGCCGACACGGTGGTGGAGCTGCGGGTGCCGGACATCGGGGGCTTCAGCGACATCCCGGTCATCGAGGTGCTCGTTGCGCCGGGCGAGAGCGTCGCGAAGGACGCGCCGTTGATCACGCTCGAGTCCGACAAGGCGACGATGGAGGTCCCGGCGAGCGAGGCGGGGACGATTCGCGACGTCAAGGTGAAGGTGGGCGACAAGGTCTCGCAAGGGACCGTGATCGCGACGCTCGCAACGGCGAGTCCCGGGCTCACCCTTCGACAAGCTCAGGGTGACATTGTGCAAGGTCCGGTTGACAGTGGGCACGCTCCCGGTGACAGTGTGCGAGCTCCCGGTGACATTGTGCGAGCTCCCGGTGAGATTGTGCGAGCTCCCGGTGACAGTGGGGCGGTGCGCGATTCTGGTGGTGCGGCTGTGCCGCCGGCTGCGCCGGCGGTCGCAGGGCCGGGGGGTGTTGCGGCGCCGGCGGCGCAGTTGGTTTCGAGCAACGGTTCGGTGCATGCGTCGCCTGCGATACGGCGGTTCGCGCGCGAGCTCGGCGTCGACCTGGGCCGAGTTCGCGGGAGCGGCCCGAACGCGCGCATCACGCGCGACGACGTGCAGAGCTTCGTCAAGACGGCGCTGGTCGCGCCGGCCGCCGCACCCGGCACGCACGCGGGCGCGGTCAGCGGCTTCGGCCTCGGTCTACCGCCGTGGCCCAGCGTCGACTTCGCGAAGTACGGCCCGGTCGAGCGCGTCGCGCTGACGCGCATCCAGCGCATCAGCGGCCCCGTGCTGGCCCGTAACTGGGTGATGATCCCGCACGTCACGCAGAACGACGACGCCGACGTGACGGAGCTCGAAGCGTTCCGGAGACAGATCAACGCCGAGCGCAAGGACGTCAAGGTCACGATGCTGGCGTTTCTGATGAAGGCGGCGGTCGCCGCGCTGAAGCGCTACCCGCAGTTCAACGCATCGCTCGACGGTGACGAGCTCGTGCTCAAGAAGTACTATCATCTCGGCTTCGCGGCCGACACGCCGAACGGTCTGCTGGTCCCCGTCATCAAGGACGTCGACAAGAAAGGGATCGCCGAGATCGCGGCCGAGACCTCGGCGCTCGCTGCGAAGGCGCGGGACGGAAAGCTGGGACCGAACGACATGAGCGGTGCGACGTTCACGATCTCGTCGCTCGGCTCGATCGGCGGAACCTACTTCACGCCGATCATCAACGCGCCCGAAGTCGCGATCCTCGGCGCCTGCAAAGCCGATACTCGCCCCGTGTGGGACGGAAAGCAATTCGTCCCGCGGCTCGTGCAGCCGCTCTCGCTCTCATACGATCACCGGGTCATCGACGGCGCGAACGCCGCGCGCTTCACCGTCGAGATCAAGAACGCGCTGAGCGACCTGCGCCGCGTCCTGCTGTAGACGCGGCGCCGGTCGCTCGGCGAACGGTCAGCCGTTGCCGCCCGCGGTCCCGGTCGCGGACTGAATCTGCATGACCTGCTCCAGCCACGCGCGCCAGGCGGCGTCCATCTGCGCGGCCGTCATCCCGGAGGTCATCTTCGGCCCCATGCCGGGCGCCATGGCGGGCATGGTCTTGCAATAGATGCCCTTGGTGCCCATCATCGCGGTCGGCTTCTCCGACGCCATCGCCGGACGGCACATCCACTGCGCGTCCATCGCCTTGTCGTGTTTCGCGAGCGCCGGAACGGCCAGCAGCATGACGGCTGCGGCCGCGGCGGCGAGAACGGTCTTCTTCATACGGGTTCCCCTCACGGTTCGCGACCGATCGCGAACCAGTTGCCGGCGCGAAGGCGCCGTAAGCAAGCGTTACCGAACCCGGCTGCGCGCGCCTTTCACGCCGGCGTACCATCGCTGGATACCGCGTGCGACCGCGCAGCCGGACTCGTCCGACGGAAGAACGACGCCGGACGCAGCGCGGATTGGGCGCGGGCTTGACGGACGGACCGCGGCAGGCGATGATCGGGGCGGTTGGGTCGGGTTCGCTCGGAGGAAGCATGAACCGAGGCGCTTTTCTCGTCGCCGCGTCGTGCGCGCTCGCCGCGTCGCAGCCCGCCGGAACGCTGGCGAAGGTGCGGCGGCGCATCGTCGATCCCGACCAGGGACGCTGGGGCGCCGCGCTCGGCGCGGCGGATTCGACCGGCGTCCTTCCCGCGCTGTCGCCGCGCGCGCTCTACGGAACCGCGATCGCCGGGACGCCGCTGGCGCCGGACGGCGCCCGCGCGGTGGTCCTCCCGAACCTGCCGTCGATCGCCACGCAGGGCGTCGACGGGCACGCGGGCTCTCCCGGATCGTGCGAAGCGCAGTCGTTCGGATATTGCCTCGGCGCGTACACCGCGGCCCGTAACCCGGACGGATCGCGAAAATGGTCGGCGGCCGACCCGGCCAATCAGCCCAGCGCGGCGTGGCTCTACCAGTGGGAGCACGACGCGATCGAGCACGACAAGCGCGTATGCCCGGCCGGCTCCGGTGCGAAGCCCTATCTCGACCGGCTCGTCAGCGACGGTGCTCCGAGCGCCGCGCAGGTCCCGTACGATCCCCACGACGCGCCGACCGTCGCCGCCGAGTGCGCGTACATCAAGGGACTGAACGTCGCCGGGACGTGGCCGGGCGAGTCGCGCCTCACGATCGCCAGCTACAAGATCTATCCGAACGTCCTCGACGGCAAGGCCACGTATCTCGCGCAGTTCAAGGACCTGGTGCGGCACGGTCACGCGATCGCGTTCACCGGGCTGGTCGCGAAAGGGTACGGCGTCGATTCGCCGGTCCTGACGGACGGCGTCTTCACCGCGCCGCAAGGCTTCATCCCCAGCTCCGGCCACGGCCAGGTCATCGTCGGCTTCGACGACGCCAAAGGGCCGAACGGTGCGTTCCTCGTGCAAAACAGCTTCGGACCGGACTGGAACGCCGGACCGGCCTCCGACCACGGGCGCAACGGCCGCATCTGGTGGGACTACGACGCGTTCTTCGCATCGCAGAAGTACTGCGCGATCGCGTTCTCGGCCGGTCCGGCGAGCCTCGCGGCGCATCCCGGGGCGACGACGCTGACCTCGAACGATCCCGGCGCGCCGCACTTCACGGTCGCGAACGCCGTCCTGCGCGACGAGGCGAACGGGAACCGGCTGCTGCTCGTCACGCACGCATCGGACGCGGTGAGGATCACCGGCCTGCGCGCGCGGGATCCGGCGGGGCGCGCGGTCGCCGCGTCGCTGAACGAGTCGATGCGCCTGGGCTACCAGCATCTCGCGCTGCACGGAGGCGCGCGGCTCGCGCCCGGACCGTACGACATCTCCTACACGGCGCGCACGCGCGCCGGGAGGAGCGTCGTCTACCATGGCACCGTGCAGGTCGGCGCGCACGGGGGCGCGCCGCGCCGGCGGAAGCGTCAGCGCCCCGCGTCGTAACTTCGGCGCAGGACGCCGATCGCGAAGGCGAGCGCGACGGCCGCGGCGGGGACGATCCCGACCAGGTGCGGGCTCACGTCCATCGCGCCGCCGCCGAGCACCGGCGCGACGATCAGCGCGATGTTGCTCGCGGAATCGTTGAAGCCCATGATGGCGCCGCGCTCGCGCGGCGGCGCGCGCTTCGAGAGCAGCGCCGTGAGCGTCGGCTCGACGCTCGCCGCCCCGACCGCCCAGACGCCGAGCGCGACGGCGAACGCCCACACGTCGTGCACGTACGCGAGCGCGGTGTACGCGAGCGCCAGCAGCACGAACCCGCCCTGCGCGACCGCCGCGTCGCCGAACCGTTTCGCGAGCGGTCCGACGGCGAGCACGAGCGAGAGGCCGCCGGTCGCGCCGGCGCCCGCGAGAAGCCAGCTCGAGACGTCGGGCCCGATGTCGAGCTGCCGCTTGAGGAACAGCGAGAACACCGTGAAGAAGTACGTCACGGCGAAGATGAAGAGCAAGTGCCGGCCCACCAGGCTCCGCACGCCGGGGTCGCGCGTGAGCACCGAGAGCGCCTCGCGAAAGCTCGCCTTCTTCCCGCCGGCAGGTACCGTCGGCGGGAGAAACCGCAGCGTCAGGACGATCGTGATCGCTGCGATCAGCGCCGCGACCGCGAACGGGACCGCGAAGCCGTAGCGGATCAGGGACCCGCCCACGACCGGACCCAGCACGATCCCGATTCCGAACACCGCGCCGAACAACGCGTAGGCGCGGTCGCGCTCGTGCTCTTCGGTCACGTCCGCGATGTACGATTGCGTCACCCCGAGCCCGCCGCTCCCGAAGCCCGCGATCGCGCGGGCGACGAAGATCATCGTCATCGACTGCGCCAGCGCGAGCATCACGTAGCCCGCCAGCGAGACGCACTGCGCGATCAGCACGATCTTCTTGCGGCCGAGCTTGTCGCTCACGCTGCCCCAGAACGGCGCGGCGATGCTGCCCGCGACGGCCGACGTCGTCAGCACCGCGCCGACGGTCAGACCGCTCGCGCCGTAGTGCTGCGCCAGATACGGCAGGAGCGGCACCATGATCATGGTGCCGAGCACGTCGATCAAGGTGAC
>DASWSC010000274.1:0-16455 GCA_036402855.1 Candidatus Elarobacter sp. | reverse complement strand
ACGAGCTGACGCTGCAGTACCTGCGCCTCACCGGCCGCAACGCCGAGCAGATCGCGCTGGTCGAAGCCTACGCCAAGGCGCAGGGGATGTTCCGCACCGACGACTCGCCGGAGCCGCGCTTCACCGATACGCTGACGCTCGATCTGACCGAGGTCGTACCGAACCTCGCCGGCCCGCGCCGCCCGCAGGACCGCGTCCCGCTGAGCGACGTGAAGTCGACGTTCGCGACGGCGCTCGGCGAATGGCAAAGCCAGCGCGGCACGCCGTCCGCCTCGGTCGATCTCTTCGAGCAGGAAGGCGGCGGAACCGCGGTCGCGGTGCACCCGCGCACCACGCTCTCCGACGGCGCCGTCGTGATCGCCGCGATCACGTCGTGCACGAACACCTCGAACCCCGCGCTGCTGATCGGTGCCGGGCTGCTGGCGAAGAAGGCGACGGAGAAGGGCCTCAAGACCGCGCCGTGGGTGAAGACGTCGCTCGCGCCCGGATCGAAAGTCGTCACCGATTACCTGCTCAAGGCGGGGCTCACGCCGTATCTCGACCAGCTCGGCTTCAACCTCGTCGGCTACGGCTGCACGACGTGCATCGGGAACAGCGGTCCGCTCGGCGAGGACGTCGCGCACGCGATCGCCGAGCACGACATGATCGTCGCGGCGGTGCTGAGCGGCAACCGGAACTTCGAAGGCCGCATCCACCCGCAGGTGCGTGCCAACTATCTCGCCTCGCCGCCGCTCGTCGTCGCGTACGCGCTCGCCGGCCGGATGGACGTCGACCTCACCACCGAGCCGCTCGGGCGCAGCGAGACCGGTGAGGACGTCTATCTCAAGGACGTGTGGCCGACCAGCTCCGAGGTCGACGCCGCGCTCGCGGCGGCGGTCTCCGACCAGCTCTTCCGCGTGCGCTACGCCGACGTGTTCTCCGGCGACCGGCGCTGGTCGTCGATGAACGTCCCGGCCGGCGAACGGTATGCGTGGGACGCGAGCAGCGAGTACGTGAAGCGGCCGCCGTACTTCGACGGGATGCCGAAGCAGCCGGCGGCGGTCCAGGACATCCGCGGCGCGCGCGTCCTCGCCGTGCTGGGCGACTCGGTGACGACCGACCACATCTCCCCCGCCGGGAACATCGCGAAGAGCTCGCCCGCCGCGAAGTATCTCGTCTCGAAGGGCGTGCAGCCGCCCGACTTCAACTCGTACGGCGCGCGCCGCGGCAACCACGAGGTGATGGTGCGTGGCACGTTCGCGAACATCCGGCTGCGCAACATGCTGGTCCCGGGCGTCGAAGGCGGCGTCACGCGCTATCTTCCGACGAACGAGCAGATGTCGATCTTCGAGGCGAGCGAGAGGTATCGCGCGGACGGAACGCCGCTGATCGTCCTCGCCGGCAAGGAGTACGGCAGCGGCTCGTCGCGCGACTGGGCGGCGAAAGGGCCGTACCTGCTCGGGATCAAGGCCGTCATCGCCGAGTCGTTCGAGCGGATCCACCGCTCGAACCTGATCGGGATGGGGATCATCCCGCTGCAGTACGTCGGCGGCGCGACGCGCGACTCGCTCGGCCTCACCGGCGAGGAGACGTTCGCGATCGAAGGCGCGGCGGCGAAGCTCGAGCCGGGGATGACGGTGAGCGTCACCGCGGCCGGAGCGAGCGGCGCCGCGACCCGGTTCGATGCGCTCGTTCGCATCGACACGCCGGACGAGGCGGAGTACTACCGCCACGGCGGGATCCTGCACTACGTCCTGCGGCAGCTCGCGAGCGCATAGGATGATCGCGCGCACGGTGCCGTTCGACCTCACGCTTGCGGAGATCGACGGCGCCGCGGCGCTGGTGCGCGACGCGGTTCCTCCGACACCGGCCTACCGCTGGCCGTTGCTGTGCGAGCGGCTCGGGGTCGACGTGTGGCTCAAGCACGAGAACCACACGCCGCTCGGCGCGTTCAAAGTGCGCGGCGGGCTCACGTACGTCGACGCGCTGCGGCGGCGGGAACCGCATGTCGCGCGGCTCGTGTGCGCGACGCGCGGGAACCACGGACAGAGCGTCGCGTTCGCCGGTGCGCGTGCGGGGTTGCGCGTCACGATCGTGGTCCCGGAAGGCAACTCGCCGGAGAAGAACGCCGCGATGCGCGCGCTCGGCGCCGAGCTGATCGTGCACGGACGCGACTTCGACGAAGCGAAAGCGTTCGCGTCGACCCTGGTCGCATCCGATCCGACGGCGCACTTCGTGCCGTCCTATCACCGCGATCTGGTCCTCGGCGTGGCGACGCTGGCCCGGGAGCTGTTCGCCGCCGCGGAGTTCGACGCGGTCTACGTCCCGGTCGGGCTCGGCTCCGGGATCAGCGGCATGATCGCGATCCGCGATCTGCTCGGCCTTCCGGCCGAGATCGTCGGCGTGACGTCGGACCGCTTCCCCGCCTACGCGGAGTCGTTCGCGCGGCGGACGCGCGTCGAGAGCGCGTTCGTCGCCGACACGATCGCCGACGGCATGGCGGTCCGCGGCCCCGACCCGGCCGCGCTCGAGGTGATCCTCGCGGGCGCGTCGCGGATCGTCGCCGTCTCCGACGAGGCCGTGCGCGACGCGATGCGCGCGATCTTCACCGGCACGCACAACGTCGCGGAGGGTGCCGGCGCCGCCGCCGTCGCGGCGATCGGGGCCGATCGTGCGCGGCTTCACGGCAAGCGCGTCGCCGCCGTGATCACCGGCGGCAACGTCGATGCGGCGGTATTCGCGGCCGTCCTGGCGTAGTCGCCCGGATGCCTGCCTTGTCGTCTCTCGGTGCGGCGCTCCTCGCCGCCGCGGTCTCCGCCGGTCCCGCCGGTCCGGCCTTCTACGCGCCGCCGAACCCGCTGCCGCCGGGCAGGCACGGCGACGTCATCTGGGCGCGCCCGTTCACGACCTCCGCGGCGCTGCCGTCGGCCGCGCAGAACGTGCTGGTCCTCTACCACACGACGGCGCTCGACGGTGGAGACCGCGCGGTCTCCGGAACCGTCGCGGTCCCCAAGGGCACGCCGCCCTCGGGCGGCTGGCCGGTGATCAGTTGGGCGCACGGGACGACGGGCGATGCGCCCGCGTGCACGCCGTCGCTCGACACACCGGCCGGGCCGGTGCACGATTATCTCGGGCCGATCGAGCCGGTGCTCGACGCGCTGGTCGCGCACGGCTATGCCGTCGTGCAGACGGATTACCAAGGTCAGGGCACGCCGGGCGTGCACCCGTATCTGGTCGGCACCGCGTCCGCGCGCGACACGATCGACATGGTGCGTGCGGCGCGCGTGCTCGCGCCGCAGCTTTCGACGCGCTGGGTCGCGATGGGGCACTCCGAAGGCGGTCACGCGGTGCTGTTCGCGACCGCGACCGCGTCGTCGTGGGCGCCGGAACTGCAGTTGCTGGGCGGTGTCGCGGAAGCGCCCGCGGCGTTCATCTCCCCGTTCATCCGCTCGCTGACGACGAACCAGAAGCCGACGCCGGCGTTTGCGTTCGGCGCGCTCTTCCTTCAAGCGGCGGGCGCGAGCGATCCGGCGGTCAAGCTCGATCAACTGCTCACCCCGGCGGCGTTCGCGATGCTCCCGCAGACCCTCGACCGCTGCTCCGGGGCGCTCTACCGTGCCGATTCGTGGGGCGGCGTGGTCCCGGCGGCGGCGTTCCGGACCGATGCGGTGCTCGAGCCTCTGCTGCGCTTTGCGGCGACCAACGACGCGGGGTCGTTGCACCCTGCCGTCCCGCTGTTCATCGCGCACGGCAGCACGGACACGACGGTGCCGCAGACGTCGAGCGACGCGCTCGACAAGGCGCTGTGCGCGAACGGCGCGACCGTCCGGTACGACGTCTACCAAGGGCTCGGCCATCGCCCCGTCGTTCCCGCGTCGTTGAACGACGCGCTCGAATGGGTCGGAGCGCGCTTCGCGGGCCGGCCCGCGCCGTCGAACTGCGGTGCGGGGCCGACGCTGCATCCACCGCAACCGGGGTAAAGCGCTCCAATGATCCCGCGGCACGTCGCGATCCTGTCGTTCGAGGGGCCCGACCGGTACGCGTCGATCGGCGGGCTCGCGACGCGGGTGACGCAGCTCGCCCGCGCGCTCGGCGCGGCGGGGCACGACGTGCAGTTGTTCTTCGCGGGCGACCCCAACGGCGCGCCGGTCGAGCAGAGCGATCCGGGCGTGACGCTGCGGCGGTGGTCGCAGTGGCTCTCGCGGCAGCATCCGCGCAACGCCTACGACGGCGAGCCGGCGAAGGTGCACGACTGGGAGGTGAGCCTGCCGCCCTGGATCGTCGACGAGCTGCTCGTCCCGGCGCAGGCGCGCGGCGAGCGCGTCCTCGTCATCTGCGAGGAGTGGCAGACGGCGAACGTCGCGATCGCGATCGACCGCACCGCGCGCGAGCGCGGCGTGCGCTCCGCCCTCTCGCTGATGTGGAACGCGAACAACACGTACGGGTTCGAGAAGATCCACTGGCCGACGCTCACGCGCGCCGCCGCGGTGACCGCGGTGAGCAAGTACATGAAGTTCGAGCTGGGACAGTGGGGCGTTCACGCGCTCGTGATCCCGAACGGGATCGACGAAGCGCTGCTCGACGGCGCCGATCCGAAGCAGACGTTCGCCCTGCGCGAGGCGTTCGAGGGGCGCCCGACGTGCGTCAAAGTCGGTCGCTTCGATCCCGACAAGAACTGGCTCCAGGCGATCGATGCGGTCGCCGACCTGCACGCCTCGGGGATCGACGCACGTCTCGTCGTCCGCGGGGGGAAGGAACCGTACGGCGACGTCGTCCTCGGACGCGCGCGCGAGCGTGGCCTCGCGGTCTGCCGGCTCGATTACGAAGGCTCCGACTGGCGGGAGCTCGCGACGCGGCTCGCCGCGGTGAACACGCCGGTGATCCACCTGCGCGCGTTTCTCGACGAATCGACGCTGTACGCGCTCTACGCCGCGGCCGACGTCGTGCTTGCGAACAGCGGGAAGGAGCCCTTCGGGCTGGTCGGGCTCGAGGTGATGGCGGCCGGCGGGATCGTCGTCTGCGGCGCGACCGGCGAAGAGTACGCCGAGCCCTTCGTCAACGCGATCGTCTGCGACACCGGCGACGGTCGGGAGCTGGCCACGTACCTGCGCGCGCTCTTCGAGGACGAGGCGCTGGCCGAGGATCTGCGCCGGAACGGCGCGGAAACCGCGGCTCGCTACACCTGGACGCGCGTCCTCGAGTCGCTCGACCGCAAGATCGCCTACGTCGACGCGATCGCGAAGTAACGCTGCGACCGGGCGCTGAAAGCGGGCGGATGGACACACCGCATGCGCACGGTCCGGTCATGCTCGTCACCGGCGGGAGCCGCGGGATCGGCGCCGCCGTCGTGCGCGCCGGCGCCGCCGCCGGATACGAGATCGCGCTGACCTTCGCCGAAGACCGCGCCGCCGCGGACGGCGTCGCCGCGCACGTCAACGGGAGCGGCCGGCGTTCGCTGGTGCTGCAGGCGGACGTCGCGCGAGAGGACGAGGTGGTCGCCGCGTTCGCGGCGATCGACGATGCGTTCGGGCGCATCGACGCCGTCGTGATCAACGCCGGGATCACGGGCACGTTCACGCGGGTCGACGAGATCGAGTCGGCGACGCTCGAACGCGTGCTCTCGGTGAACGTCACCGGCGCCTTCATCACCGCGCGCGAAGCCGTCCGGCGGATGTCGACGGCGCGCGGCGGACCGGGCGGCGCCATCGTCGTGATCTCCTCGCGCGCCGCCGGTCTCGGCTCGCCCAACGAGTACGTGCACTACGCCGCCTCGAAGGCGGCGGTCGACACGATGGTGCTCGGCTTGGCGAAGGAGGTCGCGCGCGAAGGGATTCGCGTCAACGCGGTCGCTCCGGGGATGATCGACACGGAGATCCACGCGCGCGGCGGCCAGCCCGACCGCGCGGCGCGGATCGCCCCGATGATCCCGATGGGGCGGATCGGCACGCCGGACGAGGTCGCCGGCGCGGTGATGTGGCTGCTCTCACCGGCCGCGGGCTACGTCACCGGGGCCGTCCTCGACGTCTCGGGCGGTCGTTAGGCACTTTTCAGCGGCTTGCCGGAGTCTTAACCGACAAAGCGTGTTGCCGCTCACACGGCGCGGTACCGTATCCCCGGTCGGTTTGCGCCCGCCGTACCCATGATCGGGTGAGGGCGCACCCACGGTACGTCCGTTCGATCGTTTGATCGGGCGGCGGGCTCGGATTGAGCTCTCGGCGTTCGATCGCCGCCGTTTCCGTTCGGAGTCAACTTCACGGATGAAGTCCATCATTACCGCCGGCATCGCCGCCGCGCTCGTTTTATGCGGGTGCGGCAGTTCGCACAGTGTCGCACCGGCGACACCAGGCAAGGCGACGACGGCTCAAACCCACGTCCGCCACCTGAAGAACAGCAGCGGGCAGAACCCGGGCCGCAGGCCCCTCGACCTCCTCGGAGGTCCGCCTTCGTTCCGCCTCCTCATCCAGCTCTTCGACGCTCCGCTGGTCGGGGCGAACGCCGCGAACGCGCAGTTCAATGCCGGGATCCTCGGCATCGACGCGATCGACAGCCTCGGCGACTCGTGGCAGCTGATCGCCAACGACAGCCCCAACGTCGTGAACCTCCTCGCGCTGCAGAACACCTCGCTCGCGCTCGGTGACGGATCGCTCCCCGCCGGCACGTACCCGTCGGTGCAACTGCTGCTCGACCCCGCCACGACGACCGTCACGTACAACGGTCAGACCTACCCGGTGCGCTTCACCGATCCCAACCACCCGTGGTGGGATCCGGCGCAAACGATCGAGGCGGTCAACGTGCCGCTTCAAGTCAGCGGCGACGGCGGGCAGACGCTCTCCGCGACGCTCGACTTCAACGTCTTCGAGTCCGCCAACCTGAGCGACGGCGTCGTCTACCTCACGCCGACGGTCGCGGGCGGGATCGGCTCGCCGACGATCAACGGTTCGGTCGTGAACGCGGCGGGTCAGCCCGTCTCGAACGCGACGGTCATCGCCACCAACAAGGACGGTGCCGTCGCCAACACGACGATCACCGGTGCCGACGGCTCATACCATCTGCGCGGGATCAACCCGGGCGGCTACACCATCAGCGTCGTGAACACGTTCACGACGAAGGCGGGTGTCACCGTGACGGCATCCGGCAACGACGACGGCGCCGCCCCCTCGGCGTACGCGGTGGTCGGACCGGACACCCAACTCACACTGGCGACGCTGCGCGACTAGGAGCGACAGATGTCGGACACTACGGGCGTTGTGTTCGTCGCTGACTCGCTCCGTGACGCGCGCGTCGCCTTGCGTGCAGCGTTGTACGACGCCGCACTGGAGCTCCTAGAAGGCTGTGAAGACTGGCCGGCGGAGTACGCCGAGCAAGCCCTCATCGTCAAGGCTGAGACGCTCGGCCGCCGCGACCCGGTGGGCGCGGTCGCATACCTGACCACCGTCGAAGACCTCGCGTCCTCGCCGGCCGGCCGGTTCAACTTCGCCGTTCAGCTCGGGAAGGCGCACGCGACGGTTCGCGGCTACTCCCAAGCGGAGTCCCGTTACGAGGAAGCTCGCGCGCTGATGCACGCGGTTCCCGACGGCGCTCACACGATGGCATACCACGATCTTCGTATGCGCTGGATCCGTCGCGAATGCGACCCCGACGCACCGGAGATCGGCCTCGCCCTCTCGCATCCCGATCCCAGCATCGCGTCGGCGGCCTACGCCTATCGCGCATGGCTGCACGCGGGGAACGAGAACTACGCCGCGCACGTCGCGGATCTGTGTCGTGCCGTCGAATACGCCACGATGCCGACCCGCGAACCGGTCGACGTAGCGGGCCTGGCGGCGTCGATCCACGCACTCGCTCAAGTCGGCTTCGAAACGGCCGACGGAGAGGCCGTCGCGGCAGCGCGGCGAGCCGCGGAAGCGATCGCGTGGACCCCCGACGTCGCGTTTCATCACTACACGGTCACGCGCGCGTTCGGGTGGGACGCGTTCATGCGCGGTCGCGCGGCGGAGGCACAATGGGCGTTCAAGGACGCTCGGGCCCTCGCTCCGTCGACGCCGTGGCGAGTGCTCGCGCACTTGGACCGTGCCTACGTCGCACGCCTGTCGGCCAACGAGTTCTGGGCAGCGGAAGAGCTCGCTCAAGCCGATGCGCTGGCGTACGACATCCGGTGGGGAACCTCACACGGCGAGGAGCGTCAGCTGCTCGTCATGCTGGCGGTGCTCCACGCTCCGACCGATGCGGCGCGAGCGCAGCGGTACGCCTCGATGTACGCCCAGATCGGTACGGAGAACGTCGATCCCGCCCTCGCCCTCAACCGGGACGAGCGCGCGGTCGCGCACGCGACGTACGCGCTGGGCCGCATCGAGCAAACCCTGGGACGGCGCGATGCCGCGGTCGCCTCGCTGCAACAGGCGTATGCGATCTTCGACAACGCCTCGTTCCACTACCGCGCCGCACTCACCGCGGCGGCGCTGACCGAGCTGACCGGGGAGGAACGGTGGCGCGCCAACGCCATCCGCCACGCCGGCTCGTATCCGGATTGTCCCTTGGCCTCGCTGGCGAAGAACGCCGGGGCGCGCGATGAAGCGATGCCCTCGCAACTCTCTCCCCTGCAACGCCAAATCGCACGCGCCCTGTGGGCAGGCGCCGACCCGGCCGAGCTCTCGCGCCGGTTCAGCCGGAGCATCTATACGATCGAGAAACAGATCGGGGCGGTGTTCCGGGCCTTCAGCGTCGACTCACGGTCGGGGCTGCTGGACGAAGCACGCCGCCGCGCTTTGGCGTAGGCGTACGACAAACGTCGGCCTGTCCAGGGTGCAACCTTGGACAGGCCGGCGATGTCGTGGCGTGTGATGCGCCGTTCCCCGTGACGGCGACCCACTAGCGCGATCTTTCGAAGACGATCGACCTCGCGCGCTCGCTTCCGAAAGAATCGATGCAACCGACTTTTGAAACGCTGGGCCTGAGCCCGGCGCTCCTTCGTGCCGTGCGCCAGCTCGGCTTCACCACGCCGACGCCCGTCCAGGCCGAAGCGATCCCCCCGGCGCTCGCCGGCAAAGACGTTCTCGCCAGCGCCCAGACCGGGACCGGCAAGACCGCCGCGTTCGGGCTCCCGCTGCTCCAGCGGCTCGCACCGCTCGGCCGCAAGAAGACCCGTGCGCTGATCCTCGCGCCGACGCGTGAGCTCGCCGCGCAGATCGCCGCGCACCTCGCGGAGTTCGCCAAAGGCAGCGACGTTCGCGTCGCCGCCGTGTACGGCGGGGTCGGATTCGGCCCGCAGCGCGCGGCGTTCGCCCGCGGCACCGAGATCATCGTCGCAACGCCCGGGCGTCTCCTCGACCTGATGAACCAGGGGTCCGCGCGGCTCGACGACGTCTCCTTTCTGATCCTCGACGAAGCGGACCGCATGCTCGACATGGGCTTTCTCCCGGCCGTGAAGCGCATCGTCGCGAAGGTCCCGCGCGAGCGCCAGACGCTCTTCTTCTCGGCGACCATCGCGCAGGACGTGCTCAAGCTGACGCGCGAGCTGCTGCACGACCCGGTGCGCGTCGAGATCGTGCCGCAATCGAACACGACGACCGCCGAAGGGATCACGCACACGGCGTACGCGATCGACCAGCAGCGCAAGACCGACCTGTTCGTCGAGCTGCTCAAGGACAACGCGATCTACAGCGCGATCGCCTTCACGCGCACCAAAGCGCGAGCGAACCGGCTGGCCTTGGCGCTCGAGAAGCACAACGTCCCCGCCGACCGTATCCACGGTGACCGCTCGCAGGCGCAGCGGACGCGTGCGCTCGCCGACCTGAAGCGCGGCAAGCTGCGCGTCCTCGTCGCGACCGACGTCGCGGCGCGCGGGATCGACGTCGCCGACCTGGGACACGTCGTGAACTTCGACGTTCCGATGGTCCCCGAGGACTACGTCCACCGCGTCGGCCGCACGGCCCGCGCGCACGCGACCGGCGACGCGATCACGTTCGTCTCGCGTGAGGAGGAGCGTCTGTTCCGCGACATCGAGACCGTCGTCGGCCGCCGCATCGACCGCAGCAAGGTCCCGGCGCTGCCGGAACCGTCGCCGCAGCAGCACCAGCAGTCGCGCCCGCAGCCGGTATCCCAGCGGCCCGCCCGCAACGGCTCGATGAAGGTGCATTCCTACGACGGCGGCGCCCGCTCCGGAAAGCGGCGCGGCCGCTAGGCCACCGCTCGACCGGATCGTCGCGCGCCGCGCGCGAACGGCCGGTGATGCTCCACGCGCTCGCGCTCGCCGCGGCGGTCGCGACCCCTCCCACGATCGTGCGAAGCGCGAGCGCCGCCCCGGCGCCGCGCTTCGTTCGTCTGCGGGCGGACGTCACGGTCTTCGGAATCGCCGGGCACGGTGAGATCGTGATCGACCGCATCGGCGGCCGGTTCGTGCGGCGCTTCGACGCCGGTCCCGTCTCCGAGCGCGAAGGCTGGGACGGGAAGCGCGCGTGGCGCGCCGACGCGACCGGGATGCCGCGCGTGCAAGGAAACGCCGACGAGCGGGCCGCGATCATCGAGTGGGCGCGCATCGGCGCGCCCGATGCGACGCTGCCGCCGGAGCGCGCGTTCAAGGCGCCCGACGTCGCGACGGATCCGACCGGCGAGGTGACGAGCATCGTACGGCACATCGGCCATGCGGCGGAGCACACGACGTTCGCCGACTACCGTCCCGCCGGCGCGTTCGTCGTGCCGTTCACGATCGCCGACACCTCGGAGAACGGGACATGGACCGCGCACGTGACGCGGGTCGAGGCGCCGCGCGCGATCGCCGATGCGGCCTTCTCGCCGCCGCGCGAGCCGCGCGACCACACGCTGAGCGGCGTCACCGCCGTCGCGCTGCTCGGGCACGCCGACGTGCCGGTCCTCCCCGTCTCCGTCGACGGCAGTGCGCCGCTGCGGTTCGTGCTCGACACCGGCGGCCAGAACGTCATCACGCCGGAGGCGGCACGTCGTGCCGGTCTCGAGCCGGCCGGCTCGGGGACCGTCGGCGGCGCCGGCTCGGGGCTCGCGAACGTGCGCTTTGCGAGCGCGCGCACCGTCCGCGTCGGCTCGGCGGAGATGCGCGACCAGCCGTTTCTCGTCCTCGACCTCGGCGCCACGGCGCCCGTCGACGGGATCATCGGCTACGAGCTGCTCGCGCGCTTCGCCGCGCGACTCGACGTGCAGCACGAGCGCTTGGAGCTCGCGCCGGACGCGCGCGCGCTCGCACCGTCGGGGACCGCCGTGCCGTTCGTCTTCGACGACCGCCAGCCGCAGCTCGAAGGCGCGATCGACGGGATCCCGGGCGCGCTGACGCTCGACACCGGAAGCGCGAGCGCGGTCGACGTCAACACGCCGTTCGTCCTCGCGCACGATCTGCGCGCGCGCTATCACGCCGACGTCGGCGGCTACCCGATCTCAGGCGTCGGCGGTTCCGTGCACGCGTACTACGCGCGCGCGAAAGAGCTGCGTTTCGGCACCGTCGCAGTTCCGGACGTCGACTTGCTGCTCACCGACGCGCGGAGCGGAGCGGAAGCCGACCCGGCCGTCGCCGCGAACGTCGGCGAGCAGGTCTTGCGCCGGTTCGCCCTGGTCTTCGACTACCGGCACGGAACCGTGACCTTCGAACCGGGAGCGCGCTGACGGCTAGGGCGAGGCCGCCGGTGACGGCATGGTCGTCGCGAATGCGCGGTCGCCGAGCTGCCAGAAGAGGAACGACATCTCGTCGGTGCTCAGGGCCTGCGCCTGCGCGCGGGAGCTGCCGAGGTAGCCGTGTCCGGCGTCGAAGTCGACGCGCAGCAGGACCGGTTTGCCGCTCGAGGACGCCGCTTGCAGGCGGGCGGCGAACTTCGCGACGATCCACGGTGAAACGCGCGGGTCGTTCGCGCCGGTGATCGCGAGCACCGCGGGATACGGGACGCGGTCTTGCACGTGCAGGTAGGCGTCGGTTCCATAGAGCGCCTCCCACCCGGTCTTGTTGGCGATCGTCCCGAACTCCGGGATGTTCGCGGGACCGCCCTCGGCGAACTCGTCGCGCACGGCGTTCGTGTCGCCGACGACGTCGAGCGCCGCGGCGAAGAGCTCGGGGTGCTGCACGATCGCGTTGCCGATCGTCACGCCGCCGGCACTGGTCCCGCTCCCCGCCAGCTTCGACGGCTGCGTGTACTTGTTCGCGACCAGGTAGCTCGCGCACGCGATGAAGTCGTCGATCGTCCGCTGCTTCGTCGCGATGTGGGCGCCGAAGTGCCAGTCCTCGCCGTACTCGCCGCCGCCGCGCGGGTGGCACTCGGCGAAGATCCCGCCGCGCTCGAGCCAGGCCAGCCGCGTCGCGGAGAACGTCGGCCGGATGACGATCCCGTAGGCGCCGTACCCGTCGAGCCATGCCGGATGCGAGCCGTCGAGCTGCGCGTCGGTGCGCAGCACGATCGAGAGCGGCACCTTCGTGCCGTCGGCGCTCGTCGCGAGGACTTCGCGCGACGTCACGGCGGAGAAATCGACGGCCGACTTCGCGCGCAGCCCGGTGTCGACCAGCGGCTGGTTCGCGCCCACGCGGAAGATCCGCGGCGACTCGGTCCACGACTGGAGCGGGAAGGTCGCGCCGGGGACCATGGGGTCGGTATCGACCGCGGCGATCGCGCCTTCGAACGGAAGCGCGACCTCGGTCAGCGCCGTCCCCGGCGTTCCGTCGCGGTTGACGGCGAGGCGGCGCAGCTTCGAGAGCCCGGCGACCAGGTCGCCGAGGTAGAGCCCGTCGCCGGCGAGCGAGAGATATTCGATCACGCGGTCCGACTCGGCGACCGCCGTGCGCGCGTTCGCGAGCGATCCGGAGCGCAGGTCGACCGCGAGGATGCGGTGGCGCGGCGCGTTCTTGTGCGAGCTCAGGTAGAGCGTGTCGCCGACCGCGACCGCGCCGGTCACGTCGTCGGCGTACCCTGCGATGCGCCGCCACGGAGCCCGCGGCCCGGTCGCGCTCGCGGCCGGTGCCGCATACAGTGCGATTTCGTTCTGCACCCCGTGCGCGATCACCGCGATCGCCCAGCGGGTCCGCGGCGAGACGCTGACGATCGCGAAGTCCTCCGGTGCGAACGCGACGCTGCGGCTGACGCCGTAGCCGAAGATCGCCGGATCACGGTCGGGATCGCGGCCGAGGACGTGGAGCCGCGCGACGCCCTTCGTGTCGCGCTCGACCTCGGGCTGGTTCGCGCGCGGCTTCGGCGTACGGAAGTAGTAGAACGAGCGCCCGTCGTCGCGCCACGACGGCGCGATCGCGATCGCGCGCTCGATCGCGTCGGGGAGCAGCCGCCCCGTCCGCACGTCGAGGACGCGGAGCGTCGTCTTCTCCGATCCGCCCTCGGAGACGCCGACGCCGACGTACGTCCCGTTCGGCGAAGGCGCGTAGTAGTCGACGGTGTAGTGCTCTTTCGCCGAGCGCGCGAAGCGGTCGGGATCGAAGAGCAAGCGCTCGCGCCCGCCGGCGACGGGCCGCGTGTAGAGCCGCGTCGAGTTCGCACCGGCGGGCCGCTTCTGGTAGAAGTACGTCCCGCCGACCGGCTGCACGTCGGAGACCGATTCGGTCGCGTTGTCGAGCTGCGCGATGCGCTGCGCGAGCGCGGCGCGGCCGGGGAGCGCGTCGAGGACGCTGCGCGTGTACGCGTTCTGCGCCTTGAAGTAGTTCGCCAGCCCGGGGTCCTTGGGGTCTTCGAAGTAGCGGTACGGGTCGGTGACCGTCACGCCGAAGTGGGTCTCGGCGACCGGCCGCACCGCCGGGGGCGGGGGCGGCGCCGGCGCGGCCGCGGCGGTGAGCAGTGCGAGCGCCGGCACGGCGAGGAGCAGACGGAGCGGAACGAAACGGCGCATCACGGCACGCTTACGCGTGCCGTCCGCCGTTCCTCGCGTCAGCCGCCGGCGATCGTGCGGACGCGCGCGACGATCTCGTCGGCGTAGCGCGCCGCCTCGTCGTCGGATGCGCCCTCGGCCCAGACGTTCACCGAGGCTTCGGTCGCGTCGGGAAGGACGAGAACCCAGCCTTCGGGGCGCGCCAGGCGGATGCCGTCGAGCGTCTCGACCTGGCCGTTTCCGCCGTGCGCCGCCTCGTCGTGGAGCGAGCGCATCACCGCGCCCTTGCGGTCCCATGGGCACGCCACGGAACGGCCGGCGATGTGCCAATCGGGGAGCATCGAGACGAGCTCGGAGAGCGTCGAGCGCTCCGCCGCCAGCAGCTCCATGATCTTCGCGGTCGCGTAGATTCCGTCGAAGGCCGGCTGGAACTCCGGGAAGATCAGCTCGTAGTTCATCCCGCCCGCGAAGGCGAGGTTCTTCCCTTCGCGCTCGGCGAGCGCCATCAGCGAGCGACGGTCGCTGCGCGTGCGCACGATCGTCGCGCCGTTGTCGTGCGCGATCGTCTCGACGACGCTCGGCACGGTCATCGGCATCCCGATGCGGGCACCCGGCGTCGTCCGCGCGACGAGCAGCGTGAGCAGCGCCATCAGGCGGTTGCGGCCGACGATCTCGCCGTCGTCGGCGACCAGGGTCACGGTCTCGCCGTCGGCGTCGATCAGCACGCCGAGGTTCGCTTCGAGCGAGGTCACGACCGACGCGAGCTGACCCAGGTGCCGCTCGCGGTCCTCGCGGAACGTGCGCACCTTGCTCGCATCGAAGTACGCGTTGAGCGCGATCTGCTCGACGCCGAGGCCGCCGAGGATCTGCGGGAGGACGATCGAGGCGTTGCCGTACGCGTAGTCGATCACGACGCGCAAGTTCGCCTCGCGCACGGCTTCGGCGTGCAGCGCCTGGACGAACGCGCCCGAGTAGCGCTCGAGCGCGCGCGACGGGAAGTCGAGCCGTCCGACGTCGTCCATCGGCGTGCGCCGGAAGTCCTCGCGGAAGAACAGGTTTTCGACCTTGCGCTCCGCGCCTTTGTCGATCCCGATCCCGGTGTGGTCGAAGAACTCGAAGACGACCGCGTTGGGGTCGTCGGTCGCGACGCGGACGTGGACGCCGCCGTCGCTGCCGACGCGGACGGCGTAGCGCGCGAGCGGGAGCGGGTACGAGCGCAGATCGAGCACGTTGACGCCGACGGCGAGCAGCCCCGAGATGATGCAGCGGTTCATGACGCGCGCCGCCGGATGGGTGTCGCGGCTGGTCATCACGGTCTGTCCCGGCTTGAGGTACGTCCCGAACGCCTGGCCGAGCTTGAGCGCGAACTCCGGGGTGATCTCGAGGTTCGCCAGCCCGCTGATCCCGCCCGACCCGAAGAGCGATCCGGGCCACTTCTGACCGTAGATCAGCGACATCGAGACGATCGAGCCGGGGTTCACCCACTTGTCGGGCCAGAGCTTCAGGTGCGCGTTCACCGTCGCCCCGGCGCCGATCGTGCAGCCGCGCCCGATCACGCTGTTCTCGTTGACTTTCGCGCGCTTCTGGATCGTGTTGCGGTCGGCGACGGTGCAATCGCTCAGCGCCGCGTCCTCACCGACGTAGCAGTCTTCCCACACCACGCTGCGGCAGACGCTCGCGCCGCGCTCGACGATCGTCCGGTCGCCGATCACCGCCGGGCCGACGATCGTCGCGCCGGCCGCGATGCGCACGTCGCGCCCGAGGACGACCGGGCCTTCGACGTGCGCGCCCGGGTCGATGCGCGTCCCCTCGCCGGCGAAGACGCGGTCGCCGGCGGCTCCGCCGGGAAACGCGATCCGCACCTTCCCTTCGACCGCGTCGTAGTTCGCCTGCTGATACTGTTCGAGGTTGCCGATGTCGGTCCAGTACGCGTCGAGCACGTAGCCGCCGAGCTTCGCGCCCTCGCGCAGCATGTCGGGGAACAGGTCCTTCGAGAAGTCGTAGACCTTGCCGCGCTGCATGCGGTCCAGGATCGCGGGCTCGAGCACGTAGATGCCGGTGTTGATCGTGTCGGAGAACACTTCGCCCCACGACGGCTTTTCCAGGAACCGCACGATGCGGCCGTGCTCGTCGGTCACGACGACGCCGAACTCGAGCGGGTTGGTCACGCGCTGCAGCGCGATCGTGACGTCGTTGCCCTGCTCTTTGTGGTGGCGCACGACGGCCGTGAGGTCGAGATCCGTCAGCGCGTCGCCGCTGATCACCAAGAACGTGTCGCCGGCGAGCAAGTCGTGCGCCATCTTCACCGCACCGGCGGTGCCCAGCGGCGTGTCCTCGACGACGTAGTGCATCTTCACGCCGAGCTCGTCGCCGTTGCCGAAGTACGTCTCGATCTCGTCGGCGAGGTAGTGCAGCGTCGACACGATCTCGTCGAAGCCGTGCCGTTTGAGCAGCTCGACGATCAGCTCCATCACCGGTTTGCCGGCGACGGGCGCAAGCGGTTTGGGCCGGCGCGAGGTCAGGGGACGAAGGCGGGAACCCTCCCCGCCGGCCATCAGAACAGCTTTCACGGTGTTGCTCTCGGGCGAAGTTCGGCGAGCACGGCGCAGAGGCGGTGGAGGCGGTCGTCCGACGCCAGCGTATCGACGTCCGTAC
>DASWSC010000273.1:0-11027 GCA_036402855.1 Candidatus Elarobacter sp. | reverse complement strand
CGTTTTCCCGGCCGGTGGTGAGCCGGAGGTCAGCCCGTCGCCGTTCGGCGCCGCCCCGCACCTGCGGCCAGCGTGCGCAGCTCCTGCGCGATGCCGGCGAAGCTCTGGTGGTTGAGCGGAAACTCGAGCATGACGTGCAGCACGCTCAGGACGTACAGCACGACGTAGCCGAGTTCGTAGCTGCGCGCGTAGACGATCACGGCGGCGGCCCACAGCACGCCGATCAGCGCGATGCGCGGCGCCGGGACGTCGTGCCACTTGATGACCGACGTCTTCGAGAACCAGTTGAGGTAGTGATACGTGTACGCGAACGCGATCAGACGCATCACCGCGAGCCCCGCCGGCGAGCCGTAGATCTCGCCGAGCGACCGGCCCGTGCCGAGGTTGAAAAGCTTGATCAGCTCGGCGTTGAGCGACTGGAACGAGACATAGCTCTCGCGCACGAAGGTCCCCGCGGTCCATCCGGGCATCGGCGGCACGAACACGAAGAAGCTCACCGTACAGAGCGCGAAGACGGCGAGCGACAGCAGCGCCGAGACGCTCTTGCCCTTCAGCGCGCCGAACAGGATGAACGCCGCGGTGAAGGCGAGGACGTGGACGATCGTGACCAGGAAGAGCGCGAGCAGCCCGAAGAGCGGCGAGCCGCTGAACGCGACGACCACGGCGACGGTGAGCAGCGCCAGCAGCGCCGCCGTGGGACGGTGCTTCACGAACACGACGACCGCGGCGGTGACGAAGACGACGTACAGCAGCCCGATCTCGGCGGCCGGCGGAACGCTGAGCCGCAGCACCTTCTCGCCGAGAAGCCCGGCCAGCATCACGGCGAGCGCGACCGCGACCAGCGCGAGCCACAGCCGGTCGGGACGCGGTCCGCGCGCCGGCGCGTCGCCGCCGACGAAGTACTTCCGGTCGTGCAGCCACGAGATCTCGGTGAGGTAGTGGAGCGGGCCGAGGACCGCGTACGAGAACAGGAACAGCTCGAACGGGACCGCGAACGCGAACGCGCACGACAGCAGCATCAGCCCGGCGTTGAGGTAGTTGATGCGGTCGGCCGCGCGGCTCGTCACGGTGCGGCGCTCGTCGTGGGAAAGAGCGCGGCCAGCAGCGGCGTGAACCGCCCGTTCAGGACGAGCGCCGCGACGCGCTCGATCTCCGGCGACAGATAGCGGTCTCCCGTGCCGCCGCCGTCCGGCGCGACCTCGGCGAGGACGCGCTCGAGCGTCGCGGAGGTCCGCAGCGGACGCCGGAACGCGATCCCGCGCGCGGCGGAGAGCAACTCGATCGCGACGATGTTCGCGGCGTTGCGCAGCATGTCGTCGAGCCGCCGCGCGGCGTGCGTCGCCATGCTCACGTGGTCCTCTTGGCCCGCCGAGGTCGGGATCGAGTCGACCGAGGCCGGATGCGCCAGCCCTTTGTTCTCCGAGGCGAGCGCCGCCGCGCTCACCTGCGCGATCATGTAGCCCGACTCGAGCCCCGGGTCGGTCGCGAGGAACGCCGGGAGCTGGCTGAACGTGGGATCGACGAGGAGCGCGGTGCGGCGCTCGCTGATGTTTCCGATCTCGGCGATCGCGACCGCCAGCGCGTCGGCGGCGAGCGCGACCGGCTCGGCGTGGAAGTTGCCGCCCGAGATCACTTCGCCGGTCTCGGGGAAGACGAGCGGGTTGTCGGAGACGGCGTTCGCCTCGTCGACCAGGATCGCCGCGGCGTCGCGCAACGCGTGCAGGCACGCGCCGAGGACTTGCGGGATGCAGCGCAGGCTGTACGGGTCTTGGACGCGGCCGCAGTCGCGGTGCGACTCGTTGATCTCGCTCCCCTCGATCAAGTCGCGCACGGCGGCGGCGACGTCGCTCTGCGAGGCGTGCCCGCGCACCGCGTGGATGCGCGCGTCGAACGGCCGCACGCTGCCGAGCGCGGCTTCGATCGTGAGCGCGCCGGCGACGAGCGACGCGGCGAGCACGTCCTCGATCCCGACCAGCGCGCGGAGCGCGAGCGCCGTCGAGACCTGCGTCCCGTTCAGCAGCGCGAGACCTTCCTTCGCGCGCAGCTCGAGCAGCGCGATCCCGGCGAGCGCGAGCGCCTCGGCGGCGGGCAGCCGCCGCCCGCCGATCACGGCGTCGCCCACGCCGATCAGCGCCGCGGAGAGGTGCGCGAGCGGCGCCAGGTCGCCCGATGCGCCGACCGATCCTTGCCCGGGGATGTTCGGGAGCACGTCACGTTCGAGGCACGCGAGCAGCGTCTCGATGACCGACCACCGGACGCCCGAGTAGCCGCGCGCGAGCGAGTTGATCTTCAGCGCGATCACGAGCCGCACGACGTCGCGCCCGAGCGGCGGCCCCACGCCGCAGGCGTGCGAGATCACGAGATTGCGCTGCAGATCGCCGAGCTTCTCGCGCGGGATCCGCGTCTGCGCAAGCTTCCCGAAGCCCGTGTTGACGCCGTAGACGCTCGCGTCGCGCGCCGCGATCGCGGCGACGACCTCGGCGGCGCGGTCGACGGCCTCCTTCGCGCTCGGGTCGAGCGCGAGCGACGCCTCCTCGCGCAGCAGCGCGCGCACCTGCGGCCCGCGCAGCTCGCCGGCTCGAAGCGCGATCACGCGGACTGCATCGGCAGACGCAGCCCCTGCTCGCGCGCGCATTCCAACGCCGTCTCGTACCCGGCGTCGGCGTGGCGCGCGACGCCGCTGGCGGGATCGTTCCACAGCACGCGCGCGATGCGCTTCGCCGCCGCTTCGGTGCCGTCGCAGACGATCACCACGCCGGCGTGCTGCGAGAAGCCGATCCCGACGCCGCCGCCGTGGTGGAACGACACCCACGTCGCGCCGCCCGCGACGTTGAGCATCGCGTTGAGCAACGGCCAGTCGCTGACCGCGTCCGAGCCGTCGCGCATGGCTTCGGTCTCGCGGTTCGGCGAGGCGACGCTTCCGCTGTCGAGATGATCGCGCCCGATCACGATCGGCGCCTGCAGCTCGCCGCGCGCCACCATCTCGTTGAACGCGAGGCCGACCCGGTCGCGGTCGCCGAGCCCGATCCAGCAGATGCGCGCCGGCAAGCCCTGGAACGCGATCCGCTCGCGTGCCATGTCGAGCCAGCGATGCAGGTGCCGGTCGCCCGGGATCAGCTCCTTCACCTTCGCGTCGGTCTTCGCGATGTCGTCGGGATCGCCGGAGAGCGCGACCCAGCGGAACGGTCCGACGCCGCGGCAGAACAGCGGCCGAATGTAGGCCGGCACGAAGCCCGGGAACGCGAAGGCGTCGCGCAGCCCTTCGTCGTGCGCCATCTGCCGGATGTTGTTGCCGTAGTCGAACGTCGGGACGCCCATGCGGTGGTACGCGAGCATCGCCTCGACGTGCGCCACCATCGAGCGCTTCGCCGCGGCGGCGACCGCGCCCGGATCGCGCTCGCGCCCCGCGCGCCACTCGGCGAGCGTCCAGCCGGCGGGGAGATACCCGTTCAGCGGATCGTGGGCCGAGGTCTGATCGGTGACCGCGTCGGGACGGACGCCCCGGCGCACCAGCTCCGGCACGATCTCGGCGGCGTTGCCGGCGAGCGCGACCGAGACCGGCAGCTTCGTGCGCCGCGACTCCTCGAGGATCGCGAGCGCCTCGTCGAGCGAACCCGCGAGCCGGTCGAGATACCGCGTCTGCAGGCGCTTCTCGATCCGCGCCGGATCGCACTCGATCGCGAGCATCGACGCCCCGGCCATCGTCGCGGCGAGCGGCTGCGCGCCGCCCATCCCGCCGAGTCCCGCGGTGAGGATCCACTTCCCGGCGAGATCGCCGCCGTAGTGCTTGCGCCCGAGCTCGGCGAACGTCTCGTACGTCCCCTGCACGATCCCTTGCGAGCCGATGTAGATCCACGAGCCGGCCGTCATCTGGCCGTACATCATCAGCCCCTTGCGATCGAGCTCGTGGAAGTGCTCCCACGTCGCCCAGCGCGGGACCAGGTTGGAGTTCGCGATGACGACGCGCGGCGCGTCGGGATGCGTGCGAAACACGCCGACCGGCTTCCCCGACTGGATCGCGAGCGTCTCGTCGTCGCCGAGCCGTTCGAGCTCGCGCACGATCGCGTCGAACGACGGCCAGTCGCGCGCGGCCTTTCCGATCCCGCCGTAGACGACCAGCTCGTCCGGCCGTTCGGCGACCTCCGGATCGAGATTGTTCATCAGCATCCGAAGCGCGGCTTCGGTCTGCCAGCTCCGCGCGCGCAGCGCACGTCCGCGCGGCGCGCGGATCGTGCGTGCGAGTTCCTTGACCAACCTGCTGCCCTCCGGCCGGACTACTCCCGGCCGGAGGGGCGCGGCTCCTCTAGCTCAGCAGTAGCCGTGGCAGGGCGGCGGAGTTCCGCCGCCGGGCGGGGGCGTCGGCGTCGCGGCCGAGGGCCGCGCGACGTGCCAGAATCCGCCGAAGTCGGGGAAGTTGTCGCCGTTGACCTGATCGGCTCCGGTGTCGCCGGCGTACGTGTACAGCGGATGCCCTTGGTACGCCCACTGCTGACCGGTTCCGTCGGACCGCGTGATGATCGTCATGTTGTCGGTCGCGACCGACCCCGCGACGGGAGTGAACACCGGCCACACGCCGAGGCACTGACCCGTGCACGTGGCGCCGGTCGCGGTGTCGACGTCGAGCCAGTAGAGCGTGCGATGGCTCGACGGATTGACCCAGGCCGGTCCGCCGACGGAGACCGCTTCCGAGAGCGGGAGATTGCCGGCCGGGGTCGCCGTCGGCGCGGGTGGTTGCGGTGCGGCGGCACCGCCGCTGCTGCCGCCGCCGCCGCAAGCCGCCAATGCGGCCGCGGTGACGAACGCATAGATTGCGAGTCGCTTGGTCATGCCTTCCGAGATCCTCCTTATCTCGGCCGACGATACGCGCGTGCCGTGAAGAAACTCTTAAGTGCCGCGTGCGCGCAAGTGTCAAACCGTTGGGTACACCGCCGGTACGATGGCAGCACGGAAACGATCGAAGTCCAAAGCACGGACCGGCACGGCCGGCAAGAAGAAGACGGCGCTGCGGAAGTCTCCGGCGACCAAGGCCCGGACGAAGACGACCGGCCGCGTCAAAGGCGCGCGCGGCGGACCGGCGCATCCCGAGAACAAGCCGGACGCGCCGACGAAGCGTGCGTCGTCGCGGCGGCGGGCGGCCGAGACGGGCGAGCCGATCTCCGGAAAGCGCGGCAGCGGCAGCCGCATCGCGCCGCCGGACCTCACCGAGGGCGACGTCAAGAAGATCCCCGGGATGGCGCGCGTCCGCGCGATGGAGACCGGCGAGAACACCGTCACCGGCAAGAAGCGCACCCGGAAGAAGTAGCCTCTAGGGCCAGCTCGTCTCGCGCGACGCGGTGACGATCAGCTCGCGAATCTCGCAGCCCTTCGGCTGCGAGAGCGCGAAGACGACCGTCTCCGCGACGTTGCGCGGATCGTTGAGCTGGTTCTTCTCGAACGCGTCGGCGGCGGGCTTGAACTGCGGATCGCGACCGTCGAAGAAGTGCGTGTTCATCCCGCCCGGGATCAGCAGCGTCACGCCGACGCGGCCGGCGAGATCGAGCGCGAGGCCGCGCGTGAGGCCGACGACGCCGAACTTCGAGGCGCTGTACGCGGTCGCCGCGCCGAGGACGCGCAGCCCGAGCGTGGAGGCGACGTTGACGATGCGCGGGTTCGAGGCTCGCTCGAGGTACGGCAGCGCCGCGCGCACGAGCGACGCCGTGCCGATGAGGTTCACGCGGATGACGCGTTCCCACGCGTCGGCGTCGACCGTGTCGAAGTCACCGCACGCGTCCATCCCGGCGTTCGCGACGATCGCGTCGACGACGCCCCCGTTGCGCTCCGCGACCGCGGCGATCGTGTTCTCGACGGCAGAGCGGTCGGCGACGTCGACCAGGTGGTGGTCGTAGCCGCGTGACTCGCGCGGCGGCGCGATGTCGAACGTGACGGGCGTTCCGCCGTGGCGGGCGACGGCGTCGGCGATCGCGGCGCCCAGGCCCGATGCGCCGCCGGTCACGATGACGGTACCCAGCGTCTCCTTCGAGCCGGACGATTCGGGGACGACCAAGGTTTGCACGTGAGGAAACTCTCCGAGCGGAAGCGGGATGCCGAACGCCTTACCCGCGCTCACGCTCGCTCAACCGCTTGGTCTACCGCAGCGGCGTGTTCTGGTCGTAGACGAACGTGAACGCGCCGGCGGCGTCCCGCTCGAACACGAGCGAGAGCAGAAAGCGCGCCGGCTCGGCATCGGGCGTGTGGCGGTACGTCGCCTCGATGAGCGCCAGGCCGGCCGACGCCGTTTCGCGCGCGAAGATCACCTCGTAGTCGAACGTCCACGGGTCGGGCGAGCGGAACCATTCCGCGTGCGACCGCAGGACCTCGGCGGTTCCGCGCGTCAGGACGCCGGCGCCGTCGACGACGGCGGCGTCGGTTCCAAGCGTCGCGGCGAAGCGGTCGACGTCGCGCGCGCGGAGCGCACCGAGATGCTCGTCGAGCGCGTCGCGGAACGCCGAGACGGCGGGTGCGTTCATTGGTGTCCCTTCCCGCGGAACGGGTCGAGCGGCTTGCCGGGGTCGACCGGGCTCGCGTCGTCGTCGTGCATCCCGCGCGGCAGGCCGGTCGCCGGATCGGCCTCGCCGGCGTCCCAGCTCGCGATCGGCGCCGGCGTCTGGTTCTCGGCGACGCGCTCATCCGTCTCGGTCCGTTCTGAGGAACGATCGTCCATGGTCGGAGCTTTCCCCCGCCGCGCATCTGCCAACATGCGGGACGCCGGACCCCCAGCATGCAAGCCAGCTCGATGAGCGGTAGGCCGCGCCGCACGATGCTCTGGACCGCTGTCGTTGTGCTCGCCGGCTGCGGCGGAGGCGGGACCGGACCCGGCGCGCCGGTCCCGCTGCCGAGCGCGATCCCGAGCGCGACCCCGGCACCGGCCCGCAGCGTCGCGAGCGATCCGTTCTCCGACCCGACCGGTCAGCATGCGACGGTCGTGGAGCCGTCGGCGTTCAGCAACGGATCGACGATCGTCGCGGCGTACCAAACCGGCCGCACCCGTACGTTCGGCGCCTCCGACATCGGCTTCGCGACGTCGTTCGACGGCGGCGCGACGTGGGTCTCGGGGACGCTCCCCGGGACGACCCGCGTCCTCACCGCCGGTTCCCCGTACGACAGCGTGAGCGATCCCGTCGTCGCGTACGATGCGGTGCACGCGACGTGGCTGATCTCGTTCCCGGCCGTCTCGTTCACGTCCGACTTCACCGCGGGACCGCTGGTGAGCCGCTCGCCGGACGGTCTGCGCTGGAGCGACCCAATCGCGGCCGGCCCGGTGCAAAACAAGTTGGACAAGCCGTGGACCGTCTGCGACAACGGCGCGGCGAGCCCGTATGCGGGCCGCTGCTACGTCGTCTGGGACGAAGCCGGAATCGACGGCGTGGTGCACGCGAGCGTGACGACGGACGGCGGGCTGACGTGGTCGCCGCCGCGCGATCCGCCCGGCGTGACCGGGATCGGGACGCAGCCGGTGGTGCAGCCGAACGGCACGGTCGTGGTCCCGATCGCCGGATTCGACTTCGGCACGATCTCCGCGTTCCGCTCGCTCGACGGCGGCGCAACGTGGAGCGGCGCGTCGCCCGTCGCGCCGATCATCCTGCACGCCGAGCGGCAGTTGCGGTCACCTCCGTTCCCGTCGGCGCAGACCGACGGAGCCGGGCGCGTGTTCGTGGTGTGGCAGGACTGCCGCTTTCGCCCGAACTGCGCCGCGAACGATCTCGTCCTGAGCACCTCGAACGACGGAACGGCGTGGAGCGCGCCGGTGCCGATCCCGCTCGACGCCGCCGGCGGTACGGTCGATCACTTCATCCCCGGGCTCGCCGTCGACCACGCGACGAGCGGGGCGGGCGCGCACCTCGCCGTGACGTACTATGTGTACGCCGACACGACGTGCGCGGGCGGGTGCCGGCTCTCCGCCGCCTTCAGCGGGTCGCGGGACGGCGGCACGACGTGGACGCAGCCCATGACGCTGGCGGGTCCGATGCAGCTTCCGTGGCTCGCGACCAGCCTCGACGGCGCGATGGTGGGCGACTACGTCGCGAGCGTCTTCTCGGCGCAGCGTCCGGTCGCGCTGTTCAGCGCGGCGCTCGCGCCGAACGGCAGCATCCTGAACCAAACGCTGTACGCGTCGTCGCCCGGGGCGCTCTCGCTCCAAGGCGCGATGCGCCGGGTGACGTCGCGACCGATCGCGACCCCGCCGGTTCGCTCGGACCGTCCGAGACGGCCGGGGCCGTAGACGCCGAGCGGCCCGGCGCTCAGCGCGCCGCCACGACGGCGGTCGCTTCGATCTCGACGCGCGCGTCGTCTTCCAGCAGCGCGGAGACTTCGACGACCGACATCGCGGGATAGTGGTTCCCCATCACCTCGCGGTATGCGGCGCCGATCTCGCGCTGCGCCGCGAGATACTCGCGCTTGTCGACGACGAACCAGGTGAGGCGCACGACGTCCGCGGCGCCGGCACCCGCCTCGCGCAGAACCGCCGCGACGTTCAGGAGCGCCTGCCGAACCTGCGCTGCGATCTCGCGCGACCCGAAGCGGCCGGTTTCGTCCCAGCCGATCTGGCCGCTGACGAAGACCTCGCGGCCCTCCGCGGCGATCCCGCATGCGTAGCCTTTCGGGCGCGGCCAACCGGGGGGCTGCAGGATGGTCATGCGCTCGGCTCCGCGGCGCCGGTGCGCAGCTTGAAGCGCTGCAGTTTCCCGGTTTGCGTGCGCGGCAGCTCGGCGACGAACTCGATCGCGCGCGGGTATTTGTACGGGGCGATGCGCGCCTTGACGAACTCCTGCAGCTCGCCGGCGAGCGCGGCGTCGCCGGCTGCTTCCTGCGAGCCGTTCGCCGCGGGGCGCAGGACGACGAACGCTTTGACGATCGTCCCGCGCGCCTCGTCGGGTGCGCCGACCACGGCGCATTCCAGGACGCGCGGGTGTTCGAGCAGCGCGCCTTCGACCTCCGGCCCGGCGATGTTGTAGCCCGACGAGATGATCATGTCGTCGGTTCGCGCCTGGTACCAGAAGTAGCCGTCGGCGTCGAGCAGATATGCGTCGCCGGTGAGGTTCCAGCCGTTCTGCACGTAGTCGCGCTGGCGCGGGTCGGCGAGATAGCGGCAGCCGGTCGGGCCTTTCACCGCGAGCCGTCCGACGCTCCCCGGCGGCAGCACGTTGCCCTGATCGTCGAGGACGCAGGCGACGTAGCCGGGGACCGGCGTCCCGGTCGCGCCGGGCCGGATCGCCGCGCCGGAGGCCGCGATGAAGATGTGCAGCATCTCGGTCGACCCGATGCCGTCGATGATCGGCATGCCGGTCGCGTTCTCCCACAGCGTTCGCGTCCCGACCGGGAGCGTCTCGCCGGCCGAGACGCACGCGCGCAGGCTGCGGAGATCGTAGTCCTTCGCCAGCGGCGCCATCGCGCGGTACGACGTCGGCGCCGTGAAGCAGACCGTCGCGCCGAACCTCTGGATCGCGCCGAGCAGCGCGTCGGGCGAAGGCTTCTCGATCAGCGCGGTCGACGCGCCGGCGCGGAGCGGAAAGAGCAGCGCGCCTCCGAGCCCGTAGGTGAACGCGAGCGGCGGCGTTCCGACGAAGACGTCGTCCGGCGTCGGCGCGAACGACGACGGCGGGAAGGTGTCGCAGACCGCCAGCACGTCGCGGTGGAAGTGCATCGTCCCCTTCGGCCGTCCGGTCGTCCCCGAGGTGAACGCGATCATGCAGACGTCGTCCGACGCGGTACCCGCGTTGTCGAACGTCGCGGGCCGCCGCCGCGCGCGGGCGGCGAGTCCGTCCGGGCCGTCGTCGTGCGAGTACACGACGGTCCCAAGCGTCGAACACGCCTGGAGTGCCGACTCGAGGTCCTCGCGCAGCCGGGCGTCGCAGATCGCGTGGCCGATCTCGGCGGCCTGCACCACGTCGATCAGCTCCTTCGCGCGGAGCAGCGGCATCGTCGTCACCACGACGCCGCCGGCCTTGACCACGGCGAGCCAGCACGCCGCCATGACGTCGTTGTTGAAGCCGCGCAGCAGCACGCGATTCCCGGGCACGACGCCCAGCTCGTCGCGCAGGACGTTCGCGATCCGGTTCGCCTCGGCGAGCAGCTCGTCGTAGGTGAGGCGCCGCTCCGGCGTGACGATCGCGGGCCGCGCGCCGAGCCCCTTCGCGACCGTCGCATCGAGCAGCTCCGCCGCGCAGTTGAAGCGCTCGGGGTACTGCAGCTCGGGGAGCGTGAAGAGAAACTCCGGCCATTGCTCGCGCGGCGGCAGGTGGTCGCGCGCGAAGGTGTCGGCGTGCGCCGTTGCGATCATGCGTTCTCCTCCAGTCTGCGCGCGAGCAGCCGCCGCGCGATGACGATCTGCTGCACTTCGGTCGCGCCTTCGTAGATGCGCAGCGCCCGGATCTCGCGGTACAGCCGCTCCGGGAGCGTCCCGCGCGTCACGCCGAGCGCGCCGTGGAGCTGGACGCAGCGGTCGATCACGCGCTGCGCGGTCTCGGTGGCGGTCAGCTTCGCCATCGCGGCCTCCATCGTCGCCGGCTCCTGCTCGGCGTCGCGCACCCACGCGGCGCGGTACGTCAGCAGCGCGGCGGCGTCGATCCCGGTCGCCATCTCGGCGAGCGCGGCCTCCGTGAGCTGGAAGTCGGCGAGCGTGCGGCCGAACATCGTACGCGACGTCGCCCGCTCGAGCGCCTCGTCGAGCGCGCAGCGCGCGAGACCGAGCGCGGCGGCGGCGACGCTGGCGCGGAAGATGTCGAGCGAGCGCATCGCGAGCTTGAACCCGTCGCCGCCTGCGCCGAGCCGGTGCGACGCCGGCACGCGGCAGCCGCGCAGGCGCAGCGTCGCGAGCGGGTGCGGCGCGATCAGCTCGATGCGTTCGGCGATCTCGAGTCCGGGCGCGCCCGCGTCGACGACGAACGCGCTGATCCCGCGGCTCCCCGGCGCCTCTCCCGTGCGCGCGAAGACGACGTAGAAGCCGGCGATCCCGCCGTTCGAGATCCACGTCTTCTGACCGTCGAGCACGA
>DASWSC010000272.1:0-8396 GCA_036402855.1 Candidatus Elarobacter sp. | reverse complement strand
TCGAATACCTCGAAGACATCACATCCGCCGACGTCATCGGCACCAAGTCCCCGTAACGCCCCAATGTCATCCTGAGCCTCTACAATGTCATCCTGAGCCTGTCGAAGGATGAGCCTCTACAATGTCATCCTGAGCCTGTCGAAGGATGAGCAGCGAGACGCGCGCCCCTCAGAGCGCGTCGACCGCCTGCGTGACGCTCTGAGGATCGCTCCCGAACAACCGCAGCAGATCGCGGTCCTTCACCGCCTCCGCCGTGAAGCCGTAGACGAGATGCTTCGGGCGATACACCTCACCGGCACGCCGCGCGCCCTCGACGAACACGTGAAACGCATCACCGTCGAGATAGAGCGTATGGACGCCGTCCACCGACCGAAACGCGAGGGTGTCGTAGCGCGAAAACGGCGGCTGCTCCGTCGCCGGCAGCGCCTCCGCGATGTGGACGACCTCGGGGAGTTTCTTCGCCGCGTCCTCCGCCGCTTTCACGATCGCCTCGCGCGGCACGAGCGAGTCGATCGCCGGGCCGACGAGCGGATCGGCGAGGAGCCCCAGCAGCACGTGCGGCGGCGCGACGAACTCGCAGTCGTACTCGAGCGCGGCGGTCACGCCACGGCGCAGCACGTCGAGCAGCTCGGGGCTGAGACGGAGTTGCTCGTTCTCGGTCACGTACGTCTGATGCGACTTTCGAGCCGCGTCGCCTTCCGCAGCATGCGCACCGCCTCGCTTCGCCGCCCGCTGCGGTGCAGCGCGACGCCGAGGTTGTGGTATGCCGGCGCGTAGCCTTCGTCGACCAGCATCGCGTACTCGTAGTGCGCGATCGCTTCATCGAGCGCGCGGTCTTCGAGCAGCAGGTTCCCGATCGTCGTGATCGCCGCGGCGCACCGCGCATCGGCCTCGAGCGCCGCGACGAGCTCGGCGATCGCGCGCGCCCGGTCGCCCCGCCGGATCGCGAGCACGGCGCGTTTGTTCGCGATGTTCCCGATCTCGCTCGGCGAAGCCGCGCCCGCCAGCGCCTCCGCGAACGCCCCCTCGGCCTCGTCGAGCCGCCCGCGCGCGAGCAGGTAGGCGCCGCGCTCGAACGGCTCGGGGGGCGTCCGCCCGGGGACCATCCGGCGCAGTCGGTCGAAGAACGACACGTGGGCCTCTTGCACGTCGACGTCGTCACGCTCTTTCCGGAGATGTTCGCGCCGGTCGTCGGCCTCTCGATCGTCGGCCGCGCGGTCGAACGCGGCCTGGTCGACGTGCGGACGCACCACCTCCTCGACGCGGTCGACCCCGGCGACCGGGTCGACGCCCGCCCCTACGGCGGCGGCCCCGGGATGGTGCTGCGCCTGGAGCCGCTGGCGAAGACCCTGGACGCGATCCTCGCGGGCACGCCGACCGGCGAGCGCCGGCGCATCGTGCTGACCTCCGCGAGCGGGCCGGTGTTCGGGCAGCGCCATGCCGCGGAGTGGGCGGCGCTGGACCGCCTGGTGCTCATCTGCGGCCACTACGAGGGCGTCGACGAACGGCTGCGCGCGCTCTATCCGGTCGAGGAACTCTCGCTGGGCGAGTTCGTCCTGACCGGCGGCGAGATCGCCGCGATGGCGTTCCTCGACGCCACCGTCCGCCTGGTCCCCGGCGTGATCGACCCGGACTCCGCGGCCTCCGAATCCTGGGCCGGCGACGGGCTGGACCACCCCGCCTACACCCGGCCCCCGACGTTTCGGGGCGTCGACGTCCCCCCGGTCCTCCTCAGCGGCGACCACGCCAAGATCGCCGCATGGCGCCGCGAACAGTCCCGCGCCCGAGCCGAAGCGCGAAACCGGCGTGCTTGAGCCCACGGAGCAGGTGAGCGCGGGGACCAAGCTCCTGCTCGACTTCTAACCGGGCTCCCGTGGTCGTCCGAAACCGCGGCGCCTTGCCGGGGTACGGGCTCCGTGGTACACTACCGGGGTTGCCCGCCGCGCCCTGTGCGGCGTTTTCGCTGTTCGTCAGAGAGCTGTCATGAACGTACTCGACCTGATCCAGAAGGAACAGGAGAAGCCGAACGTCCCGGACTTCCGTCCGGGCGACACCGTCAAGGTCTACTCGAAGGTCGTCGAGGGCGGCAAAGAACGCGTCCAGATGTTCGAGGGCGTGGTGACGGTCCGCAAGGGCGGCGGTCTGGCCGAGACGATCACCGTCCGCCGGATCGCGCACGGCGTCGGCGTCGAGCGCTCGTTCCTGCTGCACAGCCCGCGCGTCGACCGCATCGAAGTCTCGAAGCGCGGCATCGTGCGGCGCTCGCGCCTCTACTACCTCAGCGAGAAGGTCGGCAAGGCGGCGCGCATCAAGGAGCGCAAGCAGGAGCGCAAGACCGCGAAGTAACGCGGGTCCCGTGACGCCTCTCGAACTGCTCGCGCTCATCGCGGTCTTCGCGATCGTGCGCGTGGCGATCAGCATACGCCCCGAGCCTTCCGTCGTCGCGGGCGCCGACGGTGCCGAGCCGCGCAAGAGCGCGTCGCTGCGCACCGTCGTGCGCGAGTACCTCGACGCGTTCATCGTCGCAGGACTGGTCGCGCTCTTCCTCATCACCTTCGTGGTGCGGACCTTCTTCATCCCGAGCGCGTCGATGGAGCCGACCCTGCAGATCCACGATCTGCTGCTCGTGAACGAGTTCGAGTACCGGTTCACCAAGCCGCACGAGGGCGACATCGTCGTCTTCCCGCCGCCGATCCCGAGCACGAACGACTTCATCAAGCGAACGGTCGGGCTTCCGGGCGACCAGCTCCGCGTGCACCAGGGCGTCGTCTACCGCAACGGCGCAGCGATGAACGAGCCGTACATCGCCGACAAGCCGAGCTACGAGCTCGAGGTGAAGAACTACGCGATCTTCGTCGACGGCGAACCGCTCGACCCGGCGCGCGCCAACGTCCCGCCCAGGGCGAAGTGGAGCGCGCCCGACCGCATCCCGGACGGCTGCTACCTGATGTTCGGCGACAACCGCAACAACTCCGAAGACTCGCACGTCTGGGGATTCGCGCAGCCGGGCGGAACGTTCGAAGCCGGCCCGCGCAAGGGCGAGAAAGCCGGCTTCACCGGGCACGCGTTCGTCCTGTTCTGGCCGTTCAGCCGCATCCGCATCCTGCGCTGACCGGTCGCCGCCGGGGCAGGACGCTCAAATGACCGCGGCGGAAAGGGACGGGCGTGGCGAGGACGCGCACCGTCGTTTCGCTGTCGGCGCAGCTCGTTGCGCTGGCGCTCATCGCAGCGGCGTTCTTCATGCGAACGTCGCCCGTCGATGGTCTCTCGATGGAACCGCGCGTGCACGCGGGCGAGATCGTCCTCATCAACACGCTCGCGTACCGCTTCGGACCGGTGCGCCGCGGTGACGTCCTCGCGTTTCGCCACGACGCGCCGACGCCGGTGACCTACATCAAGCGCGTCGTCGGCCTCCCCGGCGAGCGGGTCGAGATCCGCGAGGGCGTCGTGATGGTCGACGGCCGCCGCCTCACCGAACCGTACGTGCAGTTTCCCGACCGCCGCAGCGCTCCCGCCGTGCCGATCCCGCCGCACGCGTACTACGTGCTGGGCGACAACCGCGCCGACAGCGACGACTCGCGCAACTGGGGCGTCGTCCCCGACAGCGACGTCGTCGGCAAAGCCCTGGTCGGCATCTGGCCGCCCCGCAGGCTCTAGCGGTGGCGAGCGGCGGCGGCGTTCAAGAGGCGCAGATCCAGTGGTATCCCGGCCACATGGCGCAGGCGATGCGCAAGCTCGGGGAGCGGCTTCGGATCGTCGACGTGCTGATCGAGGTCGTCGACGCGCGGCTGCCGAGGGCATCGTCGAATCCGGCGCTCGACCGGCTCGCCGCGCGCAAGCCGCGCATCGTCGTGCTCGGGCGCGAGGACCTAGCCGACCCGCATGCGACGCGTGAATGGCTTGCGTGGCACGAGCGGAGCGGCCGAACGGCGATCTCGGTCAACGGCAAGGATCAAACGTCGGTCAAGCGCGTCGCGGCGGCGGTCGGCGCGCTCGCCGAGGAGCGCGGGACGATGCGGGCGATGGTGGTCGGCATCCCGAACACCGGCAAATCCTCGATCATCAACGGCCTTCTCCGCCGCACGGCGGCGAAGACGGAAGACAAGGCCGGGGTGACGCGGTCGCTGCAATGGTTCCGCGTTCAGCCGAAACTCGAAGTGATGGACACGCCCGGAATCCTCGTCCCGAAGATCGCGACCGCGGAGGCGCAGTGGCAACTGGCGCTGACCGGCGCGCTGCCGCGCGAGCGATTCGACCCGGAGGAGATCGTGGATCAGTTCGTCGCCTGGGCGCACGAGCGCCGGCCGGGGCTCGGCGTACCGGAGTTGGAAGCGTTCGCGCGCGCCCGCGGGTTTGCGCGCCGGGGCGGCGAGGTCGACCTGCACAACGCCGCGGGCGCCTACCTCAAAGACTTCAGCGACGGCAAGCTCGGGCGGGTCACGTTCGAGCGCCCGGAGAGCGCATGAGCGCCGCAGCCGAAGCGTCGCGGCGCAAGAAGCGGAACGCGGTGCTGCGCGAGCGGCGCCGGCTCGACCGCCTGCATGCCTTCGAAGAACGCGCGCGCGCGTCGGGGTATCTGCTGGTCGGCGGGATCGACGAAGTCGGCCGCGGACCGCTCGCGGGGCCGGTCGTCGCGGCCTGCGTCGTGACCGACGGCCCGCTGAAGCTGCGCGGGCTGAACGACTCGAAGCAGGTGCTGCCCGAGATGCGCGAAGCGCTCTCGGTCGAGATCAAGAGCACGTGCGTCGCGTGGGCGGTCGGCGAAGCGTCGGTCGCGGAGATCGACCGGCTCAACATCTACTGGGCGAGCATCCTTGCCATGGAACGCGCGCTGGCGTCGCTGCACGTCGCGCCGGAGTATCTGCTGACCGACGCGGTGCGCATCAAGTCGTGGGCCGGACCGCAGGAGCCGGTGATCAAGGGCGACGCGAAGTGCGCGACCGTGGCGGCGGCCTCGATCGTCGCGAAGGTTCACCGCGACGCGCTGCTGGTCGCGCTGCACGACGAATATCCGCAGTACGGCTTCCACCAGCACAAGGGCTACGCATCGCCGCAGCACATCGCCGCGCTCAACGCGCACGGCCCGTGCGCCGAGCACCGCCGCGGGTTCTGGCGCGTCCGCGCGGCGTGGGATGCGCTGCCCGGGATGGAGCAGTTCCTCGCCGAGGAGATGGCCGCGGTCGAGGCTTGCGGCGAGACGGAGGCGGTTCCGACGTGAACCGCGCGCAGCGGGGCCGCGCCGGCGAGGAGGCCGCCGCCGCGCTGCTGGAAGCGCACGGCTATCGCATCGTCGGGCGCAACGTCCGCCTCCCCGGCGGCGAGATCGACATCATCGCGCGCGACGGCGAGACGATCGTCTTCGTCGAGGTCAAGGCACGCGCCGGCGGAACGTTCGGGAGCGCGGCGGGCGCGGTCGACGCGCGCAAACGTGCGAAGCTGCGCGCGATCGCGAGCGACTGGCTGCAGATCGCCGCGCCGCGCGCCGCGGCGCGGTTCGACGTCGTGACGTTCGACCGCGGGCACGCGCGGCTGCACCGCGGAGCGTTCGCGTGAACCAGGCGCTCTCGGGCGAGACGCTCGCCGGCCGCTACCGCGTCGACGAGCTGATCGGGCGCGGCGGGATGGCCGACGTCTATCGCGGCGAGGACGTCGTTCTCGACCGTGCCGTCGCGATCAAGGTCCTCACCGAGCGCGACGACGGCGAGCGCGATCGCTTCCTGCGCGAGGCGCGCTCGATGGCGAAGCTCAACCACCGCAACGTCGTCGCGGTGTACGACGCCGGGCGCGACCGCGGCTGCTCGTTCATCGTGATGGAGCTGGTCGACGGCCGGACCCTCGGCGCGATCCCGCCGCACGAGCTGACGGTGCACGGCGCGATCCGGCAGTACGTCGAGATCCTCGAGGCGCTCCAGTACGCGCACGACAACGGGATCGTGCACCGCGATCTCAAGCCGGCGAACGTGATGGTGCTCCCGAGCGGCGCCGTGCGCGTCATGGACTTCGGCCTCGCGCGCCGCACGAGCGACATGTCGAGCGCGCGCAGCGCGGGTGAGATCGTCGGCACCGTGGCGTATCTTCCGCCGGAGCGCTTTCTCGGAAAGATCGCCGACGCGCGCAGCGACCTGTACTCGGTCGGCGTGATGCTCTACGAGACGTTCACCGGCAGCCTTCCCTTCAAGAACGAAAGCGACGATCTGGTCGCCGTGATCTTCGCGCACGTGAACGAGCCCCCGCAACCGCCGCGCACCGTGAACCGCGCGGTGCCGGTGCAGATCGAGCGGATCATCCTCCGGCTGCTCGAGAAAGACCCCGATCGCCGGTACCAGACCGCCGAAGAGGTCGCCGCCGACCTGCGCATGCTGATCACCGGCCCGGTCGAGCCCGATCCCGCGATGCAGCAGCCGCCCGCGCCGCGCGCCGATCCGGCCGTGGCGCGCCCGTCGTCGCCGCGCACGGCGGTCGAGGCGGACGCGCGCGAGGTCCTGGCCAGGACGTTCGGCCGCTCGAAGGCGGTCGACATCGGGTACTCCGAGACGCTGGCGGGGATGCTGGCGACGCGCAAGCGCGACTACGCCGAGGCGGCGCGCGCCTACCGCGCGGCCCTCAAAGCGTTCACCGACGCGAACAACGAGCTCGAGCGCGCGAAGACCGCGCTCAAGTACGCCACGATGATCCTTCAGAAGACCAGCGAGGCCGAGGCCGAGGGCGCCCTCACGAACCGGCGCGAGCTTTCCGACGCCGTCGACGTCTTGACCGACGCGCTGCCGAGCTTTCGCGGGCGCGCGATGCTGAAGGAGCTCGAAGAGGGCGAACGGCTCCTCTACACGCTGCAGCGGACCCTGATCCGGACGCGCTGAAGCGCGGCCCCGTGGGAATCGACGCGATCGAGCACCGCGACGCCGGCGCGGCGCTGCGCCGGCTCGCGACCCCGAACGCGCTCGCACTCGTCACCGACCAGCTCCTCGGCATCGTCGACACGATCGCGATCGGTGCGCTCGGAACGGCGGCGCTCGCGGGGATCACCGGGGCCGTCGGCATCTTCATGGTCCTCGGGATCGGCCTGTTCGCGTTCTCCAGCGGGATTCGCATCGTCGGCGCGCAGGCGATCGGGGCCGCGCAGAGCACGCGCTACGGTGCGATCGTCCGCGCCGCGACCGTCGTGCCGCTCGTCATCGCGGCGCTGGCGGCGACCGCCTCGCTCGCCGGCGCGCGCCCGCTGCTCCACGCGATCCTGCCGCGCGGCGCGCCGCTCGACGCGTCGGCGCACTATCTCGTGCTGCGCTGCGCGTGCTTGATCCCGATGGTCTGCAGCGGGATGCTCGCCTCGGCGTTCGCGACCGCCGGCGACTCGCGCCCGACGCTGCGCCTGCTCCTGGCGATCAACATCGTGCACGTTCCGCTGGTGTTCGTCCTCGCGCTCGGCGCCGGGACGCACCATCCGCTCGGGATGACCGGCGCCGGCATCTCCTCGCTGATCGCCGAGTTGGCCGGCCTGGCGTACATCGTGCGCGAGGCGCGCCGTCACCCGGAGCTGGGGATCTTCGCCTCGTGGTCGATCGACCCGGCGCTGGTGCGGCTCACCGCGTCGCTGAGCTGGCCGGAGTTCGTCTTCCTCGTGCTGCAGATGGCGCCCGATCCGTTCATCGTCGCGATGCTCGCGCCGTCGGGGACGCAGCCGGTGGCGGCGTTCCGCGCGCTCTCGCTCGTCAGCGACATCACGTGGTCGATCCCCGGCGCGCTCGGCGAGGCATCGGAGATCATCGTCGGCCAGCGGATCGGCGCGCGCGACTACGCCGGCGCGACGGTGTTCCAGCGCGCGGCGACGCGCATCGCGGTCACCGTGTGCACGCTGCTCGGTGCGGTGGTCGCGCTCCTCGCATGGCCGCTCGCGGCGGTGTGTACGCTCAGCCCGGCGCTCGCGACGCTCGCCGCGGGGCCGCTCGCGCTGCATGCCGGCCTGACGCTCCCGCTCAAAGGCTACGCGATGACGGTGCTCGCGCCGATCCGCGGCGCCGGCGACACGCGGTTCGTCATGGCGATGGGCGTCGTGATGACGGCGATCGCGGTCACCGTCATGGCGCTCGGGATTCGCGTCTTCGGCCTCGGCTTGTGGGCCGTCCCGGCCGGGTGGATCGCGGGCTGGGTCGTGCGCGGAACGCTGACGACCGCGCGCCTGGCAAGCGGCGACTGGAAGCGCCGCCGCACGGTGATCGCCTAGCCGCCGGCGGTCGACCGTTTCCGAAGGTGGTCGAGGATCACGGCCAAGAGGATCACGACGCCGAGCACGACGAGCTGCGTGTACGCCTCGACGTTCAGCAGGTTCATCGCGTTGTTGAGCACGCCGATCAACAGCGCGCCGAAGAACGTCCCGATGATCGTCCCGCGGCCGCCCATGA
>DASWSC010000271.1:0-4744 GCA_036402855.1 Candidatus Elarobacter sp. | reverse complement strand
GAGAAACTCGCGGTCGGCGACGTCGAGCGTGACGTCGTCGACCACGACGCTCTCGCCGAATCGTTTGGTCACGGACCGCAAGCGGACTTCGGCCATCCCGCCGTCCATTGGGTGCGAACGCGCCGCGGGCCTCCGGCAGCAGCCGGAGCGCCCGGCGACGGTCGCGAACGGCGTCGGCGTGATCGGCGTGCACGGTGCTCTCCTGATGGCCGCCTTGGCGACGCCCTCGTCGTGCGCGCACCCGAACGCCCCGGTCACGATGGACCCGCTCCCGCCCGAGATTTCGATGGGCGTCGCGGACGGCGCTCGCGGCGCCGCGACCGTGGACATCACCCTCGACGATCTCAGCAACGTACGCACGCTGCGGATCCTTCGCTCCGCCGGCCCACTGGTGGCCTATACCGCGGTGGGACTGAGCCTTGCCGGGCCGGGCCTCTTCCACACCACGGTCGCCGCGTGCATCCCGCACGGTCGGACCTTCCGGTACGCGATCGAGGTCGACGGCGCCGGGGAGCCGCGCTTCATCGGCGTGCTGCACGGTGACGGCCTCGCGACGATCGTGACCGTGCAGCGCGCGGTGTTGATCCGTCCCGACGCGGTGATCGTCTTGCCGTACTTCGAGCCGGTCATCGCGGACAACGACCGGCGCGTCGCCGCGCTTGCGGCGAAGCTGCAGGCGCGCGGCATCGGCGCCGTGACGGTTCGGGCAAGCGCGCGGCTCCAACTCGGGCTCGAGCTGGGGCGTCGCGACGACGCGCGGGCTGCGCTCGCCGAAGCGGCGGCGGAAGGCTCGAAGACGGCGGACATCGCGGAGGTGCTCAGCGAGGCTGCGGCAGCGTCGGACGTCGGCGTCGCGGAAGCGACGCGCGCCGCGAAGGACGACGCGGCGCGCTACGGCGCGGCGCACGACTTCGGCGCGCCGTATCGCTACGCCGGAAGCCGGGTCCTCGTAACGGGGAGCTCGCGGCGGGTCGAGCTCTCGCGCTCGCGACCGGCGTCGATCCCGGCGCCGCCGATCGGTCTGGTGCGCGCCGGCGTGACGGTGACGGCCTACTTTCCGTAGCGCGACGCGCGCCGGACTCAGTGCATCTCGCGCGCGACTCGCGCTCCGCTGCCGCCGACCAAGAAGTCGAAATCCGCTCCGCGCTCCGCGCCGAGCACGTGCTCGGTATACAGTTTCGCATAGCCGCGCTCGAACGCGGGCGGCGCCGGGCTCCAAGCCGCGCGCCGGCGCTCCAGCTCTGCGTCGCCGACGATCAGATCGACGCGGCGCTTCGGCACGTCGAGCTCGATGAGGTCACCGTTCTGCACCAGCGCGAGCGGACCGCCGGTGGCCGCTTCGGGTGAGGTGTGCAGCACGACGGTGCCGTACGCCGTCCCGCTCATGCGCGCGTCGGAGATTCGCACCATGTCGGTGACGCCTTTCGCAAGAATCTTCGGCGGCAGCGGCAGATTGCCGACTTCAGGCATCCCGGGATAGCCGCGCGGGCCGGCGCCTTTGAGCACGAGGACGCAGCTCTCGTGGACATCGAGGTTCGGGTCGTCGATGCGCTCCTTGTAGTCTTCGATGTCTTCGAACACCACCGCGCGCCCGCGGTGGCGGAGCAGCGAGGGCGTCGCGGCCGACGGCTTGATCACCGCGCCGTTCGGCGCCAGGTTTCCGCGCAGGATGGCGATCCCGGCCTGCGGCTTCACCGGCGCGTCGAGCGCGTAGATCACCTCACGGTTCCAGCACGGTGCATCGGCGGTCGCCTCGCCGATCGTCTTGCCCGTGACGGTCGGCGCGTCGCGGTGGATGAGATCGCCGAGCTCGCGCACCACGCGCGGGACGCCGCCCGCATAGTAGAAGTCCTCCATGAGAAATCGCCCCGACGGCTGCAGGTCGACCAGCAGCGGCAGCTCGTGTCCGAGCCGGTCGAAGTCGTCCAGCTCGAGCGGGACGCCGATGCGCCCCGCGATTGCCAGCAGATGGACGACCGCGTTGGTCGACCCGCCGATCGCCGCGTTCACGCGGATCGCGTTCTCGAACGCCTGCCGCGTGAGGATCTGCGACATCCGCACGTCCTCGCGCACGAGCTCGACGATGCGGCGCCCCGCGAGCTGCGCGAGCGCGTAGCGCCGCGAGTCGACGGCGGGGATCGCGGCGTTCCCGGCCGGCGCGATTCCGAGCGCCTCGGCCATGCTCGCCATCGTCGACGCCGTTCCCATCGTCATGCAGTGGCCGTTGCTGCGCGACTGGCATTCCTCGGCCTCGAAGAAGTCGGACCACGTCATGCGGCCGCCGCGGACCTCTTCCGAAAATTGCCACACCATCGTCCCCGAGCCGATGTCCTGACCGCGGTACTTGCCGTTGAGCATCGGTCCGCCGGTCACCATGATGGCGGGGAGATCGACGCTCGCCGCGCCCATGAGCTGCGCCGGCGTCGTCTTGTCGCAGCCGCTCAACAGCACGACGCCGTCGATCGGGTTGGCGCGAATCGACTCCTCGACGTCCATGCTCATCAGGTTGCGGAACAGCATCGTGGTCGGCCGCATGTACGTCTCGCCGAGCGAGATCGTCGGAAACTCGAGCGGCCAGCCGCCGGCCTCCCACACGCCGCGCTTCACCGATTCGGCGACGCGCCGCAGATGGACGTTGCATGACGTGAGCTCCGACCACGAGTTGCAGATTCCGATCACCGGCCGGCCGTCGAAGACGTCGGGCGCGAACCCTTCCGCGCGCATCCAACTGCGATGGATGAAGCCGTCGCGGTCGCGCTTCCCCCACCACTCGGTGCTCCGCAGGTGAGTTTTGCCGTTCATCATACGCTCCGATCCATGAACCAGCTCGATGTGCGCGACCGCGTCGCCGTCGTGACCGGCGGCGCCAGCGGAATCGGCCTCGCGATCGCACGCCGCCTCTTCGCCTCCGGAGCGAGCCTAAGCCTGTGGGACGCAAGCCCCGAAGCCCTCGCAAACCCCAATGTCACCCTGAGCTCAGCCTGTCCTGAGCCTGTCGAAGGATCGAAGGGTGAGCCGCAGCCGCAACCGCACACCGCCGTCGTCGACGTCCGCGACTACGCCTCGGTCGAACGCGCCCGCGACGAGACGCTCGCGCGCTTCGGCCGCATCGAGATCCTGGTGACGAGCGCCGGAATCACCGGCCCGAACGCAACCACCTGGGAGTACCCGCTCGACGCCTGGCGCAACGTGCTCGACGTGAACCTGACCGGAACGTTCCACTGCGCACGCGCCGTCGCCGAGCCGATGCGCGCCGCGAACCACGGCCGCATCGTCATGATCGCCTCGGTCGCCGGCAAGGAAGGGAACCCCAACGCACCGGCTTACAGCGCCTCGAAAGCCGGGGTCATCGCGCTGACCAAGTCGCTCGGCAAGGAGCTGGCGACGACCGGGATCCGCGTGAACTGCGTCACCCCCGCCGCGGTGGAGTCGCCGATGTTCGCCCAGATGACCCAAGCGCACATCGACTACATGCTCTCGAAGATTCCGATGAACCGCTTCGGCACGGTCGACGAGATCGCGTCCCTCGTCACCTGGCTGTGCACCGACGAGTGCTCGTTCTCGACCGGCGCGGTGTTCGACCTCAGCGGAGGCCGCTCGACGTACTAGCCGCGGCGGATCTCGCCGGTGAAGGTCCGGCCCGGTCGAGCGGGCATTGGAGAGCATGGAGACGCACGCGCCGCTGACCTACTCGCTGGACTTCTCGACGGGCACGGTGGAGCTGGCGCTGACCGACCGGCGCTTCACCGTGACGACGCAGGGCAAAGGGCTCATCGACAAGCCGCGCACGATCGACGTCGCGCTCTCCGATCTCGCGCAGTTCTGCGTCGTCCCGACGATCCGCGCGCAAAACGTCGTCGGCCAGGACGCGGGGACCAGCATGATCTACGACGCCGCGTATGACGCAGAGCTGATCTTTTCGTATCGGGACGCGGGGAAGGTCAAGAAGAAGCGGCTCTTCGTCAACCGCCGGGACGACGCGTTCCAAGCGCTGCTCGCGCAGTTGAAAGACGACTGCCCGACCGCGAGCCTGCTGAACCTCGATCCCGCCGAAGCGCAGAAGCAGATCGGCGTCGTGTCGGGGAGCAAAGCGCTCGTCATCGTGATCGGCGTCATCGTCGGCGTTCCGCTGGTGATCGGGCTGATCGTGCTGCTGACGCGGTCGCATGGGTGAGCGCGGATACGGTGGTGCCTTGAGGCTCATGCTTCGACAGGCTCATGCTTCGACAGGCTCAGCATGACATTGGGTGGCTCATGCTTTGGCGGGCTCGGGATGACATTGGGTGGCGGGGCGGGGGCTAGCGGTAGAAGTCGATGGTTTTGCGGGTGCCTTCGGTTAGGGGGGTGCGGTTGAGGGCGGGGAAGACGGCGTGCAGGGGCGCTTCGTCGAGCTCGGCGGCGAACATGAGCTCGGGGCCCTCGGCGCGGACGTCGGCGCCGGGGACGACGGCGCGAATCGCGGCGAGCACCTCGTCGATCCGCGCGAGCTGGCCTTGCAGGCTGAAGGCGTGCGCGCCGTCGGGCGTCTCGGTCGCCGCGCGGGCGAAGATCGTCGCGACGTCCTCGACGTAGTCCATCCCGGTCGCGCCGGTGAAGCGGATCGTGTACGGCCGGCCCTCGGCTGCCGCGCGCATCGCGAGCGTCGGGTCGGCGGTCACGCCGATCTCGCGCCCCGGTCCGTACGCGGTCGACGGCCGCAGCCCGACGCTGCGAATTCCGGCGTCGTCGTAATACGCGCGCGCGT
>DASWSC010000270.1:0-2235 GCA_036402855.1 Candidatus Elarobacter sp. | reverse complement strand
GTTCGCCGCGCCGTTCGTTCCGGCGCGCGGCGCCGCGCGTATCACGCTCGCCGCATGGTTTCCGGCGTCGTTCGCGGGCGACGCCGTGCGGGTGCATGCCGGCCCCCACGTCCTCGAGGTTCCGATCGTGCTCGAGCCCGTGCGCGACGTTCGCGTCAACGTCGTCGAGGCGCCGCGCACGATCGTCCCGGGCGAGAGCGCGCGGATCGTGCTGCGGGTCGCGAACGGCGGCGACGTGACGGAACGGCTCGCGATCCGGCTCGACGACGGCGCACCCGCCGAGTGCGACGGCACCGAACGAACGCTCTCGCCGGGCAGTGCGGCGGTCGTTCCCCTCACGCTGCTTCTCGCCCGCGGCGTCGAGGGCGGCGCAGCGATCCCCATCGGCGTCGTCGTCTCCGACGCCGCGGGCGAACGGGCGCGCGCCGTCGCCACGGTGCACGTTCGGCATCCCGCGCGTAGCGCACCGGATGACGTCTCAGCGGGCGCACAGACCGAAGCCGGCTCGCTCGCGCGCGTAGCGTCCTGCTCGAGCGGATCGCCGGCCTCGGCGACGCTGCACGTCCCGCCCCGGGTGGTGCGCGGTGTCCCGTTTCGGACCGCGCTCGACGTGCGAGTCCCCGACGGCGCCGGCACCGTGACCGTACGGGTCGCATTTCCGGCGGCATGCCGCTACGTCTTCGGATCGACCACGCTCGACGCGTGCCCGCTTCTGGACGCGATCGGGAACGCGGAGCGCCGCTCGCCGCTTGAAGGCGACGGCTTGGTGCTGCATGCGGTTCCGGCCGGCGCGGCGATTCGGCTCGCGTGGTCGGCGTGGGCCGTGCGGGACGCCTCCGGCGACGGGCTGCGCTTCGAGGCTACGGCCGACTGCGACGGTGCGTTGCTCGTCGCGCACGCCGATCCGATCGAAGCCGCGGACCCGGAGGGCTTCGCCGTGCGCCCTGCCGGCCTGCCGTATCACGTCGACGCGTGCGTCATCCAGTCTCCGTTCGCGATCGAATGCGCGGGCGACGCCGGTCCGGTCCACGCGGCCGATGCAGTCGTTCCTGCGACCGATGCGGACCGCGTCGCAGACGGCACGGAGGCACCGGCGGACGATGAGCAGCGCGAGAATCCCGAGTTCTCGATGCGGCTCGACGCGGCGCGGCTCGTTGACCTCGGTCGCTTCGTGAACCGTTCTCGCGACGCCCGTCTCGCCGATCACCTCTTGGTGTTGCGCTTCTTCTTCCCGGACGCGCTCGCATGCACCGGCGAGACCGGGGCGCTCGCACTCGGGGCGCTGCGCGAGGCGGTCGCCGATACCCTCGACCGGCTTTGCGTGAAGCTGCGGATCCCGGGTTTCGACCTCGCCTCCGACGATGTCGAGGACGCGGCGATGCGCGACGCGGCGATCGCGCTCTTCGATCGCCTGCCGCGGAAGGGACGGTTCGACCCCGGTGCACCACTCGGAGCGCCGCGCGTCCTGCGCGCCCTGCTCTCGCTGCTCCCGTCGCGGTGTGACGACGAGCCGCAGATCGTCTGGCCGCTGCGCCGCTATGCGGACGTGCTCGACCAGGTCTTGAGCCGCTACGACGGGTTGCCGCTCGAGCTCTTCGACGAGGCGCTCGTGCGCGGTACCGACCGAGCGCTGGAGGCGGCCCGCGAAGAGATGCTCGCGGTCGTCCGCGCACAGCTCGGCCCGGCGCACGTGACATGCTGACGGCGCAGTTCTCGATGCTCCTCGCCGTGCTCGGTACGGTGCTGATGGCGATCGTGATCTTCGCACCGGCACCGGCCGGCGCGACCGTCACGGCGTCGTTCGCGCCGCCTCTCGAGCCCCCGCCGTTCCATCGCTGGGAACCGTCCGGCGTTCACCCGTACGAGGTTGCCGCCGCGGAACCGCAGTGGCCGCGGCTGGTCGACCCCCGTGCCGCGGGCTGCGACGCGGATGGCCGAAACGCGATCGTCGCCGTCCTCGCGGAGCTGCGCTCGCCGTGGTCTCGCGAGATCTTGGCACGGGCTCTCGAGGACGAGTCCGACGCCGCGGTGCGCGACGCGATCGCGGACGCGCTGGCGCGATGACGGTCCGCTACTTCGAGGGGCTGGCGTACCGTCCGACGACTTCACCCTGCGCCAGGACGTGACCGCGGATCATGAACCGGAACTTCGCATAGGTCGTCGTCTCGTCGACGCCGAGTTTCTCCATGTCGAGCGCGTAGACGGTCAGGTGGTAGTGGTGCGCGGAATCGCCGG
>DASWSC010000269.1:0-7143 GCA_036402855.1 Candidatus Elarobacter sp. | reverse complement strand
CGAGCCCTCCAACCTATACAAAATAATAGGTTAGCGCGAACCGGTCAAGGGGAGCCGGCGTACCGGTAGAGGAGCGTCTCCTCGCCCTCGTGCGCCGGGCCGGCGGCGACGAAACCGGTCTTCTCCAGCACACTGCGGGAGGCGGCGTTCGACGGCAGGACCGTCGCGACGATCTCGGCGCAGCCGAACCCGGCCGCGGTGCGCGTCAGCTCCCGCGCGAGCTCCGTGCCGTAGCCGCGGCCCCAGTACTCGGGGCGCAGGGCATACCCGATCGCGATCGCCCCGGGGCGGTCCGACGGGAAGAACCCGGCGAAGCCGACGAAGCCACCGCCCGCGGCCGGCCGCACGAGATAATCTCCGGCGCCCCATTCCTTCCAGTACGCGACGCGGCGTTTCGCGCGTGCCCGCGTCTCCTGGGGCGTGTAGGTCTTCCCGAAGAGCCAGACCTGGACGGCTTGGTCGCGGTCCATCACGCCGAGATCCTCGGTGTGGGCGATCGTGAAGCGCTCGCAGACCAGCCGCGCCGTCCGCAGGACCGGGGGAGCGTGGAAGCGCCGTGACTCCACCGGCTGGTCCGTCATCGAGACCCCTTTTGAACGGCGCCCGGTGAACTCGGGGCTCTCGCCGGGAATGTTGTACGGTACCGTACTGAACGTGCGTAGCAGCCGCGTGCGGTGGGCATCGACGAGCCCACATGGATTTTCAAACGGCCGAGTCGCGGACTCGGCTCGAAGTCGGCGAGTCTCGCCTGCTCGGGGTCATCCGGCCGCTTTCGGCCGCGGTCGTCGTGAATCTGCTCGCACCGCGGCTGATCCGCTTCAACTAGCGACGTTCTCGCGCGTCCGGTCGATCGCCCACGGATTCCGCCGGGCATCGGCGATCGCGGACTCCAGCGCGCCGTCTTGGGTGAGTGCGCAGGTGCACGGCGTCCCGTCGCCGTCGCAGCCATCTTCGTGATGGCGAGCCATGCTGTGACCGCAGGAACAAAAGACGAGGTATTTCACTTCTCCCTTCCCTCCGCTGCAGAGCGAGCAACTTTCGCGGCACAATGCTACCCACGCACCGGCCCCGGCCATCGCGCGATGCGCGCGCGGAACCTGGTCCTTTCGGCCTAGACCGACCGGCCGCCGGGGCTCGATGGGATGACCGGGAGTCGAACCCGGACGCCCTTTCGGGCTGCAGATTTTAAGTCTGCTGTGTCTGCCGATTCCACCATCATCCCGGCGGCGCGATTCGGTGCGGGCGTCGGCCGTACCGCCCGCTTTGCCCGAAAGGCACGGCACGGAACGCCGGCGAGGTGAGATAGCCTTGGAGCAGATCGGCTTCGCTGACGGTGAACGCGTCGATCCCGAGGATGCGGCACGCTTCGTCGATGACGATCAGCCCCGCGGGCAGAATGTCGGCGCGTTGCGGCCGGATGTGCGGCATCGCCTTGCGCGCGGCGAGGTCGCGCCGGAGCAGCTTGCCGATGAGCCGCTCGCAGTCGGCGCGCGTCAACGTCGCGCCGTCGCGAACGCCGCCGGCGATCATCGCGGCGGCCGTGAACGCGGTTCCGCCGACGACGATGAGCTCCTCGAAGTCCCGGAAGCCGGAGAACGGCTGCAGCACGGCCGCGGCGTCGGCGCGAGCGGCGCGCTCGACCGCCTGCCGCTCGTCGCCGCGAAGTGCGTGCGCGCCGAGCAGCTCGCGATGCCGTTCCGCGAGCCGCACCGCACCGATCTCGAGCGAGATCGTCCGGCGCACCGCAGCGCTCGAGCGCGCGTGCGAGGGGGTGTCGACCGCGAGCTCGGCGCTTCCGCCGCCGGCGTCGAGCACCGCGATCGAAGCGTCGCCGCTGCGCGACGCGGTCGCACCGAGGAACGAGTACGTCGCTTCTTCCGTCCCGGCCAGGATCCGCGGCGTGATCCCGACGCGCGCGGCGACCTCGCCGCCGAACGCCGCACCGTCGCTCGCGCGCCGCAGGGCGCTCGTCGCGATCGCGTCGATCGCCGTCGTGCCGAGCGAAGCCGCCTGCGCGACGTACGCGTCGATCGCCGCCAGCGTGCGGTCGCGCGCCGCGGAGTCGATCGCACCGGCCTCGCCGATCCCCGCGCCCAAACGGGTGCCTCGCGACTCGGCGGCGAGCCGGCGGTCGCCGTCGAGGATCAGGAGGCGGGTCGAGTTGGTCCCGATCGAGACCAGCGCGCGAATCACGAGCGGCCCGTTCGGTAGACGAGGCCGAAGCCCAGGTCTCGGACGAGATCGAAGGCTCCGGTCGCGTCGATCGCGTCGCGCTCGAGCGGGGTGTGGTAGAGGATCGCGATCTCGCGGTCTTCGCCGGAGCCGCGCAGGTTGACCAGGACGTCCTCGAGGATCGGCGCGCGGAACGGGTTGTAGAGGAAGACGACGAGATCGCCGCGCGGGAACGCGTACTCGGCCGCGTCGGCGCGGACGATCTTGACGTCGCGCACGGTCCGCTGCGCGTCGCGCGCGCCGGCCAGGTTCTCGCGCGCGATCTCGACCAGCGCCGGCGATATCTCGACGCCGATCACGGCGCGGTACGGACGTCGCGCCGCGAGGAGGACGACGCGCCCCATCCCCGCGCCGAGATCGACGAAGGTGGCGCGCTCGGGCGGCAGCGGCGACGCGTCGAGCAACGCCTCCGCGTGCGCGACCGGGGCCGGCTCGTAGTGCGTCGCATACTCGAGCGACGGACCGATCGCGTCGGGGTCGAGCTCGCCGAGGAACACCAGCGCTTCGGTCGTCACGCCGTGCTCGGCGTCGAAACGCTGACCGGCTCGCCGCCCCGACACGCGGATCACCCGGCCCGGCGCCGGCGCGCGGTCAGTAGCGCTTCGCCGCCGTCGCTTCGCGCGTGCGCTCGATCATGCGCAGCGAGCGCTCGTGGTTGCGGTGGGCGACGGCGACGTACAGCACGTCGATGATGGTGAGCTGCGCGATGCGGCTCGAGCTCGCGTCGCTGCGGAAGGCCGTCTGCTGCGCCGCCGTGACCAGCACGATGTCGGAGACTTTCGTGATCGGCGAGGACGGCCGGTGGGTGATGCAGATCGTCGTCGCGCCGTTCGACTTCGCCCGGCCCAGCGCGTCGGTGACGTCGCGGCTGGCCCCGGTGTGCGAGATGCCGAGCGCGGCGTCCTCGGGTCCGAGCAGCGAGGACGACATCGCCATCAAGTCGCCGTCGGAGAGCGCGAGCGCGCTCACGCCGAGCTTGATCAGCTTGTGATACGCGTCGATCGCGAGCGGGCTGCTGCCGCCGACACCGTAGATCTCGACCCGCGACGCGCCGGCGAGCGCGGCGACCGCGCGCTTCAGCTGTTCCTCGTCGAGCACCTCGAGCGTGTCGCGCAGCGCCTGCGCGTTCGCGTGGAAGACCTTCGAGGTGATGGTGGCGAGATCGTCGCCCGGCTCGATCGCCGAGTGGATCTCGGTGGTCGGCTCGACCAGATCGCGCGCGAGCACGATCTTGAACTCCTGATAGCCCTTGTAGCCGATCTTCTGGCAGAGGCGCACGACCGTCGACTCGCTCGTGTTGGTGCGCTCGGCCAGCTCGGTGACGGTGAGGTAGATCAGCTCGTCCGGGTGCTTGAGGATGAAGTCGGCGACGCGCTGCTCGGCGGCGCGCAAGCCCGAGTACGCGCCTTGGAGCCGCACGAACGAGCCGGGCACCTTGACGGGATCGACCTGGGCTGCTTTGAGGACCATGGTCTCCCAGACGTTCTGCGGCGCCCGAAGGCTGCCTTGATACGTTAGTCGGAACGGCTCTCGAAAAGCTTGGCGCGATGCCGCTTGCGCACGAGGTGCCGTTCGAAAGGCTGCGGCCGGTCGGGCGGCGCCCACTCCTCGGTCGACTTCAGGTACGCGGCGATCTGCGCCTCGAACGACGGGTCGGTCAGCGCCGGAACTTCGCTGCTCGGAGCGACCTCGTCGATCCGCGTCTGCGCCAGCACCACCATCTTGCCGACCCGGTCGAACGGGAGCGTGACGCTCTTCTGGTCGAGCGCGCGGGTGTACGCGGCGCGGTTCTTGTTCACGTCGCCGATCGGGGCGGCGACGAGGCGGCCGTCCTCCAGGCGGATCGTCGCGCCGAGGTTGTGCACGTTGATGACGCTTCCTCGGACGCGGTCGCTCACGGTTCGGTCGCTCGGCGCTGGTCGGGCGGCGCGGCCTTCCCGCGCTTCAGGTAGATGATCGCCTCCCGGTCGCCGACCAAGTGCAGGCGGTCGTGGATCTCGGGGACCGCCCCCTGCGGGTCGGAGAGGCGGACGATGTCGCGCTGCTGCTGCGTCCGCTTCACGTGCAGCGCGGCGACGTCGCGCTCGACGTCGCGCAGCTCGTGCGCGAGCGCGATGTTGCGCCCGATCACGCGGGCGTACTGCACGCCGATCAGCGAGAGGAGCACCACCGCGACGCAGACGACGCCGATCCGGCCCAGGAGTCGGACGAGCGCCGCGGTGCTCACAGCGCGGCCGCCCCGATGCGGCGGAACTTGCGATACCGGGCGTCGCGCAAGTCGTCCGGCGCGACCGCCGAGAGCGTTTCGAGGGCGCGGTCGACCGATTCGAGGACGCGCGTCACCGTCGCGGCCGTATCGCGGTGCGCGCCGCCCATCGGTTCGGGGATCACTTCGTCGACGATCCCGAACTGCAGGAGATCATCGGAGGTCAACTTCAACCTGGTGGCCGCTTCTTCCGCGCGGGCGGCGTCACCCCAAAGGATCGCCGCCGCACCTTCCGGCGAGGCGACCGAATAGACGGCGTGCTCCAGGATCAGCACCCGGTCGGCGAGGCCGAGCGCGAGCGCGCCGCCCGAGCCGCCCTCGCCGATGATCGTCGCGACGATCGGGACGCCGGCGTCGGCGAGCTCGTAGAGCGACTGCGCGATCGCCTCGGACTGCGCGCGCTCCTCCGAACCGATCCCCGGGTCGGCGCCGCTGGTGTCGATGAAGGTCACGACGGGGAGCCCGAGATGGCTTGCGAGCCGGACGAGCCGGATCACCTTGCGGTACCCCTCCGGCGCAGGCATCCCGAAGTTCCGGAGCACTTTCTCCTTGGTGTCCCGCCCTTTGTCCTGAGCGATCGCGACGATCCGCCGGCCCTTGAGCTTCGCGAACCCCGCGACGATCGCGTGGTCGTCGCGGAAATGGCGGTCGCCGTGCAGCTCGTCGAACTGGTCGAGTGCGCGGATGTAGTCCGAACCGAGCGGGCGCTTCGGATGGCGCGCCATGTTGACGCGCTGCCAGGGCGACATCGTGCCGAAGATCTCGCGCTGGATCTCGGCGTACTTGTTCTCGAGCGCGCGGATCTCGGCGCTGAGGTCGACCGGCTGCTGCGCCGCGTGCGCCTTGAGCTCCGCGATGCGCGCCTCGAGCTGGAGCAGACCCTTCTCCCGCTCGACGATGACGTTCACGTGCGCGACTCCGCGGGCGCGCTCGCCCGGCCGTTCGTCGCGCGCTGCGGTGCCGAGCCGTAATCGAGCAGGCGCACGAGCTGCGCCTTGAGCTGGGCGCGCTCCACCACCATGTCGATCGCGCCCTTCTCCAGGAGAAACTCGGCGGTCTGGAAGTTCTCCGGGAGCTTCTGGCGGATCGTCTGCTCGATCACGCGGCGTCCGGCGAACCCGATCGCGGCGCGCGCCTCCGACACGATCACGTCGGCCTGGAACGCGAACGACGCCGAGACCCCGCCGGTCGTCGGATCGGTCAGCACGCTGACGTAGTAGCCGCCGTCGTCCTGGAAGCGCCGCACGGCGAGCGTCGTCTTCGCCATCTGCATCAGCGCGAGCATCCCCTCTTCCATGCGCGCGCCGCCGCTGGCGGTGAACACGACGCACGGAAGCTTGCGCTCGCGCGCGCGCTCGAAGAGCTGCGTGATGCGCTCGCCGACCACGGTGCCCATCGTGCCGCCGCGGAAGTTGAAGTCCATGACGCCCAGGGCGACGGGGTACCCGCCGATCGAGGCAAACCCGCAGACGACGCCTTCGGTGAGCTTGGACTTCTCACGGTCGCGCGCAAGCTTCTGCGGATAGGGGACTTTGTCAGTCCAGCCAAGCGGGTCGCCCGGCACCATCTCGCCGCCGATCTCGGTGAAGTCCGCGTCGACCAGCATCGAGATGCGGTCGAAGGCGTGCATTCGGAAGTGGTGGCCGCAGGTCGAGCAGACCCACGCGTTCGCGGCGAGATCCGGCCGGTAGATCATCGTCGCGCACTTCGGACACTTGGTCCATTGCGCGGCGTCCTCCGCCGGGACCGGTTGCGCCCGCCGCAACCGCAGCCACTCCGGCATCGGCATGGCCTATTTTCTCCCTCGCAGGCGCGCGCCGTAGATGCGGCCCAGCTGCCGGAGGTAGTTGAAGATCTCGCCCTGGTTGAGCTTCGACTCCCCCGCGACGCGGTCGGTGAACACGTACGGAACCTCGAGCGCGCGGCCGTAGTGCGCCTTCGCGATCACTTCCAGGCCGATCTTGAAGCCGATCGGGTCGAGCTCCACGCCGTCGAGCGCTTCGCGCTTCACGATGAAATAACCGGACGTGATGTCGCGGATCGGCGTGAGCGGCTGCGCGAGCGCGACCGCGACGCGTGACGTGATGATGCGGCGCTTCGGCCAGTTCTCGATCCCGCCGCCGGGAACGTAGCGTGACCCGATCGCGAGGCCGTAGCCGCCGTCCTGCAGCGCGCCGACCATGCGCGGGAGGATGTTCGCGTCGTGCGAGAAGTCGGCGTCCATCGCGCCGACCGCGACGGAGTCGGCGCGCGCGAACTTCCAGCCGTCGATGACGCCCGACGACAAGCCCATCTTGCCCGGCCGGTGCAAGCACCGCACGGGATAGCCTTCGCGCTCGAGCCGGTCGACGATCGCGCCGGTGCCGTCGGGCGAGTTGTCGTCGACCACCACGATCTCGCCGTCGAGACCGTTGCGGTCGAACACGTCGCGCAGCGTCGCGATCAGCTTCTCGATCCCGCCGGCTTCGTTGTACGTGGGAACGACGATCGAGAACTTCATCTTCGGCCCGGTCCGCGCGGGATCGGTCGCCGCGCTGGGCGCTTGTCCCGCGTTCGATGAAGGGCTGCTGGTCACTTCAGCTTCTTCATCGTGGGGAAACGGGCCGCGTCGAACGGCGCGAAGTCGCCGTACTGGTCGGACTCCT
>DASWSC010000268.1:0-4115 GCA_036402855.1 Candidatus Elarobacter sp. | reverse complement strand
CGACGCTCGCGACGATCGTGATCGGGATGACGAACGGCAGCAGCGGCCAGGCGCCGAGCCCCAGAATCGGGATCGCGGCGGCGGCGCTCAGCAGCGAGCCGAGCCCCCACATCCCGAGGTTGAAGCCGAGGGCCTGCCACGCCTGACGCTTCACGAAGTGCGAGGCGCGACCGTCGAGCATCGCGATCAGCGCGAGCGGCCAGAAGGGGTAGCCGAGCGCGACCAGCGCCCGCGTCTCCGGCCGTACGGCCAGCGCGGCGGCGCGCCGGACCGACGGCGGACCCGGTGGCGGCTGCGGCGGCGGCGCCTGGTACGTCTGTTTTTGCTGCTCGCGGTCGGCGTAGGACCCGTAGGACGGTCCGACGCCTCCGTTGATCATCGCGCTGCGCTTGGCGGCGTCGATGCGCGCGGCCAGGACGCAGCCCGGACAGTCGCCGTTCTCGTTGCGGCACGTCGCGCAGAGCGGTTTCTTGCAGCCGCGGCACGGGGCGACCGACGGGACGGCGTTGTGATAGAAGCAATCCATTGATCCAGATGAGCCTCACGTGGATGGTGAACTCGCACCCAAGGTACTGCCGGGCCGTGGCGAAGGTTTCGCGGTGAACCCGACGTTGCGGCGGCTCCTGCGCGAGGCGCGCCCGTACTACCCGCGGCTGATCGTCGGATCGCTCTTCGGCGTGCTGGCCGGCATCGCGCCGCTCACGCTGGCGAAGGTCGCCGGATACCTCCAGAGCGACGTGCTCGTGCGCGACCCGCACTGGAGCGTGCTGGCCCTGGTGATCGCGCTGATCGTCGTCTCGCAGATGGTCGGGAACGCGGCGGCCTACGGCCAGGCCTATCTGACCGCGTACAGCGGCCAGAAGATGGTCCAGACCTTCCGCAGCCGGATGTTCGACCGGATCGCGCGGATGCCGCTGCGCGACTTCGACCGCTGGCGCCCGGGCGAGCTCCAGGCGCGGATGAGCTCGGATCTCGGGCTGATGACCGACGCGATCTCGATCTCGCTCCCGCAGTTCGTCCAGGTCACGGTGACGTTCATCGGTGCGCTGGTGTACATGCTGTGGCTCGACTGGTTCCTCGCCGTCGTGCTGCTGATCGTGGCTCCGCTGGTCGCGATCGTCGTCGGCAAGTTCAACGCGCTGATCGTGAACGGGACGAAGCGGGCGCAGGAGCGGATCGCCGATCTCTCCAGCAACCTCGCCGAAGTGCTCAACAACGAGCGCATCGTGAAGGCGTTCCGGCGCGAGGCGTTCGAGCGCGACCGCTTCGCGGCGGCGAACGAGCGGTACTTCGGCGCCTACATGAAGGTGACGCAGTTCAACCAGACGCAGGCGCCGGTGCTCGCCTTCGTCGTGATGCTGGCCCTGTGCGCGATCATCGGGCTGACCGCGCGCGAGGTCTCCGTCGGGCGGCTGCAGCCGTCGACCGCGTGGGAGTTCTGGACGGCGACGGGGCTGCTGATCAACCCGATGAACCGGTTCTCGATCTTCTTCGCCGACTTCGCGCGGGCGTTCGTCGGCGCCGGGCGCGTCTTCGAGATCCTCGATCTCCCGGTCGAGCCGGACGATCCGCCGGGCGCGCTCTCGCTCCCCACGGTTACGGGCGACATCCGCTTCGAGAACGTCACCTTCTCGTACGACGCCGACCGCGCGGTGCTGGAGGGCTTCTCCGCCGAGATGCTCCAGGGCGAGGTGGTCGCGCTGGTCGGCCCGTCGGGCGCCGGAAAGAGCACGATCGTCAACCTCGTTCCGCGCTTCTACGAGCCGCAGAGCGGGCGGATCACGCTCGACGGCGTTGACGTCGCGGACGTGAAGCTCGGCGACCTGCGCAACGCGATCGCGATCGTGCCGCAGGAGACGCAGCTCTTCAACGGCACGATCGCCGACAACATCCGCTACGGAAGGCTGGAGGCGAACGACGCCGAGATCCTCGCCGCGGCGCAGGAGGCGAACGCCGATGAGTTCGTGCGCCGTCTCCCCGACGGCTACCAGACGATCGTCGGCGAGCGCGGGATCCGGCTCTCCGGCGGGCAGCGCCAGCGCATCGCGATCGCGCGCGCGATCCTGCGCGATCCGCGCATCCTGATCCTCGACGAAGCGACCAGCGCGCTCGACTCGCATTCCGAAGCGCTGATCGAAGACGCGCTGGACCGGCTGCTCCCCGGCCGCACCACGCTGATCATCGCGCACCGCCTCTCGACGATCAGGCGCGCGACGAAGATTCTCTACATCGAAGCCGGCCGCGTCCGCGAGACCGGGACGCACGAGGATCTGATCGCCGCCGGCGGTCCATACGCGAACCTGCACGCCGCGCAATTCGCCCGCTGAGGCGCATAGCCGCCGAAGGGTCGCCCGCATCGCAAGAGAAGGACGGCTTCGGTCGAGTTTCTAGATGGACGATCAGCCGTTCCCGAACGCCCTCTCGCCCGGTACACGGGTCGGCCCCGTCGTGCTCGACCGCGCGATCGGGCAAGGCGCGTGGGGGATCGTCTACGAGGGACGGCACGACACGTGGGGTCACGTCGCGGTCAAGGAGTATTTTCCGACGACGTACGCCTCGCGAGCGACGCGCGGGAGCGTCAGCTCGAGCGCGCCGCAGTGGCAAGACGCGGTGCGCCGCGGACTCGAGCGCTTCGGTCAGGAAGGCCGTGCGCTGAAGTCGATCCGGCACGAGAACGTCGTGCCGGTGTACGAGTATCTGGAGAACGACGGCGCCGCGCTGCTCGTGATGGAGTTCGTCGAAGGGCGGACGCTCTCGGCGGCCTACGAGGCGGGCCAGTTCCACGACGCCGAGTCGGTGATGGCGCTCGGCGCGACGCTGATCGACACGCTGCAGGCGGTGCACCAGAAGAACGTGCTGCACCGCGACATCGCGCCGGACAACATCATGATCCGTGCCGACGGCAGCCCGGTGCTGATCGACTTCGGCGGCGCCGCCGCGGCGATCGCGAGCGCGACGCGCTCGACCAACAACGTCGTCAAGGACGGCTACTCGCCGCCCGAGCAGTACGACACCTCGGCGAACCCGTCGTTCCCGGTCGGTCCGTGGTCGGACGTCTACGCGACCGCCGCCGTGCTGTACCGCCTCGCCGCCGGACGAGAGCCGGCCGTCTCGAACGCGCGGCTGCTCGCCGCGGGCTCGCGGAGCGGCGGCGACCCGCTGACGCCGCTCGCGACGCTCGCACCCGCCGGCTACCCGAAGGAGTGGCTCGCCGGCGTGGACAGCGGTCTCGCGTTGCTGCCGAAAGACCGCCCGCAATCGGCGGCCGAGTGGCGCAAACGTTTCGAGAAGGTCGCGACGCGGCGCTCCGTGAGCCCGGTGATGGTCGGAGTCGTCGCCGCCGTCGCCGCCGTGGCCGCGGTGTTCGGCGGGACGCGGTTGCTGCACCCGGCGCCTGCCGCGGTCGTCGCGCAAGCGACGACCGCGCCGTCGCCGCGTCCGAGCGCGAAGCCGAAGCCGCGCCCCGCGCACGCCGCCGCACGTCCTGCGCAGCATCCGCGGGCGACGCAGGTGATCGTGCAGCAGCCGGTCGTGATGCAGCAGCAGCCCGTCGTCGTGCAGCAGCAGCCGGCGGTCGTGCAGCAGCAGGTTCCCGCGGTGAAGCGCGCGGCCGTGCAGGTCGCGGCGCACGCGCCGGCGGCGAAGACCGCCGCGACCGGGCCGGTCGTCGGCCTCACCGCCGAGCCGCCGGCGGTCGACGCGGGCGGTTCCGTACGGCTCTGCGTCAGCGCGAAGAACGCCGCCCGCGTCGAGCTGCGCAGTGCCGAGGGCGGCGTGATCAGCGAAGGTCCCGGGTGCCGCACGATCACGCCGAGCGCGACCGGCGACTACACCGCGGTCGCGTACGGCGCGGGCGGCGTCTCGGTGACCGGGCACGCGCGCGTCAGCGTCCGCGAGGTCGCCGCCGCGACGCTGCCGGCCGCGGTGACGGTCACGCCGGCGCCCGCCGCGACGGTGAAAGCCGCGGTGCCGACGCTGAAGCCGGCCGTTCCGGTCGTCGTCAAGACGATCGCTCCGGCACCGATCCCGGTCGTCGTCGCCGACGCCTGCGCGAGCGGGTACGTGTGGCGTCAGGCGATCGCGTCGGACCACGTCTGCGTCACGCCGGCCGAGCG
>DASWSC010000267.1:0-4327 GCA_036402855.1 Candidatus Elarobacter sp. | reverse complement strand
TTCGGTGACCGGAAGCTGGAAGCTGAACTCCAGCGCCGGGATGCGCGGCGCGTTGCGATGCGTCAGCACCTCGACGACGCCCGGCAGCGCGCGCGTGGCGCTCTCATCGATCGCGGTGATCCGTCCGCTCGGGATCGTCGCTTGCACGATCACGGCGTGGAGCAGCGACTCGACCGGCGCATCGGCTGCGTATTGCGCCTCGCCGGTGACTTTTGCGCGCCCGTCGACACGGTCGAGCGGGAGGCCGATGAACCCGCGGACGGCCGGGCGTTCGGCGACCGCGCTCATCGCTCGCCTCCGCACACCGCGCGCAGCACGCGCACGACGGCGCGCTTGGCGAGCTCGACCTTGTATCCGTTGTGGGCGCGCGTCGTCGCGCCGGCCAGTGCAGCGTCGGCGGCGCGCCGGAACGCGGACTCCTCGGGAACCGCGCCGGCGAGCGCGGCTTCCGCCTGGTGCGCGCGCCACGGCACCGTCGCGACGCCGCCCAGCGCCAGCCGGGCCTGCGCGATCCGGCCGTCCTCGAACGCGACGGCGCATGCGACGGACGCGAGCGCGAACTCGAACGAGGCGCGGTCGCGCACCTTCAGATAGCGCGAGCGCGCGTGCAGCGGTTCCTCACGCAGCTCGACCGCCGTGATCAGCTCGCCGCGGGTGAGCAGCGTCTCACGGTCGGGCCGCTCGCCGGGCGTGACGAAGAACTCGCCGATCGGAACGGCGCGTTCGCCGTGCTCGCCTTCGACGACGACGTTCGCCGAGAGGGCGGTGAGCGCGACGGCGAGGTCGCCCGGGTACGTCGCGATGCAGCCGGGGCTCGTCCCGAGGACGGCATGACCGCGGTTGAAGCCGTCGAGCGCATCGCAGCCGCTCCCCGGTTCGCGCTTGTTGCAGCGCCACCGGGTCTCCCGGAAGTACGTGCAGCGCGTGCGCTGCAGCAGGTTGCCGCCGATCGTCGCCGCGTTCCGAATCTGCCCCGAGGCGCCGCTGAGCAGCGCCTCGGCGACCGCGGGAAACGACGCCGACACGACGGGATCGTAGGCGACGTCGCTGTTGCGCGCGAGCGCCCCGATCCGCACGATACCGTCGCGCCGCTCGACCGACGCCAAGGGAAGCCGCGAGATGTCGATCACGCGGCGCGGACGCTCGACGTCGGCCTTCATCAGATCGACCAGCGTCGTTCCGCCGGCGTAGAAGCGCGCGCCGTCGCCTTCGAGCGCGAGCCGGCGCGCCTCGGACGGCGACTCCGCGACGACGTACTCGAACGCGCGCATCAGCGGCCGTCCCGCGCGGCGGCGATCGCCGCGACGATGTTCGGGTACGCGCCGCAGCGGCAGATGTTCCCGCTCATCGCCTCGCGGATCTCGTCGTCGCTGCGGGCGCGCCCCTCGGCGAGCACCGCGACCGCCGAGAGAATCTGTCCCGGCGTGCAAAACCCGCACTGGAACGCGTCGTGCGCGACGAACGCCGCTTGCACGGGATGGAGCCGGCCGTTCTGCTCGAGCCCTTCGACGGTGGTGATCTCGTCGCCGGCGTGCGCGAGCGCGAGCGCGAGACAGGCGAGGGTCCGGCGGCCGTTGACGAGGACCGTGCATGCACCGCACTGCCCGCGGTCGCAGCCCTTCTTCGTCCCGGTCAGCCCGGCGCGCTCGCGCAACAGGTCGAGCAGCGTGACCTGCGGCTCGATCCGGAACGTCGTCTCGCGCCCGTTCAGGCGCAGGGTCAGCGGGGCGCTGGAGCGGGCCGCAACAGGCGGCCGTTCGGTCGTTGGCACGGGACCATCCTCGCGGGCGAAGAGGGCGGACGTCTGCCTTCCGAGACACGACCTCGCGCGTTGACGTTCCACCCGGCGCCGTGATAAAGTTCCCGGGTTATGTACGCGATCGTTGAGACCGGCGGCAAGCAGTTCCGCGTGTCCGAAGGCGACGTCATCCGGACCGATCTCATCGAGACCGAAGTCGGCGCATCGGTCACCTTCGACCGCATCGTGCTCGCTGCGAACGGCGACGACGTGACGATCGGCACCCCCGTCGTGAGCGGCGCCTCGGTGACCGGCACGGTGCTGCGCCAGGCCAAAGACAAGAAGATCCTCGTCTTCAAGTACAAGCCGAAGAAGCGCGTCCGCAAGCTGAACGGCCACCGCCAGCGCTACGCCGAGGTCCGGATCGACAAGATCTCGCTGGTGTAGTGCCGGTCGAGGTTCGTTTTCGCAGGGACAGCCGGAACCGGCTGTCCTCTGTTGTTTCCAGCGGCCACGCCGGGCAGGGAGCGCCGGGCGAAGACATCGCCTGTGCCGCCGTCTCGGCGCTGCTCCAGGCGGCCTGGGCGGGGCTCACCGACGTCGCGCACGTCCCGGTCACCGGGCATCGCCGCTCCGGCGATCTCTTGATGCGCTGGCCCCCCGCGGTGCGCGGGCGCGCGGACGTCGAGGCGATCGTCGCGACCGCGGAGCTCGCGGTCGAGCAGATCGCCAAGCAGTACCGCGGCGCGGTGCGTTTCGTCCGCGAGCCTGAGCGCGAGCCGGAATCGGCGACCGGCGAGTAACCGAGGCAGCAGAATCAGGGTACACCGGCGTCGAAAGGAACCGGACCATGAGCAGCGACGCGACCAAACCCCTCAACGGGGAGATCCATAGCGGGGCCGCCGGCGGCGGCGCCGGGGCGAACAACACCGAGGCGGGCCGCACGGTGCTCGTCGGCGTCCTCGGCGGGATCATCTCCGCCGCCGGCTATCTCGTCTACCAGCGCCTCCCCGACGAGCAGAAGGACCGCCTCCACCGCCAGGTGCGCGGCGTGCTGGAGTCTCGGATCAACGAGCTCCGCTCGAACTTCAACCTCTAGCAGCTCGGCTTCGCACTGAGATCCCGAGAGGGCGGGCACCGCAGAACGCGTGCTCGGCCCTCTCGCCGTTTCGGTCGTTCTCGCCTACGCGGCCGCCCTGCGGTCGTTCGACGCCGGGCTGGACGACGCGCACGCCACCCGCCTCGCCGAGCGCGTGATCGCCGAGGCCGACGCCGCGCGGATCGATGCGCGGCTGGTCGTCGCGCTGGTCGCCGTCGAGTCGTCGTGGCGACCCGGCGCCGTCTCGCCGGCGGGCGCCCGCGGACTCGGCCAGTTGATGCCTGAGACGGCCGCCGGGCTCGGCGTCGACCCGGACGACGCCGAGGCGAACCTCCACGGAACGGTCGTCCAGCTCGCCGGGCTGCTGGCCCGCTACCGCGCCTTCGCGCCGCAGGACCGCGTCGAGCGCGCCGTCGCCGCCTACAACGCGGGCGCGGGCGCGGTCGAGCGCTACGGCGGGGTGCCGCCGTACGCCGAGACGCGCTCAGAGGTGCGGCGCGTGATCGCTCTGTGGCGGAGGCTCTGCGGGCGCTGACCCGTCGGGGCCGCCGAAGATGTGCCGCAGCGCCGGGGTCGGCTGTGCCGGCGTGTCGTACGAGGGGCGCTCGGGGCGTCCGAGGCCGAGCGCCGGCCGCGGCTCGGCGAGCTTTTCCCCGACCGCTTCGGGAGCGTCCGGGTCAGGGGCCGGCGGCTCCACCGCGTGCATCGCCGTCGTCGGCGCGTCGTCGTACGGCGCGGGCTCGTACGGAAGCGGATCGTACGGCGCCGGCTCGTACGGCTTCGCGGTCGCCGCGTCCTGAACGTCCGCGGCCCGCTCCATCTCGCGGATGAACGACTGCGACGTGTTCTGGATCTCGCGCATCACGTTGCCCGCTTTGCGGGCGACGCGCGGGAGCTGATCGGGGCCGAAGAGCATGAGGGCGGCGGCGCCGAGCAGCGCCATATCGGGGATCGAGAACACCAGGGTTTCTTCCCGGTCCCGTGCAACGCGTCATGCCCCTCCCTCCGTGAGCCCGGATCAGGGCCGGAGGGACGGAGATCAACCGAAGGCCGGCTCTCACGCCCTGAAGATCATCTACACCCGCGGCAACCGGACGGAGACGCTGGCCTCGATCGCCACGCTCCGGAAGATTTTGAACCGGTTCGTCGCGCACCGCGTCTTCTACGAGGTGAGCTCGCGGAACAAGCGAGGGCACGAGTTCTTCTCTGCCAAGAACACGTTCGTCGTGGGCTCGATCGAAATCGTGAACCGGGATTACCTGACGATCACGATCTTCGACGCGCACAACGCCTCGCACTCGATCGAGATCTTGAACCCCGCCGCGATGCGCATCTACGACGACACGCTCGGCAAGGGCTTCGCCGTCTCGTTCCTGAGCGAAGGCTCGGGCGGCGTCGAGTCGCGCTGCTATCTGCGCGACGAAGGCGAGGACGGCGAAGCGATCAAGGAACGCTGCGAGCTCGAGAAGATCACGCTGCCGCAACTGTTC
>DASWSC010000266.1:0-5213 GCA_036402855.1 Candidatus Elarobacter sp. | reverse complement strand
CCACCTGACCGAGGCCGAGCTGGAAGTCCTCAAAGCGCTCCCGGGCGGGCTCACCCTCGCCTCGATCGCGTCGTCGCTCGGGAAGTCGCGGAAGACGGTGGAACGCCAGGTCGGGAGCATCTACGCCAAGCTGCACGTGGCCAACCGCACCCAGGCGATCGAGCGGGCGCGCGACCTCCGCATCGACGTCTAGCCAGGTCAGGCGGCCCGAAAAACGCGACAACCACGCGGCTTTTCGGCGTGGATGAGGTGTATGACCCATGCGGGCTGGGCCCGCTCCTGCCTATGCTGGACTCAACTTCCGGTCATCTTTGTCAGGTAGGAGAATTGCCATGGATCTTTCCGTGTTCGTCAACGCGCTCATCGGGTACGCCCACGTCATCCTCACGATGCCCCCGATCGGGCTCTGATCGTCCGCCATGTATCAGCTAGCAACGGAATGCCGGCCCGAGCGCAGTGCGCTCTTCATGGAATCGTGCACGTCGATGAACCCGACGGTCGAAACCATGCGCCTCGTACGCTCCGCCACCTCGCTCGTGCGCAGCGTGCTCGAAGGCGGTGACATCGCGCCGCTCCGCGACCTCCTCGCCCGCGCCGAAGCATGGTGCGACGACGTCGACGACGTCCTGGCCGTCGCCGGGCAAACGGTGATCGACGAGCTGGAGACGCTGCCCCGCGCCGGGTTGCACGACGTCGTGCGCCGCGTGGCGCAGGTCGAGCGCGACGCGCTGCTCGCCGACCGCAGCATCGCCTTCCGCACCGCGTACGCCGGGTAGCCGAGCGCCGCGAGCCGGGAGCAGATGATGTCCGACGATGCTCTGAACGAAGGGTCACACTCCGGCCGCGTCCACATGGCGGACGTGGTCGACGAGCGACGCGACGCGCTGGCGCGCGACATCGTCGCGCGGCTCAGGCGGCGCGAGGAGATCTCCGTCTCGCCGCTGATCGTTCGGACGCTCGTTCACGCGCTGGCGCAGTCGCTGGCCGAGAACAGCCCCGCGGTCGTCGTCCACTGGTCCCGGATGGTGCGCCATGCGCATCCCGCAGCACTCGTCGTCGCCGCGATCGCGATGGCGTGCGATGCGGTCGAAGAGCTGGCCGCGGCCGAGTACGCCGATCTCGCGGCGATCGTCGTGTTCCTCGAGATCGTCAAAGCGCGCGCGTCGGCGCACCTCTCCGACGACGTCGCGTCGGCGGAAGCCGAGATGGCGTCGTCGACCGCGATCCAGAGCCTGCTCGCGATGCTGAGCGCCCGCGACGACGCGACGTGCTCGCACTCGCGCGCCACCGGCGAGCTCGGCCGCCGCATCGCGGCGCGGATGGGCCTGTTGCCCGAGACGACGCAGCGCATCGTGAAAGCCGGGATCCTCCACGACATCGGCAAGATCCGCGTCCCCGACGCGATCCTCTTCAAGCCCGCGGCGCTCGACGCCGAGGAGTGGGAGATCATGAAGGGCCACGCCGAGGCGGGCGCCGAGATCCTCTCGCACATTCCGTCGCTGGCGCAGTACGCGCCGATCGTCGCGACGCATCACGAGCGCTTCGACGGCCGCGGCTATCCGTACGGCCTGCGCGGCGAGGCGATCTCGCTCGAGGCGCGCGTCGTCTCGGTCGCCGACTGCTTCCACGCGATGACCAGCGATCGGCCCTACAAGCGCGCGCTCTCGTACGGCGAGGCGATCGTCGTGCTGGGCGAAGGCCGCGGGACGCAGTGGGACCCCGCGATCGCCGACGTGATGATCGCGATCGCCGCGGAGGACCGCAACAGCTCGGCCGACGCGAACCTGGCCGCGCTCGGCGCTCCGCCCCTACAGGGCGTCGAGCAGCGCGTGCAGCGTCGGAAGCTGCTCGGCGGCTGACCGCGCGGGGAGATCGATCGTGATCTTCCCCTCGCCGAACCGGAACTTGTTCTTCGTGATCGACTGAAGCTTCGGGATCGTCTCGGGATCGAGCCGGAAGCCGCTCCCGACGCCGAGCGTGAGCCGGTGCTCGTTGATCACCACGCGCGTGACGCCGGCGGAGAGCGCGAGCACGCGCAGACGCGTGATCTCCGCCAGCGCCTCGAACTCCGGCGGCGGCGCCCCGAAGCGGTCGCGCACCGAGGCGAGGACCTCGTCGACCTGCGGCAGCGTGCGCGCCGCGGCGAGCTGCTGGTAGATCGCGATCTTCTGCGACACCTGCGGGATGTAGTCGTCCGGGACGTAGGCGTCGAGCTTGACGTCGATGACCGCCTCGCGGGCGTCCTCGCGCCGGTGCGCCCCCTCTGCCGTCGACGGCCCTCTCCGATCGGCGATCGCGTCGGCCAGGAGCTGCGCGTACGTCTCGAAGCCGACCGCGCCGATGAACCCCGACTGCGCGGCGCCGAGCAGGTTCCCGGCGCCGCGGATCTCGAGGTCGCGCATTGCGATCTGCAGCCCGCTGCCGAGGTGCGTGAACTCGCGAATCGCCTCGAGCCGCGCCTTCGCCTCTTCCGTCAGCGCCTTGTGCGCCTGGTAGAGCAGGAACGCGTAGGCCTGATGGTTCGAGCGCCCGACGCGGCCGCGGAGCTGGTAGAGCTGCGCCAGGCCGAACTTGTCGGCGTCGTTCACGACGATCGTGTTGACGTTCGGGATGTCGATCCCGTTCTCGATGATCGTGGTCGAGACGAAGACGTCGATCTCGCCGTCGATGAAGCGGCTCATCACCGGCTCGAGCTCGTGCTCGCGCATCTGGCCGTGGCCGACCGCGATGCGCGCCTTCGGGACGAGCTGCTCGAGCGCGCGCGCGATCCCGTAGATCGACTCGATCCGGTTGTGGACGTAGTAGACCTGTCCGCCGCGGTCGAGCTCGTTGACGATCGCGCGCTGAACGACGGCGTCCGAGGCCGGGACGACGACGGTCTTGATCGACATGCGGTTCTTCGGCGCCGTCTGGATCAGCGAGAGATCGCGCACGCCCATGAGCGACATCTGCAGCGTGCGCGGGATCGGCGTCGCCGACAGCGTCAGCACGTCGACCGTCGCCTTGAGCTGCTTGAGGCGCTCCTTGTGCATGACGCCGAAGCGCTGCTCTTCGTCGACGACGATCAGGCCGAGGTCGCGGAACACGACATCCTTCTGCAGGATGCGGTGCGTCCCGACGACGACGTCGACGGTCCCGCGCGCGAGGTCGTCGAGCACGGCCTGCGCCTCTTTCTTGGTCTTGAAGCGCGACAGCTCTTCGATGCGCACCGGGAACGAGGCGAAGCGCGTGGCGAACGTGCGGTGGTGCTGCGCGGCGAGCAGCGTGGTCGGGCACAGGACCGCGACCTGCTTCTTGTCGGCGATTGCCTTGAAGATCGCGCGCACCGCGACCTCGGTCTTGCCGTAGCCGACGTCGCCGCAGACCAGCCGGTCCATCGGCTTCGGCAGCTCCATGTCGCGCTTCGCGTCGTCGATCGCCTTCGCCTGATCGGGCGTCGGCTCGTACGGGAACGACTCCTCGAGCTCCGCCTGCCACGGCGTGTCGGGAGCGAACGCGTGGCCGCGCGCGATCTCGCGCTCCGCGTACAGCTCGACCAGCCCTTCGGCGATCGCGGCGAGCTTCTCCGAGACCCGCGTCTTGGTGCGCGCCCAGTCGGCGCCGCCCATCTTGGAGAGCCGCGGCGCGGCGCCTTCGTTCGCGCTGTACTTCGTGACCTGGTGCATCTGGTGCACCGGCACCAGCATGCGATCCGTTCCGGCGTACTTCAGGTCGAGGTAGTCGCTCGTCGCGCCGAGGATCGTCTCGGTGCGCAGCCCGAGATACTGGCCGATCCCGTGGACGGCGTGCACGACGTAGTCGCCGACTTTGAGGTCGGCGAGCGTCACCGGGACGCCTTCCTTGACCGCGCGCAGCTTCACGCGCCGAGCCGGCTGCCCGTAGATCTCGCGGTCGCCGAGCACGTGCAGGTGCAGCGCCGGGATCGAGAAGCCGCTTTCGATCGAGCCCTGGTCGACGAAGACGCTGCCGCTCTTCGGCATCATCGCGACGCCGTCCGAACCCCGCGCCGCCGTCGCCGGCGCAGAGCGACCGTTTGCGCGCTGCGTCCCGGCACGCAGGTGGACGAACGGCGCGCCGCCTTGGCCTTGCCCGACGCTCCGCTGGACGGTGAGGTTCGCCGCGCGCACGATCTCGGCCAGGCGCGAGGCGCCGGTCGCGACCAGCCATACCGTGTCGCCGGCGGCGACCCAGTCGCGCACCTGCTGCGTGAACAGCTCGATGCGGCGGTTGAAGTGCTCCGCCGGGCGCGTCTCCAGGACGAACGCGTCCATCGCGGGCGGGAGCCAGCCGAGGTCGCCCGCCTCGATCCCCCCGGTCATCGTCAGCACGCGCCGCGCCGCGAGCCGCGCCGCGTAGTCCTCCAGGCGCGGGTACGGCGCGGCGACGTCGGCGAGGAGCGCTTCGCCGACCTCGTCGTCGCGCACGTCGAGCTCGCCCGACTCGGCGCCGGCCATCAGCGTTTCGCCGCCGCGCGCGCGCTCTTCATCGAGTCCGTGCTCGACGGTCTCCAGCATCCCGGGTTCCTCGAGCACGACCAGCGACTCGTCGTGCAGGTAGTCGAGCACGGTCGCGCGCTCGTCGTACGCGAGGCTCACCCACGGCTCCGGGACGTCGGCGCCGCCGGCGAGATACGCGCGCAGCGCCGAGATGACGTTCGGCGGACCCGCGGCGCGCGCGAGGACGGTGTCGCGGAGAGTGTCGTCGCGGAGGATCTCGAGCCACGGCGTGATCGTGATCGCGTCGAGCGTCCCCGACGAGCGCTGCGATTGCAGCTCGAACGGCCGGATCGACTCGACCTCGTCGCCGAAGAACTCGACGCGGATCGGCTGCTCGGCCGTAGCGGGGAAGACGTCGAGGATCCCGCCGCGCACCGCGTACTCGCCGGCCGCGCTGACGACGTCGACGCGCGCGTAGCCCAGCCGGTAGAGCCGTGCGAGCGTCGCCTCCCAGCCGGCCTCGTCGTTCGCGCGCAGCTCGAACGAGGCGTCCTCGAAGACGCGGCGCGGGATCACGTACTGGCGGAGCGCGCCGGCCGGCGCGACGATCACCTGCGGCTTGCGCGCGCACAGGTCGGCGAGCAGCGTCATCCGCGCGCTCCGCTCCGAGGGCGACTCGATCGCGCCGAGCGTCTCGTCGCGCGGACGCAGCAGCGCGACCCTGCTCGCCTCGCGCTCGCCGCCGAAGAAGTACGTCAGGTCGGTGAACGTTCGTTC
>DASWSC010000265.1:0-3757 GCA_036402855.1 Candidatus Elarobacter sp. | reverse complement strand
CGCGAAGAACGTGAACGGGTTGTCGCCCGCGGTCTGGTCCCAGATCGCGTAGTGGTCCGTCGTTTCGCGAAACGTCTCGGGATCGACGGGGAGCGGCAGCGTGAACTGCCCGCCCCGCAGGATGACCGGCGTCCGCGCGCCGTCGGGCGTCGCGCGCCAGGCCGCCCATACGTCGCGCGCCCGGCCGGGGACGCCGCCGTCGACCGCATAGACCTCGGCGAAGTACGACCCGCGCGAACCGATCCCGCCGCCGGTCAGGACCTCGACCTCGTCGACGATCGCCTTCGGCAGCTTCCCGCCCCCGTCGGCCTCGCCGGCGGCGCTCGAATACGCGAGCTCGACCTTCACCGCGACCGGGAACGCCGGCTTCGGGGCGAGCGCGCCGAGCCGGTAGCCGTCGGCCGCGAAGCGCTCCCCGAGCGGGGTCAGGTGCGGCACCTCGGTGTGGCAGGCCTGGCACGCCAGCCCGTAGCGATGGGCGAAGACCGGGATCGCCGCCGCCGGCCGCGGCGCGAACAGCGCAAGAGCGGCGACCGCCCCGACGGCGGCCGCGCGGAGAGAAAGAGGAGGTCCTAACGACATGATTAGGCTCTCCTAAATCGCGACTGAGGAGAACTCTCCTTCCCCACGGGGAGCGGAGCCGACGCCGTGCGAACCGGCGGCTTCGTGGTCACCCTGCGGTTCATCGGCACCGGCGGCGCGCGCTGGGTCGTCGCGAAGCAGATCCGGTCGTCCGGCGGCTTCCGGCTCGAGGCGGACGGGACGAGCATCCACGTCGACCCCGGCCCCGGCGCGCTGGTGCGCACGCTCGCGCAGGTTCCGCCGTGCGATCCGGCGACGCTCGACGCGATCGTCCTCTCGCACAAGCACCTCGACCATAGCGGCGACATCAACGCGATGATCGAGGCGATGTGCCAGGGAGGCTGGCGGCCGCGCGGCGCGCTGTGCGCACCGCGCGACGCGCTCGACGAGACGATGCAGCCCGTCGTGCTGCCGTACGCGCGCCGTTTCGTTCCGCGCGAGTGCGTGCTCGAGGCGAACGGCGCACCGTTCACGATCGGCTCGGTCGAGCTTCGCGCATCGCTGCGCCTGCAGCACCCGGTCGAGACGTACGCGCTGCACTTCCGCGCCAACGGAACGCGCATCTCCTACCTGCCGTGCACGCGCTATTTCGAAGCGATCGCCGACGACTACCGCGCGCAGGCGCCCGACGTGCTGGTGATCAACGTCCTGCGCTATCGCGACTCGATGGACGTCGACCACATGACGTACGACGACGCGCGCAGGCTGGTCGAAGCGGTCCGCCCCGGCGCGGCGATCATGACGCACTTCGGGACCCGGATGCTCGAGCGCGATCCGAAGCGGCTCGCCGCCGAGCTGGAGGACGCGACCGGCGTCAAGACCTACGCGGCGTACGACGGCTGGACGTACGATGCCGCTTGAGATCGAGACGGCGAAGCCGGGCGAGACCGACGCGTTCTGGAAGACGCACGACCGCGACTGGCGCACCGAGCTGTGGAACTTCCGCGTGATCTGGCACGAGCAGGTGCACGACGTGATCGTGCGCGACGGCGGCACGGTGACGGGGGCGCTCCGTTTGCGGATCGCCGCTTCGCTGGGCCACGTCGACGCGCTGTACGTGCTGCCGGAGGCGCGGCGGCGCGGGATCGGACGGCTCCTCGTCGCGCGCGCCGAGGAGCTCTCGAACTACTACAACTGCCACAAGGTGACGGTACCGGTCTTCCACGACCACAGCGCGCAGAAGTTCTTCCAGTCGTGCGGCTACGCGGTCGAGGCGATCATCCCGCAGCACACGTTCAAACTCGACGTCGCCCTGTTGCGGAAGTTCTTGCTTTGACGCCGCCCCGGCGCTGCGCGTTGAAGAGCTGGTGGACTTGGCGCCAGTCGCTCGCGACGGAGCGGCGGCTCTGCAGCGAGCCGTCGTAGAGGTAGACGTTCCCGCGGCCGCTGATCGCGTTGACGAGCGGGCCGCCGCCGCCGACGGTCGCGACCGCCTCGCCCTCGCCGCGCTGATCGACGGCGGCGCCGCCGCGCCGGTCGAACTGCGTGAACACCCGGCCTTCCAGAGAACGCCCGGTGAGCTGCGCTCCCGAGGTGACGCCGAGCGCGATCGACCCGGTCTGCGACTCGAAGCGGGCCAGGCCGGGATCGAACGAGCCGCCGTCGTACACGATCGACCCGAGGACGCTGCTCGCTTCGATCTGCCGGCTGCGGCAGCGCTCGAACACGTCGTTCGCGCCGACCCCGCGCACGCGGATGCGCTCGAACGCGCTGTCGGCGGCGTAGAGCGTCCCGTAGTTCATCTGCACGAACGCGGTCGTGCTCGCGTTCGCGATGTGGACGCGGCCCTGGTTCTGGATGACGAACAGGTTCGCACCGCGGTATCCCTCGATCGTGGTCTGCCCGCCGCCGACGCGCAGCGCGACCAGTCCGGTCGCGGCCGGGACGGTGATGACGAGCCGGGAACCGGGCGGCGCGTCGACCCGCACGACCGCATGGACGCCCGGGTGAAACGCGGCGTACGGGAACTCTTCGGGCGGCAGCGCTCCGCCGCCGGTCATCATCCCGTCGCGATCGTGCGTCGTGTAGAGCTGCGGCGGGATCTGCTGCGCGAGCGGAAACGGCGCCGTCCCGAAGGCGACGTTGCGCCGCTCGACCAGCGGCGCGGCGTCGTCGGCGTACTCGACCTGGACCGTCGGCCGGTCCCAGGTCCGGACGCTCACGTCGTTCCCCCGGCCGCGCACGAAGACGTTCACGACCGGCTGGTCGCCGACGTCGAGGGATGAGGCGGCGCTCCCCGCCGGCACCGCGGGAGCCGTCAGCGACAGACTCAACGCACCGAGCCCCGCGGCGATCCACCGCAGGGCTCGGAACCGGGGGACGTCCACGAGCCGATCGTACGCCCGCCGCGCGGGCGGCGTCATGAACCGGCGGTGAAGGATTCCGGCTCGGCCGGCAGGGCGACCGTGAAGACCGAGCCCCCGCCCGGGCGCGGATGGGCCTCGACGGTCCCGCCGTGGACCCGCGCGATGCTCCGCACGATCGCCAGCCCCAGCCCGGTCCCTTCGATCGCCCGCGCGTGGGACGGATCGCCGCGGAAGAAGCGGTCGAAGAGCCGGTCGGCGGTCAGCTCGTCGACCCCCGGTCCGGTGTCGGCGACCTCGATCCGGGCCTTCCCGTCCTCGCGCCGGACCGTCACGTCGACGCGGCCCTCGTTGGTGAACTTCAGCGCGTTGTCGATGAGGTTGCCGACGAGCTGGCGCAGCAGCCCGGCGTCGCCGACGACGATCGTCCCGGGCGCCGCGGCATGATGCGCCTCGAGGGTGAGCCCGTTCGCCGCGGCGCGCTCCTGCGCGTGGGCGACGACGTCGTCGACCAGCCGCTCGAGGACGAGCGGCTCCTTCGGGATCGCGTCGCCGGCCTCGGCTTTGGAGAGCGTCAGCATCCCGGAGACCATCCCGGCGAGCCGGCCGCTCTCCTCAGCGATCGCCTCCAGCGACGTGCGCATCACCTCGGGATCGCGGTCGCCCCAGCGCTGCAGCATCTGCGCGTTCGAGTTGATGACCGTCAGCGGCGTGCGCAGCTCGTGCGAGGCGTCGCTGATGAACTGCCGCTCGCGGGCGAACGCCGACTGCAGCCGGTCGAGCATCGCGTCGAAGGCGCTCGCGAGACGCCCCACCTCGTCGCGCCGGTTCCAGCGCAGCCGCCGGTCGAGCCGCTCCGAGCCGATCTCCGC
>DASWSC010000264.1:0-7190 GCA_036402855.1 Candidatus Elarobacter sp. | reverse complement strand
AGCTGAAGGCGCCGGCGACGTTCGTCGACGGGCTCGAGAACGCGCCGGCGGCGCTGATGCAGATCCTGCGGCCGAACGCGAACGTCGGCAAGGCCGTCGTCCGCATCGCCTGACGGGGAACTTCCACTGCGCCGCCGGGTTCATACAGACTGATGCTCGGCGGCCCACCGGTCCACTTGATGTGGTCCCAGATGTACAACCCGAATCGTCCGAAGGTGACGAGGCGGGTCGACCTGCGCCGCATCTTGGCGTTCTTCCGGCCGTACCTCGTGCAGGAGAGCCTCGTCCTCGTCTGCATCCTCGCGGTCGCTCTGCTCGGCTTGTTTCCGCCGCTCTTCACCAAGTGGCTGATCGACGGCGCGCTGCCTGCGCGCGACATGCACGGCGTCTGGACCGACGTCGGCGGGATGGTTGCGAGCGCGATCGCCGCCGGTGCGATCGGCGTCTACCAGGGCTATCTGAACTCGCTGGTCGGCGAAGGGATCATGCGCGACATCCGCACCAGCTTGGTCGCGCACCTGCACCGCATGCCGCTCTCGTTCTTCACCGGCACGAAGACCGGCGAGATCATGAACCGCGTCTCGAACGACGTCGACAACATCGACAACGTCGTCACCGGAACGCTGGTCTCCATCGTCACCAACGTCTTCACCATGCTGACGACCGTCGTGACGATCTTCATCCTCGACTGGCGACTGGCGCTGGTCGCGCTCGCGATCATCCCGCTGATGATCCTGCCGCTCTCGCCGGTCGGGCGAAAGATGTACGACGTCCGCAAGCTGACCCGCGAGAAGCGCGACGAGATCGAGTCGATCACCCAAGAGACGCTCTCGATCAGCGGGATCACGCTGATCAAGTCGTTCGTCCGCGAGGCGTTCGAACGCACCCGGTTCTACAAGGCCGGCACGGAGCTGATGAAGCTCGAGATCTCGCTCGCGATGGTCGGGCGCTGGTTCATCGCCGCGATCACGGCGATGGTCGTCATCGGCCCGGCCGTCGTGTGGCTGGTCGGCGGCTGGCTCGCGATCAACTCCGGGCTCACGGTCGGCACGATCGTCGCGTTCGTCGCGTACTTGGGGCGGCTCTACGGCCCGGCCTCGGCGCTCGCGGGCGTGCAGGTGCAGGTCGTCTCGGCGCTCGCGGTCTTCGAGCGCATCTTCGAATACCTCGACATGGCGCCGGAGGGCCTCGCGACCTCGGGCGCGGTTCCGGATTCCGGTCGAACCGTGCTGCAGGCCGTGCGCGGTGAGATCGCGTTCGACGACGTGCACTTCGCGTACACGCCGGAGCGCATCGCGCTCGACGGCGTCTCGTACCGCATCGCGCCCGGCCAGATGGCGGCGTTCGTCGGACCGTCCGGGGCCGGGAAGACGACGATCACCCAGCTCGTTCCGCGCTTCTACGACCCGCAGGCCGGTGCGGTCCGTGTCGACGGGCACGACGTCCGCGACGTGACGCTGGCATCGCTGCGCGAGAACATCGGGATCGTCACGCAGGAGACGTACCTGTTCCACGACACGATCGCCTCGAACTTGCGCTACGCGCGGCCGGACGCGAGCGACGCGGAGGTGATCGCCGCGGCGCGCGCGGCGAACATCCACGAGTTCGTCGCCTCGCTCCCCGAGGGCTATGAGACCGTCGTCGGCGAGCGCGGCCACAAGCTCTCCGGCGGCGAGCGCCAGCGCCTCGCGATCGCGCGCGTGCTGCTGAAGAACCCGCGCATCTTGATCCTCGACGAGGCGACCAGCGCGCTCGACTCGGCGAACGAAGCCGCGATCCAGGCGGCGCTGGTTCCGCTCATGGAAGGCCGCACCAGCTTGGTGATCGCGCACCGCCTCTCGACGATTCTGAACGCCGACCTGATCTTCGTCGTCGAAGCGGGCCGGATCACCGAGCACGGCACGCACGCCGAGCTGCTCGCGCGCGACGGTGCGTACGCGCAGCTCTATTGGAAGCAGTTTCGCGACCGTGCGACCGTGGAGGCGGTCGGAACCTGACGGGCCCGTCCGGCGGCGGTTTGAGCGTTCGCGGGCTCACCAAACGGTTCGGCGCGAAAACCGCAGTGCGCGATCTCTCGTTCGAGCTGGCGTGCGGCGAAGCGGTCGCCGTCGCCGGACCCAACGGCGCCGGGAAGTCGACGACGCTGATGTGTCTCGCCGGCCTGGTGCGCCCGGACGCGGGGACGATCGCGTTCGGCGGAAGCGCGCTCGGCGCGCAGCGCGGGCGCACGATCGCGCTGATCCCCGAGACGCCCGATGTCTACCCGCTCCTCACGGTGTGGGAGCATCTCGCCTTCGTCGCGGCGCTCACGAAGCAGCCGCCGGGGTGGGAAGAGCGCGCCGAATCGCTGCTGCGGCGCTTGGCGATGCTGGCGGAGCGCGACACGCTCGGCAGCGCGCTCTCGAAGGGGATGCGTCAGAAGACGCTCCTCGCCGCCACCGTGCTGGGCGGGACCCCCGTCGTCCTCTTCGACGAGCCGATGATCGGGCTCGACCCGCTCGGACAGCGCGAGCTGCGCTCGATCATCGCCGGCCTCCGCGCGGACGGCCACGCGATCCTCGTCAGCACGCACCTGCTCGAGAGCGCCGCCGCGATGTGCGACCGCATGCTCGTCCTCGACCGCGGCAGCCTGGTCGCCAGCGGCACGATCGAGGAGCTGCGCGCGCGGCGCGGCGACGGCTCGATCGAAGACGTCTTCCTCGACGTCACCCAGTCGCCGGGGTGAACAGCCGGCGATGAACGCGCTGCTCGCGCTCTCGTACGCCGACCGGCACGCGTTCGTGAACTGGCTGCGCACGCTTCGCACACGGCCCGGGCGCTTGGCGCTGTGGGCGCTGTACGCGCTGGCGATCGTCGGGTTCGCGGTCGCCAAGGTCCTGCCGCGCACGCAGCCGCGGTATGCGGGTTCGTTCGTCGATGCGATCGGTGACCTGTGGGTGTGCGGCTTCGGGATCGTCTTCGGCGTCGCGCTCGCCGCGGGCTCGTCCCGCTGGCTCGGCGCGTTCTCGTCACGCGCAGAGGCACTCCTCATCACGCGCGCCGACGCGCCGCCGCTGCTGGTCGCCGCGTACCTCCAGGTACGAGCGGTCTCGTCGGCACTCGCGCGCGGCTTCGCCCGCTTCGCGTACCTCATCGTGATCGGGATCCCGTCGGCCGCCTCGCCGCGCGCGCTGGTTGCGCAGCTCTTCTTCTTCGCGGCGGCGGGCGCCGCGATCGCGAGCGTCGCGCTGCCGCGCGCGCTTGCGCGCGGCGCCGTGCGCATCGCGGCGACCGTCTTCGGCGCGGCGATCGCGATCACGTCGGCGATACCGCTCGCGCTCGACGTCGCGCGGCTGCTCCGCCTTCAGCTCGTCGTCCCCGCGCTGGCGCGGGCTCCGGTTCTCCACCCCGGCGTCGCCCTCGACGTGCTCGCAGCCGGCGACCTTCGGCTGGTGCTGATCCCGCTCGCCATCGCCGCCGCCGCGACGCTGGCGTTCGTGCTCGCAGCTCGCGACGCGTATCCGGAGCTGTTCGAAGTCTCCGTCGCGAGCCAGGAGTTTCGCACCGCGTTTCGCACGCCGCGCAGCGCACCGGCGCGCGCGCGGCCGTCACGGTCGGGAGCGGTGCAGAGCCGCACCGGAACGTCGCTTCGAGGCGCCGCGGCGTTCCTGTGGATCGACTCGCTGATGTTCACCCGGCGCATCGCGCCCACGCTCACCGGCGTCGTGACGGTGCTCGCGCAGATCGGCGGCGCCGCGTTCGCCGTCTTCGCCGAGCGCGATCCCGAGCTCGCGTTCGGCCTGCTGATCGGCGCGCTTCCGGGGATCACGATCGCGGTCGCGTCGACGACGGGCGTCCGACTCGCACCCGCGCTTCGCATGCCGCTGTTCTGGCTGGGCAGCGTGCCGATGGCGACGCGCCTCGGCGCCTGGACGCTCGGCCCGCTCGTACGCGATCTCGTCTTCGTCGCGCTCGCGATCGCCGGCTACGTCGCGCTGAGCCGCGACATCGACGGCGCGGTCCTCGTCTTCGTCGGCGCCGCCGGCCTCCTCGGTCTCACGCGGGCGGTCGGTCTCGCGGTGTTCGCACTGCTTCCGAACCAGCTCGATCAGCGCGGCCCGGCCGTCATGCTCCGTACGTTCGCGTCGTTCGCCCTGATCGCGCCGGCGGTGATCGCGGCCACGATCGCGGTGCTCGTCCTACGGCTCCCGTTCGTCGCCGCGATCACGATCGGCACGGCATGCGCCCTCGGCGAATCGGCGCTGCTGATCGCGTTCGCAGCGGCGCGCCTCGCCGGCCACGTCGACCGCCTTACGACGCAGTAGGCTCCGTCCCAGCAGCCCTCGAGCCTCGCGCGCGAGGCGGGCGACTCAGGTCCCCTCTTCCCAGCCGAGGACGCGCGCGGTGAGCTCGGTGCGGTTGCGCGAGCTCGTCTTGCGCAGGAGCTGCTTGAGGTGGAACGTCGCGGTCGAGCCCGAGATCGAGAGCGACTCCCCGATCTCGGTGCTGGAGGCGCCGCGGAGAACCTCGCTGAGCACTTGGCCCTCGCGGCGGCTCAAACCATAGCGCGTCATCGCGCGCAGAACGGTCGCCCGGCGGCGCGCCGGCTCCACGCAGACGAGGAAGAACGGCGCCGATCCGCCGACCAGGCGCGACAGGCGCACGAACGCGAACGGGAGCGCGCGCGTCGCCGACGCACCGCGCGCCGACGACTCGAGCTCGGCGATGAGATGCGCGAGCGTCGGCCCGAGGAGCGGCGAGACGTGCCCGTTGCGCGGGCGGTAGAGCGCGTGCAGCGGCGTGTCGCCGCCGGCCGGCTCCTCGGCGAGGACCGGACGGAGCTGCTCGTCGATCACGAACATGACCGGCGCGCTGCTGCGGCGCCATTCGGGCGCTGCGCCGTCGACGATCCAGTGCGTGATCGCGGCGCCGTGCTCGTCGACGAACCGCCGCGTCGCCGCGATCTGCGGCGGCCGGAAGCCGCGCGCGTGGTCGACGTCGAGGCGAATGACGGCGAGCGGCCCGCCGTGCCGGCCGAAGACGACGAAGAGCGCGCCGCCGGTGCGCGCGCGGACGACCAGCGCCGGGAGGGGCTCGTCGCGCAACTGCAGATCGCGCAGGAGCGCGGCGTACTCGCGCTCGCTCTCGTCGCAGGCGCGCGGGGGTGCGCCGTGCAGATACGAACGAACTTCGTACCGCTCGGCACCTGCGATCGCGGCAAAGACGTCGGCTGCGTAGCCGAGCGCCCCTGCGGAATGCGCGTCCTGCGCAGAAAATCGCGGGTCGCCATGAAGGATGGCTCCACCGGTCATGAATCGCTCCATCTCGGTTGTGACGTTGATCATCGTTTCGCAACCGGAGGGCGACGACACCAGGCGAGCGAGCCTATGCGAGTAGGAAGTTCGTCCTATGCAAAAGCGAGTCTTTCGTCCCGTGCAGCGCGAATTTTACGTCGTGTTTACCAGACGTCGCGAACGCCGGGGCGCGCCGAGCGCAACCAGTCGGCGAAGTCGGGCGCCGTCATCGGCTGGGCGATCAGGTAGCCTTGCATCTGCTCGACCCCGTTCTGCACGAGCCACTTCGCCTGCTCGCGATCCTCGACGCCGTCGGCGATCGTGCGGATCTGGAGCGTCTGAGCGACGCCGATCGCCGCCCGCGCGACGCGCTTCCACTGTCCGTCGCCGGCTTGCGGGTTGGTGACGCGCCGATCGACCTTGATGAAGTCGAGCGGCAGCGACGCCATCGCGGTGAGCGAGGTGGGCGCCGCGCCGAAGCCGTCGAGCCCGATCGGGATGCCGATCCGGCGCGCATGGCGCAGGAACGTCCCGCCCGCCTCGCTGTCGGCGAGCATCGTCGCTTCGCGCACTTCGAGCGCGAGGCGGTTCGGCGCGTCGTCGATGTCGCGGATCAGCCCCTCGAGCTCGTTCCACACCGTGGAGTTCGCGTTCGAGATGTTGACGTGGATCCGCACGTCGAACTTCTCGTTGGTCGCGCGCAGCGTATCCGCCACCGCGCGCACCACCTTGACGTCGAGCGTCGACGAGGCGAGCGCCCCGCCCTTGAAGTCCAGAAACGTGCGCGGTGTGAGCCAGCCGCGCGACGGGTGCCGCCAGCGCACGAGCGCTTCGGCGCCGACGACGCGCATCGTCGAGGTCGACACGATCGGCTGGTAGCACAGCATGAAATCGCGCTCGAAGTTCGCGTCGCGAAGCCGCTCGCGAAACTCGCGCCGTGCGCGAACTTCTTGGCTGACGCCGTCGCGATACCAGCGGACGCTGTTTCCGCCGCTCTCCTTCGCCGCGTACAGCGCCTCGTCGGCGTGCTGCAAGAGCTGCTCGGGCGTCATCCCGTCGTCCGGCGACACGGCGATCCCGATGCTGGCGCGCACGAGGCTCGTGAAGCCGCCTTCCTGCACTTCGATCAGGACGCGCTCGAGGAACCGCTGCGCGGCCTCGACCATCTCCAGCTCGTCGTCGACGATGGTGAGGATCGCGACGAACTCGTCGCCGCCGAGGCGTCCGACGAAGTCGTTGCGGCGGACGCTTTCGCGCATCCGCCGGGCCGCCTCGATCAGCGTCTGATCGCCGACCGCGTGACCGAAAGTGTCGTTGATCGCCTTGAAGCCGTCGAGGTCGATGAACAGCACGCCGACCCGTCCGCCGCCGCGTTGCGCGGCCGCGAGGACGTTGTCGAGGTGGTGCAGCGTCGCGGTGCGCGAGGGGAGCTCGGTGAGCGGATCGATCGCGCCCTCGCGGATCGGCTCCGGCTCTTCCTCGGTGCGCAGCAGCAGCCGCGCGACGGCGCCGCTGACGGCACGCGCGACGTCGTGCTGCGCGCTCCGCCCGCGTGCCCAGCGCATCGCGAAGAAATACGGCGCGGTGGCGGTCAGCCGCGCGACGTAGCGGTCGTCGTCGATGCTCTCGCGGATCGGGACGCGGGTCGCCTCGGCGGCAAGGGCGTGAACGGCGTCCTCCGAGACGCCTTCGGAAACGGCGTGAGAGAGGACCGAGCCGTCGGGGCCGCAGACCAGCGCGACGTCGGCGCCGGCGAGCGGAAGCGCACCGGCGAGGATCACGCGCATCAAGTCGTCCGACGAGCGGCGTGACTCGACGGCAGCATGAAAAAGCTCGGCGAGCCCTTCGGTTTCGGCGTCCCGTCGCCGTTCAGGCGTCATCATCTCCACGTCCTCGGGCATCGGGTTTCCCGTCCCG
>DASWSC010000263.1:0-12734 GCA_036402855.1 Candidatus Elarobacter sp. | reverse complement strand
GCTGCGGAATCATGCGGGCCCTGTACGCATCACCGCCGAACCGGACCTACCCGTGAGTTGGTTCGCAAAACTCAAGACAGCGCTGACGAAGACGCGCGAGGCGTTCGGCGGCGAGCTGGAGACGATGGCGCTGGCAAAACGCCCGGTCGACGACGAGCTGTGGGACGATCTCGAGGAGATCCTGCTGAAAGGCGACTTCGGCGTGCCGACGACGATGAAGATCGTCGAGGCGCTCAAAGTCGTCGCGAAGCAGGACCGCTACGAGACGAGCGATCACGTCGTCGCGCGCTTCCGGCGCGACGTGCAGAACTTTCTCACCCTCCCCGAGATGGGGCTCAACCTCGGCGCGAAGCCCGCCGTCGTGCTGGTCGTCGGCGTGAACGGGAGCGGGAAGACGACGACGATCGGGAAGCTGGCCGCGCTGCTGCGCGCGCAGCGCAAACGCGTGATGGTCGTCGCCGCCGACACGTTTCGCGCCGCGGCCGCGGAGCAGCTCGAGATCTGGGCGAAGCGCGCCGGCGCCGAGTACATCCGCGGTGCTGAGGGCTCGGATCCTTCGTCGGTCGTCTTCGACGGGATGAGCGCGGCGAAAGCGCGCGGCGCCGACGTCGTGCTGGTCGACACCGCCGGCCGCCTGCAGACGAAGACGAACCTGATGGAAGAACTGAAGAAGATGCGCCGCATCATCGAGCGCGAGACCGGGACGCCGCCCGCCGAAACCCTGCTGGTCGTCGACGGCACCACCGGTCAGAACGCGCTCTCCCAAGCGAAGCTCTTCAACGAAGCGACGCAGCTCACGGGGATCGTCGTCACGAAGCTCGACTCGACCGCAAAAGGCGGCGTCCTGGTCGGAATCGTCGATCAGCTCGTCGTCCCGGTGAAGTACATCGGGATCGGCGAAGCGCAAGACGCCCTCGTCCCCTTCGACCCCGCCGCGTTCACCAAAGCCCTCTTCGAGACCAACCCCTAAATGACAACGAGCGCCGCGTCACGGCGGGTTCACGGCGTGATTCTTCGATCGCTCCAGGTGTGCCGAAACCGTGCAAGCCACGCGTCGAGCTCGGCGAGCCCGGCAGGCTCGAGTGCGTAGATGCGGCGCTGCGCGTCGCGGCGGACGCGCACGAGGCCGGCTTCGCGCAGCAGCTTGAGATGCTGTGAGACGGCGGGAGCGGTCATGTCGAAACGGCGCGCGATCTCGCCGGCGCGCAACTCGCGCGCGGCGAGGATCTCCACGATCCGCAGCCGCGTCGGATCGGCGAGCGCGGCGAAGGCGAGCATGCGGTCATTCTATGGGACATGCTTAAATAAGTAAAGACCTAAGAAAAGGTACCGTCGAACACAGGTTCGATGCCCGGCTGCTCCGAAGATGGAAGCTAACGACGCGCCCTTGCCGGCGCGGGAGCAGGTGGGAACGACCGGCGACGGGCCTTCGCACTCTGCCACGCATCTGGCATCCTGGCGCGGTACCGTCGGAACCTCACCGACAACCGCACGGAGCATCATGGCCGACGAAAAGCAAGTAGCCCTCTCGAACGCGCTCGCCCAGATCGAGCGCCAGTTCGGCAAGGGCTCCATCATGAAGATGGGCGAGTTCACCGACAAGATGGCGTTCGACGTCATCTCGACCGGCTCGATCGCCCTCGACCTCGCGCTCGGCGTCGGCGGGCTGCCGCGCGGACGCATCATCGAGATCTACGGGCCTGAGTCGAGCGGCAAGACGACGCTCGCGCTGCACGTCATCGCCGAGGCGCAGAAGAGCGGCGGGACCGCGGCGTTCGTCGACGTCGAGCACGCGCTCGACCCGACGTACGCGCAAGGGCTCGGGATCGACCTCGACAACCTCCTCGTCTCGCAACCCGACGCCGGTGAGCAGGCGCTCGACATCGCCGAGATGCTCGTCCGCTCGAACGCGGTCGACGTCGTCGTCGTCGACTCGGTCGCGGCGCTCGTCACGAAGGCCGAGCTCGAAGGCGACATGGGCGACACGCACGTCGGCTTGCAGGCGCGGCTGATGTCGCAGGCGCTGCGCAAGCTGACCTCGGCGATCTCGCGCTCGAAGTGCGTGATGATCTTCATCAACCAGCTTCGCGAGAAGGTCGGCGTGATGTTCGGCAGCCCCGAGACGACGTCGGGCGGCCGCGCGCTGAAGTTCTACGCCTCGGTCCGCCTCGACGTACGCAAGCTCGAGCAGATCAAGGTCGGCCAGGACGTGGTCGGCACGCGCACGCGCGTGAAGGTCGTGAAGAACAAGGTCGCGCCGCCGTTCCGGCAGGCCGAGTTCGACATCACCTACGGCAAGGGCATCTCGAAGATGGGCTCGATCATCGACGTCGCGCTCGAGCGCAACATCGTCGGGAAGTCGGGCTCCTGGTACACCTACGGCGAGCAGCGCATCGGTCAGGGCCGCGAGAACGCGAAGGCGTTCCTCGAGGAGCACACCGACGTCGCCGACGAGATCGCGACGAAGATCCGCGAGGCGCTCAAAGCGACCGTCTCGCCGAACGGAATCGCGAAACCCGTCGGCGCGACGGCCCGCCCCGACGACGAGTAGCCGGGATGAGCGCCGGATCGTCGGCGAGAGTGACGGCGCTGCGATGCCTGGCGCAGCGCCGTCTCACCGAAGCGCAGCTTCGTGCGCGGCTGGAACGAAAGGGGTTCGACGACGACGCGACCGCGGCGGCGGTCGCGTCGTGCAAACGTGACGGGCTGCTCGACGACGCGCTCTACGCGATGCTGTACGTCGAGACGAAGCGTGCCGCCGTCGGAGACGCCCGGCTCGTCGGGGAGCTGGTGAAGCGCGGGATCGACCGCGACGCCGCCCGGGCGCGCGTCGCGGCCTCCCCGGCGCCCGAGCCGGAGCGCATCGAGGCCGCCTACGAAAAGATGCGGCGTGCCAAGCCGGACCTCTCGTACCAGTCGGCGGCCCGGAAGCTCGAGCGCCTGGGGTTTCCCGCTTCCCTCATCTACCGCGTCCTGCGGGAGCGGGCGGGCGCCGATCTGGGCGGCGTCCTCGAAATGTCTTCTTGAGGTTTCCCTTCTAGGATTGCGCCAGGATCGTATGGTATCGTGCGACCTAACGATGCGACTCACGATCGCCCGCGCTGTGCTATGCACGCTCGCGGCCCTCGCCATGCTCGCGCCTCGGCCGGCCTCGGCGGTCGAGCTCGAAGCGGTCTCGAAAGCGGCAGCCGGCTACACCGTCGGCGACCCGAAGCTCGAGCAAATGTACCGCTCGGCGCTGCTCAACACGAACAAGCAGGTCACCATCGCCTCCGACGGGACGACCTACGTCAAGACGGGCGACATCCCCGCGGAGTGGCTGCGCGACGCCAGCGTCCAGGTGCGGCCGTACCTGTTCTTTGCAAAAGGCGACATGCAGGTCGACTCGCTGGTCCGGGGTGCGATCGCGCGGATGGGCACCTATCTGCGGACCGATCCGTACGCCAACGCCTTCACGCTGAACTACCGGTACTGGGAGCAGAAGTTCGAGCTCGACTCGCTGGCGTACCCGATCTCGCTGGCGTGGACGTACTGGAAGGTCACGGGCGACGCCTCGATCTTCACCGGCGACCTCTCGCGCGGGTTCGACAGCGCCCTCGACACGATGGAGCGCGAGCAAGACCACCCGCGCAACTCGAAATACACGCACAAGGAGATACCGCAGGGCGGCAAGGGGAACCCGGTCCGCTACACCGGGATGATCTGGACCGGTTTCCGGCCCTCCGACGACGCGTGCACGTACAACTACCTGATCCCGTCGGAGATGATGGCCGTCGTCGCGCTCGGGCAGCTTCAGGAGATCGAGCGCGACGTCTACCACAACGTCCTCAAGTCGCAGCGCGCGAAGGCGCTGCGCGACGAGGTGCAGACGGGGATCCAGACCTACGGCGTCGTGTTCACGCCGAACTACGGCTACATCTACGCCTACGAAGTCGACGGGCTCGGCAACGCCAAGCTGATGGACGACGCCAACGTCCCCTCGCTGCTCTCCGCGCCGTACCTCGGCTACACGAAGTCCTCGTCGTTCGTCTACAAGAACACGCGCAAGTTCTTGCTCTCCAAGGACAACCCGACGTACTACGTCGGCCGCGTCGCGCGCGGGATCGGCTCCCCGCACACGAGCGACAACTACGTGTGGCCGATCGCGATGCTGATGCAAGGGTTCACCGCGACCACCGACGCCGAGCGCAAGGACGTCTTGGCACAGCTCCTCGCCTCCGATCCCGGCGACCATCTCCTGCACGAGTCGTTCAACCCGGACGATCCGACCAAGTTCACGCGCGCCGACTTCGGCTGGCCGAACGCGCTCTTCAGCGAGTACGTGATGACGACGTTCGAAGGCGTCCCGCCGCTCCCGGTCGGCAGCACGGCGGATCTCGACTTCCGCGGAGACTGACGTGACGATCTGGCCGGCGCCGCCGGATGTGCGGCGTCCGGTCGACATCGTGGTCGGCATTCAGTGGGGCGACGAAGGGAAAGGGCGCATCGTCGACCTCCTCGCGCGCGACTACGCGATCATCGCGCGCTTCGGCGGCGGCGACAACGCGGGGCACTCGATCGAAGTCGGCGAGACGAAGCTCGCGCTGCACGTCGTCCCGTCGGGGGTCCTGGTCGAAGGGACGAAGCTCCTGATCGGCGCGGGGACCGTCGTCTCGCTGCGCGGGTTCGTCGACGAGCTCGACATGTTGGCGAAGCTCGGGGTCGACGTCTCGCGCGTGATGATCTCGGCGCGCGCGCACGTCGTCTTTCCGTATCACGCCGCGCTCGACAAGCTGCTGGAGAAGCAGCGCGGCGGCGGGGCGATCGGGACGACCGGCCGCGGGATCGGCCCCGCGTACGTCGACCGCGTCGGCCGGCTGGGCATCACCTTCGGCGACCTCGCGAAGGCAGAGGCGCTCGCCGATAAGATCCGCAACGCGCTGAACGCCCGCGCGCCGCTCTTCGCCGGCGCCGACGACGTTCCGCGCGAGGAGGACGTCGTGCGCGACTCGCTCGCGCTCGCCGAACGGATCGTCCCGCACGTCGTCGACGACGTCGAGCTGCTGCACGGCGCGATGGGCCGCGGCGAGCGCATCCTGGCCGAAGGCGCGCAGGGGACGATGCTCGACGTCACCTTCGGGACGTATCCGTACGTCACGAGCTCGCACACGGTCGCGGGCGGCGCGACGACCGGCCTCGGGGTCGGCCCGACGCGGATCGGCCGCGTGCTGGGCGTCGCGAAGGCGTACTGCACGCGCGTCGGCGGCGGCCCGTTCCCCTCGGAGCTCCTCGACGAGCGCGGCGAGCGCTTGCGCGCGCACGGGCGCGAGTTCGGGGTGACGACCGGGCGGCCGCGGCGCTGCGGCTGGTACGACGCCGTCGCCGCGCGCTATGCGGCGCGGCTGAACGGGCTCGACGCGCTCGCGATCACCAAGCTCGACGTGCTGTCGGGGTTCGAGCGGCTCGGAATCGTCACCGGCTATCGCCGGAGCGACGGAACGCCGTGCGGGATCGAGGCGATCGGCGACCCCGGCCTGCGCGTGGAGGTGGAAGAGCACGCCGGCTGGAGCGACGACGTTCGCGGCGTCCGCCGCATCGCCGATCTCCCCGCCGCTGCGCGCACGTTCCTCGACCGCCTCGCGGAGCTCACCGGCGTCCCCGTCGCGCTGGCGTCGGTCGGACCCGAACGCTCCGCGCTCGCGATCTGACCGCGTAAGGGACAACCCCGCAAAGCGCACGCTTGCCCGGAGGGCGAGGCGCGGTAAACAACGTCAAATGGTCGGCCGATAGTATCCACAGCACCGGGCAAGGATGTCTGGTGGTACAGGCCACGGTGGGCGATACCCACGGAGCGTCGTCCAGCGCTCCGCGAAGGTGCCTTTTGGATCGTCTGACCACGTCTGTCGCGTCGTATCCGGCCCGGGTTCGGGATTGGTGGAGCGTCCAGACCGGAACGAATCGTATGATCTACGGCGGTATCGCCGTGGCCTTCGTCGTGGCCCTGGCGTTCGTCGCGATGTTCCGCCTGCGCGGTCCGGACTACGCGGTGCTGTTCTCCAACCTGCAGCCCGATGAAGCCAGCGCGGTGATCCAGAAGCTGGACGCGGAGAAGATTCCGCACCGCCTCGCCGACGGCGGGGCGACCGTGCTGATCCCGCACGAGAGCGTCTACGAGGAGCGCGTCCAGCTCGCCGGTGCGGGCGTCGTGAAGGCCGGCGGCGGGACCGGGTTCGAGCTGTTCGATCGCACGAACCTCGGCATGACCGACTTCCAGGAGAAGATCGCGAAGACGCGCGCGACCGAGGGCGAGCTCCAGCGCACGATCTCCGGGCTGACGCCGGTGCAGTCGGCGCGCGTCCACATCGCGACGCCGCAAGCCTCGCTGTACTCCACGACGCAGTCGCCGACGACCGCGTCGGTCGCGATCCAGACGAAGACGGGGATGCAGGTCTCGGCCCAAGAGGTCCGGGGGATCACGCAGCTGGTCGCCGGCGCCGTCGAAGGGCTGAAGCCCGAGAACGTGACGATCGTCGACCAGAACGGCACCGTGCTGCGCCCCTCGGCGCGCGAAGACGGCAGCCTCGCCGACGGATCGACGGCGCTGAAGCTGACCCAAGACCAGATGGTCGCCAAGGAGAAGTACGAGTCCGATCTGCAGCAGTCGCTGCAAGGGCTGCTCGACACGACGATCGGGGCACACCGCTCCGCCGTGCGCGTGGCAAGCGTCATGAACTTCGACGCGAACTCGACCGAGACGAAGTCGTTCTCGCCGCAGGGCACCGTGCGGTCGTCGCAGACCGAGCGCGAGACGTACAACGGCAGCGGCGGCCCGCGCGGAACCGCGGCCGGCGTCCCCGGCACGACGACGAACGTCATCCCGACCTATCAGGGGACGCAGAACCAGCAGACCAACGGCCGCTACGCGAAGACGAAGACGACCAACAACTACGAGGTCACCGAGCAGAACGCGAAGCACGTCGACGCGCCCGGGAAGATCTCGCGGCTCTCGGTCGCCGTCTTGGTGAACACGCCGGGCGCCGCCGGAGCCGCCGCGGCGAACGGCGCGCCGGCCTACGTCGTCTCGGCCGCCGACGTGCAGAAGATCCGCAACGTCGTCTCCGCCGCCGCCGGGATCGACGCCGTGCGCGGCGATCAGCTCTCCGTCGAAGCGATGCCGTTCGCGCCCGAGACGCTGGCGGCGGGCGGAGCCCGCGGCACGGTCGCCTCGACGACGGTCTTCGGTCTCCCGGCCGCGCCGTTCATCGCGCTGCTGGTGATCCTGGGCCTGGTCGGTGCGGGATTCGGCATCGCGATGCTGCGCCGGCGGACGTTCCGCCCGACCTCCGAGCTGCCGACGTTCGACAGTACGCTCGCCGAAGAGCTGCCCTCGTTCGAAGAGCACCCGATGCTCGACGGAACGCCGGCGATCGCCGCCCCGATCCGCTCCGCCGCCGACCTCACCCGCGAGCAGATGATCGAGTACGTCACGACCGTCGCTCAAGAGAGCCCCGACAACATCGCCAAGCTCGTGAAATTGTGGCTCGCGGAATGAGCACCATGTCGTTGAGCGCGCCCACGGGGGATCGTGACCTGAGCACAATGATGAGCGCGCGTGAAGCGTCGGGGGCCCCACGAAGTGGGGGGCGCGGAGCCAGGGGCGGAGCGCCGTTGACATGATACACGATAAGCCGATCCTCACGTTGGGGGACGAGATGATGACGTCGTCGTTCGCGGAGTCGTACGCGCCGCCGGCGATGCCGGACATGACCGGCCCGGAGAAGGCCGCGGTCTTGATGATCACGATCGGCCTCGAGCTGGCCGCGTCGATCTTCAAGTTCTTGCGCCAGGACGAGGTCGAGCGCATCGTCCTCGAGATCGCGAAGATCTCGACGGTCCCGATCGACAAGCGCGACGCGGTGATCCAGGAAGCGTATCAGCGCGCGATCGCCCTCAAGTACATCAACGAGGGCGGGATCGAGTACGCCAAGGAGATCCTCGAGCGCTCGTTCGGCGCCGGTCAAGCCGACGACATGACGAACCGTCTGTTCGCGGCGCTCAAGCACGGCAACCCGCTCGAGCTCGTGAAGAAGACCGAGCCGGCGCAGCTGCTCGAGTTCATCAAGGAAGAGCACCCCCAGACGATCGCGCTGATCCTGGTCTACATGTCGCCCGACCAGGCCGGCGCCGTGCTCTCGCAGCTCGAGCCCGAGCTGCAGGGCGAGGTCGCGATGCGGATTGCGATCCTGCAGAAGACCGCACCGGAGATCTTGGAGCAATTGGACGAGCTGCTGGGACGCCGCCTCATGGTCAGCGGATCGGACTTCACCAAGGGCGGCGGCGTCGGAACCCTCGCCTCGGTGATGGGCTTCGTCGACCGCGAGACCGAGAAGAACATCCTCGACGGCCTCACCAAGCGCGACCCCGACATCGCGAACGAGGTCAAGAACCTGCTGTTCGTCTTCGAGGACATCATCACGCTCGACGACCGCGCGATCCAGCGCGTCCTGAAGGAAGTCGACGGCAAGGATCTCGCGCTCGCGCTCAAGACGGCCAACGACGACCTGCTCTCGCGCGTCTACAAGAACATGTCGACGCGCGCGGCGACGACGCTCAAGGAAGACATCGAGGTCCTCGGCCCGGTGCGCGTCCGCGAGGTCGGGAAGGCGCAGCAGAACATCGTCGACGTCATCCGGACGCTCGAGGAGAACGGTCAGATCGTCATCGCCCGCGGCGGAAAGGAAGACCGGATCGTCTAGATGGGCCGCGTCGTCAAGGGCGTGCAACTGCGCGTGGAGCGGTATCAGCTCCGTGCGCCCGAGGTTGCTCCGCCGCCTCCCGAGCCCGTGATCCCGTCCGGCGACGTCATGTCGCCGGACGCCTTCGCGTTCGGCGCGGGCGACGACGCGTTTCTCGCCGACGCTCCGCTCGGCGCCGCCCCGGCGAGCCCGGCGGTCGACGTCGAGGCGATCCGCGCGCAGGCCCAAGGGCTCATCGACGATGCCGAGCGCAACGCCGAAATGCTCCTCGCCGACGCGCACAACCGCTCGCGAGCGCTGGTCGAGGACGCCGCCGCGCGCGCCGATACGATCGCGCAGGACGCGCGCAAGCGTGGCCACGACGAAGGCTTCCAAGCCGGCCGCGACGCGGCCGACCGCGAGATGAACGACATGCTCGTGACGATGCGCGGCATCCTCGAGATGGCGCGCGCCGAGCGGCACAAGCTGATCGAGGACGCCGAGCCCGAGCTGGTGCGGCTGGCGCTCGGGATCGCCGAACGCGTCCTGCACCAGCAGGTCGCGCTCGACCGCGGCGTCGTGGTCGAGATGGCGAAGGGCGCGATCGCGCGACTCATCGAGCGCGACACCGTCACCGTGCGAGTCCACCCGGCCGATCTCGAGCGGATGCGCGAGCACCGCGACGAGCTGATCGCGATCGGCGACATTCGCAGCCTGCGCATCGTCGAGGACCAGCGCGTCGACCGCGGCGGCGTCGTGGTCGATACCGACGCCGGCACCATCGACGCACGCATCGCGACGCAGCTCGAAGAGGCGCGCAAGATCCTCCACATCGAGGACGACGTCATCGTCGAACCGGCTCCCGTCGAGATCACGATGGCGAAGAGCGACGTTCCGGCGATCAAGGCGTCGTAGTGGGCAAAACGGTGTCGCTGCGGCCGTTCGACGCGTCGCGCTACGTCGAGGAGCTGCTCGACGCCGACCTCGTGCGCACCAACGGCAAGGTCAGCCAGGTGATCGGGACGGTGATCGAGTCGAACGGGCCGCCGATGGCGATCGGGGAGACCGCCTCGGTCGCGTACCGGCGCACCGCGCAGCCCGTCCTCGCCGAAGCGGTCGGGTTTCGCGACGCGAAGGTGTTGTTGATGCCGCTCGGCGAGCTGGGCGGGATCGCCGCCGGCTCCGACGTCGTCGCGCTCGGCAAGCCGCTGCAGATCGGGCTCTCCGACTCGCTCCTCGGGCGCGTCATCGACGGCCTCGGCCGCCCGCTCGACGGGCTCGGGTCGATCGTCGACGCGCGCCGCGCCGAGGTCGGCGGAACGCCGCCGAGCGCGCTGCACCGGCGCCGCGTGACGGAGCCGCTCGGCGTCGGCGTCCGCACGATCGACGGTCTGCTGACGGTCGGGAAGGGCCAGCGCGTCGGAATCTTCGCGGGCTCGGGCGTCGGCAAATCGACCGTGCTCGGGATGATCGCGCGCAACACCGCGGCCGACGTCAACGTCATCGCCCTGGTCGGCGAGCGCGGCAAGGAAGTCCGCGACTTCCTCGAGCGGGACCTCGGCGAGATGGGGCTCAAGCGCTCGGTCGTCGTCGTGGCGACCTCCGACCAGCCGGCGCTCGTGCGGATCAAGGCGGCGTTCGTCGCGACGCGCATCGCGGAGTACTTCCGCGACAACGGGCTCGACGTGATGCTGATGATGGACAGCGTCACGCGCTTCGCGATGGCGCAGCGCGAGGTCGGCCTCGCGATCGGCGAGCCGACGACGACGCGCGGGTACACGCCGTCGGTCTTCGCGCTGCTCCCGAAGCTGCTGGAGCGCACGGGCACGTCGCAGCGCGGCACGATCACCGCACTCTATACCGTGCTGGTCGACGGCGACGACATGAACGAGCCTGTCGCCGACGCGGTCCGCTCGATCCTCGACGGCCACATCGTTCTGTCGCGGAAGCTCGCGGCGGCCAACCAGTATCCGGCGATCGATGTCCTCGCTTCGGTGAGCCGCGTCATGCCCGACGTCGTCCCGCCGTCGCACCTCTCCAGCGCGTCGGCGCTGCGCGACGTGCTCTCGACGTACCGCGAGGCCGAAGACCTCGTGAACATCGGCGCCTACGTCGCCGGCTCGAACCCGCGCGTCGACCATGCCCTCGCGCGCATCGAGGACGTCCGCGCCTTCCAGCGCCAGGGCATCTACGAGCGCTCGACCTTCGAAGACGCCCAGCGCGCCGTCATGGGCCTAGCATGACCACCCCGGCCCCCACGGCCGTGCCCGGGCCCAATGTCATCGTGCCCGGCCCCAACGTCACCGTGCCCGGCCCCAATGTCATCGTGCGCGGCCCCAATGTCATCGTGCCCGGCCCCAATGTCATCGTCCCCTGCCCCAATGTCATCCTGAGCTTGTCGAAGGATGCGCCGAAGCACCGCGCTGCCCATGGCTCATCCTTCGACAAGCTCAGGATGACATTGGGGTGCTTCACGACGACGGTAGGGCGCCTCAGGATGACATTGCAGCGGCCCACGATGAGCCTGGTCGTTGGGGGGGCGGGGTGACGTTTCGGTTTCGGTTGGATCCGGTGTTGCAGCAGCGGGAGCGGGTGGAGCGTGAGCGGGCGGGCGACCATGCGCGTGCGCTGAACGATCAGCTCACGGCGCAGCGGATGCTCGACGACATCGCTTCGAAGCGGGATGAGCTGCGCGAGCGGCTGGTGCGCGAGCACGCGCAGTTCGACGCCGAAGTACTGCGCTCGACGTACACGCATCTCGACTACCTCGACCGCGCGATGATCGCGGCGCGGCAACGCGTCGACGCGTGCATCGCGCACACCGAGCGCGCGCGGCAACGGCTGGTCGACGCGGCGAAGGACCGCAAAGTGCTCGAGACCCTCAAGGAGCGCCGCAAAGAGGCGTTCGACCTCGACGCCGCGCTGGCGGACCAGCGCGAGCTCGACGACCAGAACGCGCGCGCGTTCGAGCGCGCCAATCCCTTCGAAGGACTTCCGTCGTGATCGTCACCCGACAGCGCAAGCGCCGGCCGAACCCGGCGCGCTACCTGATCCCGCTCGGGATCATCGCCGTGATCGGCTTCCTCCTCGGCTGGCCGCCCTCGCAGCGGCTGATCGCGAACGGTCCGCTGCGCCCCGCGTGGAACGCCGGCGCCTCGGCCCAGAGCGTGGTGGTGCGGCCGCTGACGTTCGCCGGGCAGCAGCAGACCATCGCCGACCGCAATCGCGAGATTCGCGACCTCAGTGCCCGGCTGGAGAACGAGCGCCGCGCGAAGGCCGACGCCGACGCGCGCGCGACGGGGCTCCAGCAGCAGGTCAGCGCGCTCCAGAACGCACCGCTCGTCACCCCGGCGCCGGCACCGCGGCCGCGCACCGCGGTCACGGCGCTCGCCGGACCCGCCGGCGCCGCCGCCCCCGGGGTCGCGCCGGGCGCGAGCGATGAGGAGAAGCGGCTGGCCGCGAGCTGGGCGGCGATGGACCCCGACAAGGCGGCCGCGGTCGTGCAGCGCCTCCCCGAAGCGGAGGCCGGCCGCGTGCTCGGCGCGATGGATGCCGACAGCGCGGGCGCGATCCTGAACGCGCTCCCGACCGCCGTCGCGGTCCGCATCAGCCGCGCCGTCGCTCAGGTGGCGGCCTCGCCCGTCCGATAGTCGATACAGGCGTCCGCCTAGGACGTCCGTTTTCCAATCTTCGCGAAAGGAGGTGACATTCTGAACCCAATCTCGATCCCCATGACTCCCCAGGCCGGGACGGCCACGGCGCCCGCGGCGAAGCCTTCGCTCGCGACGTCCGGTGGAGCGCTCTTCCATGACGTCCTCGGCGGCTCGCTCGCCGGGATCTTCGCCGGAACGCGCACCGCGGCCGCGGCGACCTCGTCCGGCACGGCACTCGGCGTCGACGCCGAGCTCGAACGTGCCGTCAAGGCGCAGCTCGACCGGGGAACCTCGCTCGACGACGTCATCGCGACGCTGGCGGGCTCGCTCGCGACCTCGGTCGCGGCCCAGCTCGGCATCTCGCCCC
>DASWSC010000262.1:0-7867 GCA_036402855.1 Candidatus Elarobacter sp. | reverse complement strand
GTGTCGTCGAGCGCCTCGCGCGTCTGGTCCACCACCGCCAGCTTCACGCTGGGGCCGACGACGATCTCGCCCGCGTCGGGCCGCTCCTTGCCGGCGATCATCCGGAAGAGCGTCGACTTGCCGGCGCCGTTGGGGCCGATGATGCCGACGATCGCGCCGGCCGGGATGCGGAAGCTCACGTCTTCCATGAGCAGCCGGTCGCCGAACGCTTTGCGGACGCCATCGAACTCGATGACCTGATCACCGAGGCGCTCGGCGACCGGGATGAAGATCTCTTGCGTCTCGTTGCGCCGCTGGTGCTCGTAGCTGGAGAGCTCCTCGAAGCGCGCGATCCGGCTCTTGTTCTTGGACTGGCGCGCTTTCGCGCCGGAGCGCACCCACTCGAGCTCGCGCTTGAGCGCTTTGCGGCGCGCCGACTCGGCGGCCTCTTCTTGCGCGAGCCGCTCCTGCTTCTGGTCGAGCCAGGAACTGTAGTTGCCCTTCCACGGGATGCCGCGGCCGCGGTCGAGCTCGAGGATCCACTCCGCCGCGTTGTCGAGGAAGTAGCGGTCGTGCGTCACGGCGACGACCGTCCCGGGGAAGCGTTGCAGAAACTGCTCGAGCCACTCGACGCTCTCCGCGTCCAGATGGTTCGTCGGCTCGTCGAGCAGCAGCATGTCCGGCTTCGAGAGCAGCAGCCGGCACAGTGCGACGCGACGCTTCTCGCCGCCGGAGAGCGGCCCGATCTTCGCCTCCCACGGCGGGAGCCGCAGGGCGTCGGCGGCGATCTCGAGCTGCTGCTCGACGTCGTCGCCGCCGGAGGCGAACAGCACCGCTTCCAACGTCGCCTGCTCTTCGGCGAGCTTGTCGAAATCGGCGTCGGGCTCGCCGTACGCGGCGTAGATCTGATCGAGCCGCGCGCGCGCCGCGGTCAGCTCGCTGAGCGCTTCCTCGACCGTCTCGCGAACCGTTTTGGCGGGATCGAGCTGCGGCTCTTGCGGGAGATAGCCGATGCTGATCCCCGGCATCGGGATCGCGTCGCCTTCGATATCGGTGTCGACGCCGGCCATGATGCGCAGCACCGTCGATTTCCCCGCGCCGTTCAGCCCGAGGATCCCGATCTTCGCGCCCGGCAGGAAGCTGAGCGAGACGTCCTTCAGGATCTGCCGGTTCGGCGGCACCTTCTTGCCGACGCGGAACATCGAGTACACGTACTGAGCCACGCCGACGGCTTCGCATCCCCGCCCGTCGCCGACCTGCCGAGCCGCCGCTATCGTACGATGTCGACGGTGCTTATGATGCTGACCAGGACGTCGGCGCACTGCGCGGGGCGACGTGAATCGGTGAGGATGATGTCGACGGTGCCTTTGAAGTCGATCGGGAGACCGGCCGCGGCGTACACGATCGGCCGGTCCGAGAACGGTGCCGGGACGTACGACGGCAGCGAACCGGTCACGTCCTGCAGCGGCGCGCGCTCGAAGTTCGCGTCGACGCCCGCGCTGCTGCGAAAACCGAGCTCGAGCAGAACGTACGCCGGGATCGTCACGGTGCGCGGAACCGCGATGTAGACGACGTTCTGATACGCCGCGAGGGCGGAGGCCGGGAACGGCCACAGCAAGACCGCGTCGTGGTCGCCGATGCATCCCGCCGGCACCGGCGTCGGCGTCACCCGCGGACCCGGCGGCCGCGCGGGCGGTCCCGGCGGATCGGGCGTCGGATCGGGCGCCGGCTCGCAGGTCGAATAGTCGGACGGATCGCTGCAGATCAATCCCGGGCCGCCGCACGCGGCGAGCGGTGCGAAGAGTGCGAGCGACAAGAACGCGACGAACGCGGCGTGACGGTGCATGACGATCCTCGCCGGAGATGTGGTGCTCTTTCCGACGACGATACTCCGGCGGGCTGGCGGCTCGCTCAGGCTACCATGTGATTTCGCTGAGCGGCCGCCTCCGTGCTCAGACCTTGACCGTTCGCGCCGCCCTCTCGGTGAACGCGTTGTCGAACAGCTTCGCGGGATCGACTTTCGAGGTCGCGCCGAGGAAGTAGTTGTTCGTCTCGATCACCGCGCGGACGCCTTCGAGCGCGACCTCACCGTGCTGCGTGTACGCGGGGCGCGAATGGCTGTACGCGGCCGCCCAGTTGTCGGCCGGCGTCCCGCCGCGAAACTCGTCGGAGAGGGCGGCCGCGATCTGCGCCGAGGTGTGCGTCGCCATGTACTTGTGCGCGCGCACGAGCGCGTTGACGATCTTTTGCGTGCGCTCCGGCTTCTTCTCGATCACGTCGCCGCGGGTGAGCGCGCCGGTGAAGCAGTACTGCGGGAACCCGAGCGAGCGGCGCGTGTCGGCCGACGTGTAGAGCCCGAGCCACTGCACGCCGCGGCCCGTCTTGACCAGCGTCGTCGCGTACGGGTCGTTGCCGTAGGCGGCGTCGACCTGATTCCCGCTGAGTGCCGACATCATCGTCGCGCCGCCGCCGACCCCGACGATCTTGAGGTCGTCCTTGCCGAGTCCGGCGCGGTGCGCCATCCAGGTCGCGAGCACGTGGGTCGCCGAGCCGATCGACGTGACGCCGACCGTCTTCCCCTTGAAGTCGGCGAACGTCTTGAACTTGTCGCGGTCGCCGGGCCGGACCATCAGCGCGATCCCGGGCTGGTTCATGAAGTCCGCGACCATCACCAGCGACTTGCCGCGTTCGGCGGCCGCGATCGCGTGATCGATCGCGTTCCCGCTGTAGTCGCACGTCCCCGACGCCAGCGCCGTCGCCGCTTCGCTCCCGCCCTTCGTGTAGGTGAGATCCGCGTCGATCCCTTCTTGATCGAAGTACCCGAGCGCCTTGGCCAGGTCCCACGGGAAGTACACCAGCGCGTGCTCGGAACCGACCACGATCGGGACCTTTTCCTTCGGCCCGGCGGCGATCACGATCGTCGGGGCGCCGAAGACGGTCGAGGCCCCGGCGGCCGCGATGCCGCCGATCAGCGCACGGCGTGAGATGTCGGACATGGCGGGTCTCCTTTGTCAGAGATCGACGGGCTTCCAGACGAGGACGCGCCGCTGAACCCAGCGGATGAACGTGTCCACCAGCGTGACCAGGACCATCAGGATCGCGAGGCCCCCGAACACGCCGCTCGTGTTCAACTGGGCCTCGGAGTATTGGATGCGGTACCCGACGCCGGCCTGCGCGCCGAAGTACTCGGCGACCACCGCCCCGATCAGCGCGAACCCGACCGCCGAGCGCAACGAGGCGAAGATCCAGGTCAGCGCCGAGGGGACGAGGACGTGGCGGACGACGTCGTGCCGCTTGGCGCCCAGGACGCGCGCGTTGGCGACCAGCGTCGGGTCGACGTCCTTGATCCCGGCGTACGTCGCGAAGAACACGACGAAGAGCACCAGGACCACGGCGCTCACCACCTTCGAGAGCAGCGAGAACCCGAACCAGAGGATGAAGAGCGGGACCAGCGTGACGCGCGGGATCGAGTTGAGCAGCACGAGCAGCGGCTCGAAGACGGCGCCGAGGAACCGGTTCGACGCCAGCACGATGCCGAGCGCGATCCCGACCAGGCCGCCGATGAAGAGTCCGAGCACCGTCTCCCACATCGTCACGACGACGTCCTTGACGATGTAGCCCTGCTGCCACCAGTGCCCGATCGTCGCGGCGATCTGCGAGGGCGAGGAGAAAAAGAACGGATCGATCCGCCCGGCTCGCACGCCCGTCTCCCAGGCCGCGAGAAAGAGCAGCGTCACGGCGATCTGCGTCGCGACGACGAGCGGGCGGCTAACCGGCCGCGTTCGCTCGCGCATAGCTCTCCAGCACCTCGTCGCGCAGGTCGTTCCACATCTTCGAGTACAGCTCGGTGAAGCGCGGGTCGAAACGGACCTGCTCGATGTCGCGCGGGCGGGGAAGCGTCACGTCGTAGCGCGCCTTCACGCGCGCGGGGCCGGCGGTCATCACGACGACCTCGTCGGCGAGCGCGATCGCCTCCTCGAGATCGTGGGTCACGAAGATCACCGTCTTCCCGGAGCCCTGCCAGAGGCCGAGCAGCTCGCCTTCCATCAGATTTCGCGTCTGCACGTCGAGCGCCGAGAACGGCTCGTCCATCAAGAGGATCTCGGGGTCGTAGACGAGCGTCTGCGCGAGCGAGACGCGCTTGCGCATCCCGCCCGAGAGCTGATGCGGGTACGACGCCTCGAAACCGCGCAGCCCGACCCGGCCGATCCACTCCGCGGCGCGCGCGCGCGCCCGCTCGCGCGGGATCCCGCGCAACTGCAGCGGCAGCAGGACGTTGTCGCGCACGCTCTTCCACGGCAAGAGCGCGTCGCGCTGGAACAGGAACCCCGCCCCTTGGGTGATCCCGGCGACCGGCTTCCCGCGCACGCTGACCGTCCCGCTCGTCGGCGCGTCGAGCCCGGCGACCAGCGAAAGCGTCGTCGACTTGCCGCAGCCGGACGGGCCGACCAGCGCGACGAAGCGCTCAGGCTCGATCTCCAGCTCGACGTCGCGCAGCGCGGTGTAGCCCGACTCGAACGTCTTGGTGACGCCCTGCAGCGCGATGATCGGCGCTATCGCGTCCCTCCGATCCTCAGCTCGTCGAGCACGGCGGCCGTGTCGGCGCCGACGGCGCGCGCCGCGTGATCGCTCACCGTCGGGTGCGCCCGGAAGCGGATCACCGGCGCCGTCGTCGCGACGCGGTTCCCCGCGTCGTCTTCGAGGTGACGCACGACGCCGCGCGCGCGGATCTGCTCGTCGGCGACGATGTCGGCGACGGAGTAGACCGGCCCCGCCGGGACCCCGGCGCCGGCGAGGATGCGCGCCGCTTCGGCGGCGTCGAGCGTGCGCGTCCATTCGGCGACCAGTTCGTCGATCTCGGCGCCGTGCTGGGTTCGCTCGCGGTTTCCGCGGTAGCGCGGTTCGTCGGCGAGCTCGGGACGTCCGATCGCGGCGACGAAGCGCCGGAAGAGCGAGTTCGCGTTCGCCCCGATCGCGATCCACTTGCCGTCGCGGGTCGGGTAGATGTTCGACGGCGCGACGGCGTTGTGCGAGTTTCCGCTGCGCTCGCGCACGATGCCGAGCGCGTCGTACTCGGGGAGCATCCCCTGGGTCAGCGCGAAGCTGGCTTCGAGCAGCGAGACGTCGACGTAGTCGCCGACCCCGTCCCGTTCGCGCGCGAGCAGCGCCGCCTGGATTCCGGCGACGCAGTACAGCGCCGCGAGCTCGTCGGCGAGCGAGATCCCGACGCGCACCGGCGGCCGGTCGGGGTATCCCGTGATGTAGCGCAGCCCGCTCATCGACTCGGCGATGTTGCCGAAGCCGGTGCGGTTCCGGTACGGACCGTCCTGACCGTAGCCGCTGATCGAGGCGTACACGATCCGGGGGTTCGCCGCACGGACGCTCTCGTAGCCGAGACCCCACTCGGCGAGCTTGCCGGGGCGGAAGTTCTCGAGCAGCACGTCGCAGCGCAGCGCGATCTCGCGCACCGTCGCGCGGTCCGCCTCGCGGTGAAGGTCGAACTCGACGAACCGCTTGTTCCGGTTGTGCGACTTGAACCACCACGACGTCCCGTCCGGCGCCGGCGGTCCCCACGTGCGCAAGCCGTCGCCCTCGCCGCTCTCGACCTTCAACACCTCGGCGCCCAGGTCGGCGAGCAGCCGGCCCGCGGCCGGTCCGGCAACGGACGATCCGAGCTCGAGGACCCGCACGCCGTCGAGCGGCGGACGGTACGAGGGAACCCCGTTCTTCACGCGTCAAGGTTGGGCCGCGCTCGCCCGGCGAACCTCCTCGGATGCCTCTTCTGTTGACGCCGCCGTCCCCGCCGGTCGATGCGGTGATGCTCGAAGCCCGGGCGGCCGGCTTCGCCAAGCGGTCGATCAAGAACGAGGCGAAGCTCGCCGCGATCGACCTGGCGATCCGCTGCATCGACCTCACGACGCTCGAAGGCCGCGACTCGCCGGGCCGGGTGCGCTCGCTCTGCGCGAAGGCGGCGTATCCGGCGCCGGGCGCGCCGCGCGTCGCCGCGGTGTGCGTCTACCCGAACTTGGTCGCGGTCGCGAAAGACGCGCTGCGCGGCACCGGCGTGAAGGTGGCCTCGGTGGCGACGGCCTTCCCGAGCGGGCTCTCCTCGCTCGACGTGAAGCTGCGGGACACCGAGGCGGCGCTCGAGTCGGGCGCCGACGAGATCGACATGGTGATCGACCGCGGCGCGTTCCTGGCGGGCGAGGAGCAGCACGTCTTCGACGAGATCGTCGCGGTGAAGCAGCTCTGCGGCCCGGTCCACCTCAAGGCGATCCTCGAGACGGGCGAGCTCGGCTCGTACGATGCGACGCGGCGCGCGAGCGACATCGCGCTCGAAGCCGGCGCCGACGTCATCAAGACGTCCACCGGGAAGATCGGGACCTCGGCGACGCCGGCCAGCGCGCTGGTGATGTCGGAAGCGATCCGTGACTTCCACCGCCGCACCGGCGAACGCCGCGGTCTCAAGGTCGCCGGAGGGGTGCGCAACACCAAGGTCGCGATCGCGTACCTCGTCCTCATCGACGAGACGCTCGGCGAACCATGGCTCAACCCCGACATGTTCCGGATCGGCGCGAGCGCGCTGCTCGACGACCTGCTGATGCAGCGCGAGAAGCTCGCGACCGGCCGCTACGGTTCGCTCGACTACATCGCGAAGGACTGATCCTACCGGCGAGCGCCGCTCGCGTCGAACACCATGCGGATGCGGGTCCCGCCCTCGGTGTCGATCGAGACGGCGCGCGCGACCGCGCGAACGATCCGCAGCCCGAGCCCGCGCCCTTCGCGCAGCTCGCGGTCGATGAACGCACCGCGGTCGTAGACGTCGACCAGCAGCGTGTTGTCCGCGTCCGTGGTGACGTGGAGCTCGACCGTCCCCGGCTCCTGCGCGCCGTACGCGTGCTCGACCGCGTTCGCGATCGCCTCGCCGCTCGCGGTGAGCAGGGAGAAGCGGTGGTCCGCGTCGAGGCCGAGCTGTTCCGCGAACCGCTCGAGACTGCGGCGCACCAGCGGCACCGCCAGCGGCAACGCCGTGAACGTGAACGAGAACGACGTGCCGCGCACGTCCGCCGCGGTCACGGTCAGCGTCGCCACGTCGTCGGTGTTCTCGGTGCGCGCGAACACGCGCTGCACCAGCGCGCGCGCGGGCTCCGCGTCGCGGCGGGCCACGCCTTCGCGCACTGCTTCGACCAGGCGGCGCTCGCCGTCGAGGACGTCCCGCGAGTACTCGATCAAACCGTCGGTGTACACCGCGAACAGCGCGCCGGGCGGAAGCGTGAACGTCCAGTCGCTCGCCTCGATCGCATCGACGATCCCGAGCGGCACGCCGTCCTTGGGCAGCACTTGCACGGAACCGCACGGCAGCGCGAGCACGGGCGCGGGATGCCCGGCCGACGCGTACGTCACCGTCCCTTCGCGCGGGTCAACGATGCCGAACATCGCGGTCACCATCACCGGGTTCGCGCGCATGTTGACGATCGTGTTGGCGCGCTCGAGCACCAGCGAGGGCGAGTTGGGGTTGAGCGCCGCGGCGCGGAACGCCTGGCGCACCTCGCCCATCACGATCGCCGCGCGCAAGCCGTGCCCCGCGACGTCGCCGATCGAGAACGCGATGCGGCCGTCGGGCAAGCGGAACGCGTCGTACCAGTCGCCGCCGACGATCGCCTCTTGCGCACCGGGCAGGTACGCCGCGTCGAACGCGAGCCGGTCGTCCACCGGCAGGCGCTCGGGCAGCAGCGCGCGCTGCAGCGTGTCGGCGACGTGGTGCTCGCGCGCGTACACTTGAGCGGCGTCGACGGACACCGCGACGCGCAGCGCGAGCTCGTCCCATACTTCCAGGCCGCTGTCCGCATCGCTCGACGCCGTGGCGCCCTCGACCCGCATCACGCCG
>DASWSC010000261.1:0-1966 GCA_036402855.1 Candidatus Elarobacter sp. | reverse complement strand
GGGCAGGTCGCGCATCGCGACGCTCTCGGTGATCTCGACGCCGAGGCCGCGCAGCGAGTCGCCGTGCCGTGCGAGGCGGGCGAACCAGTGCGGGTCGCCGAGCTCGGGCGCCGAGACGTTGAACCATAGCCGGAACGACGGATCGATCGCGCGCAGCGCCGCGGCCGAGGCGATCGCCTCGCCGATCACCCACGCGCCGATCGAGGGCAGCATCCCGTGCTCTTCGGCGAAGGGGACGAACTCGGCCGGGAGCAGCAGGCCGCGATCGAGGTGATTCCAGCGGATGAGCGCTTCGGCTGCGACGATGCGGCCGGAGGCGAGGTCCACCTCGGGCTGCACGTGGAGCAGGAACCGCTCGGCCCGCAGCGCCGACGCGAGCTCACCCTGACGGCGGTGGTTCGAGATGAACTCGGTCACCATCCGCCGCACGCCCGCGCCGTTCGTCACGACGAGAAGTCTTCGACGTAGAACGTTTCGCCGTTCCCGACGGTCACGACGGCGACGCCGATGCGGCGCTCGTTGGGATCGATCAGGTTCGTGTAGTGCGGCGGGCTGTTGACGAAGGCGGCGTGCGCGGCCGGCTCGCTGACGTCGAACGCGATGTTCTCGGCGACGTACGGGGTCGGCCAGCCGGCCGAGCGCATCCGCTGCTGGAACGTGATCCCTTCGGGGCTGGTGTGCCCGAAGTAGCCGCGCGAGGCCATGTCGGCGGCCTTCGCGTGAGCGAACTCGTCGAGCGCCGCGTCGCGCTGGAGCGGCGCGAGGCCGCGCTTCGCGCGCTCGGCGTTGACGTCGGCGACGAGCGCCTGGGCGTCGGCATCGAGCTTCGCCGGGTAGTGCGGGTCGACCAGCGCGATCGTGATCGTCGACTCGATGTCGCGCGACGCGCTGACGTGGTGCGCGGGCAGCCTGTGCGAAGCGTGCGCGGCGTGCGCGATCGTGCTGCCGAACGGGGCGAACGCGATCACGGTCGCGGCGATGATGCCGAGGCGGCGCACGATCAGCGGCTCCCGATCTGGGCGTAGCTGCTCGACGGGAACGTCTGGATGAGCCAGGCGCTGGTCGCGGCGCGATGGCTGCGCGCGTCGTCGGTGTCGATCTTCGCGTACAGCTCCTCGAGCTGGTGCGCGAACTTCGGGATCCAGGGATCGTTCGGGAACTTCTTCGCCCAGTCGTGGAGCGCGTCTTCGACGAAGACGGCCTTGTCGTAGACGTGGACCGCGTCGTCAGGACGCGCGTCGAGCTGCTGCGAGAGATCGCGCAGCGAGTTGCGAACACCGAGGATGCTCATCTGGAGGCGGCCGAAATAGCGATCGGCCGGGGCGACCGCAGCCGCCGGGTGGGAGAGTGCCGGCGCGGTGCTGGAGATGATGCACGATCCGAGCGCGACGGCGACGATGTAGCGTTTCACGCGCTCATTCTGTCAATCGGCCGTAACGCGGGACGGTCGAGCCGAGAGCGCTCGCCGCGTCACCGCGCGTTACCGCGACGTTACGGTGTCGAACGCCGTTCCGCGGCCGGTGCCGGACGGCCGCTCGCCGTCCCGGAAGGGGCTTCGACGTTTATCGGAAGCGCTGCGGCGGCAAACGGCAGCATGGCCGTTTTGGTCGACCGCAGGCGGGTGCTGCAGCGTATCCGGCGGTCGTCGGTCCCGCTCATTGCGCTGGTCGCGCCGGCGGGATACGGGAAGAGCTACATCGCGCACCGCATCGCGCGCGAGGACCCGCACTGGGCGACGGTCGACGCCGCGGCCGTGCGGACGACGACGGCGTTTCTGCAGGCGCTCGCCGCGTTGCCGTTCTTGGCGGAGCATACGGGGGCCGGGCTGAGCGGGCTGCTCGACGGCTGGCGCTCGGCGACGGAGCCGGTCTCGCTGATCCTGGAAAACCTTGAGAACGCTACCGACGACGGCGTCTTAGAACTGATCAGCGGCCTCATCCTCACGCGCCCGGTCCAAGGGAAGCTG
>DASWSC010000260.1:0-6266 GCA_036402855.1 Candidatus Elarobacter sp. | reverse complement strand
CCGATCGCGATGCACCGCAACCGGTTCACGATCCCGGGGATTTTCAAGCCGGGCGGGCTGATCTATCCGACGACCGTCGTGTTCCGCCCGGACGGGACGCTCTCGTGCGCGTGGAAGGGCGAGCGCAGCCGGCGCTGGTTCGAAGCCGAGCGCGCCTACGCGCTGAGCTGACGCGTCGCGCGACCGCGCAAGGCGCCGACCACCGCACCGCTCGCCATGAACCCGAAGACGGCATACCCGGCGTCGATCGCGATCAGCGCGACCGGACGTCCTTCGAAGCTGTAGGTGGTCGCCAGCAACGCGGTGCCGATGCAGACGCCGGTCAGCAGCCCGACCTGCGCGCCCTTCGCCGCGTCGGCCCGCTCGTAGTGCCAGAGCATGTTGTCGAAGCAGTACGCGATCAGCAGCGCCGCCGCGAGCGAGACGATGAACGGCGTGACGCCCGACATCCCCAGCTCGGCCTTCGTCTTCCCGACCGCGGCGAGCCAGGCGCCGCTGAGCACGGTGTACCAGATCGCGCCGAAGGCGAAGAAGACGACGGCGCCGGCGAGGATGGCGAGGTAGTTCGGGCGGCGTGCGGTCATCGGACGTCCTTACTCGGGATGACGGAGGTACGCGCGCGGGTCGTCGGCCGAGTCGCGCCCGGCGTAGACGACGCACTCGCGCAAGACGTAGCCGCCGGCCAGAGCACAGGCCGCGGTGAGCAGCGTCCGCAGCCGCTTCGGCTTCGGATGCGCCTTTCCCGACAGGATCGACGGAAGCGAGAGCAGCGCCGGGATCGCGATCCCGACGCCGACCGCGTACGTCTTGAGCTTGCGCCCGCGCGCGCCGCCGAAAAGCGCCTTGCCGGGCTCGCCGGCGACGCGCTCGTAATCCCACAGCAGCACCGCCTCGGCGAGGCCGGCGATCACCTCGATCGTCTCGAGCTTCTTCGCCGTACGCCCGGAACCGCCGGTGAGCGCGAGCAGGGCGTTCTGCAGCGCGCAGCCGGCCCCCGAGGCCGAAAGGACGAAGATCGCGGGAAGATGCCGACGGCCGCGGTACCAGACCGGGATCGCGGTCGCGGAGAGCAGCACGCCGGTATAGCAGATCATCAACGCGGCGGAGACCATGTGCGCCGCGACGCGGAGGCGGCGCGGGAACCAGCCGAACGGGTCGAACGGGATGACGCCGTCGGCGCGGGCCTGCTCCATCGCCGCGAAGCCGGACGTCGTCGCGAACGTGACGAGCGCGTAGACGCCGACCGACATCGGCGACTTCAGCTTGACGATGCGCAGCATGTTCAGGAAGCGCTCGGGGCGGCCGAGATCCTTGATGAGCAGCGCGGAGCTCACCGCCGAGCCGGCGAGCGCGACGTAACGCCCGGTGCGCACCAGCGCCTCGTCGTCGGGGTCGCCGAAAAGGTCGGCGATCGACGCGAGCGCGGCGCTCGCCGCCGACGCACCGCCGATGAAGAAGTACGCGACGATCTCCCAGCGCCAGTGCGCCTTGCGCAGCACCGGGTGATCGAAGTACGTATCCTGGTTCCGCCCGAAGCCGCCGTCGTTGCGCTGCATCGACGCCGCGACGGCGTCGGGCGAGAACTGCCCCGCGGCTTCGTACGTCGTGCCGTGGCGCTCCGACGACACTACGCGCTCTCCCGAAATCCGCGGAAGACCGAGATGCCGACGACGGTCATCGTCATCGCGGCGAGCAGCCCGACGGCGTACGCTTCGGGCTGGAACTTCGAGGGAAGCACGGGCTTCGAGGGAAGGTTGAAGACCTCGGGCCGGTCGGGGATCAGGAAGAACGCGTTGAGCGGACCGACGTCGCGCGTCTCCTCGCCGTCGACACCGTAGAGGCGGGCCTCTTTCCCTTGCGCGCGGAGCGTCTCGACGCGCGCCTCGGCCTTCGCCTTCAGCTCGGCGACGGGGCCGAACGTGATCGAGTCGGTCGGGCACGACTTCGCGCAGGCCGGCTCGAGCCCGTCCTTCTGACGGTCGTAGCAGAGCGTGCACTTCTGCGCGACGCCGGACTTCTGCTGAACGGCGACGACGCCGAACGGACACGACGGGACGCAGTACCCGCAGCCGTTGCAGACGTCGGGCTGCACGTAGACGTCGCCGAACTCGTTGCGCACGATCGCGCCGGTCGGACACGCCTCGAAGCAGCCGGCGTTGGTGCAGTGCTTGCACACGTCCGACATCATCATCCAGCGCGACGCGGCCGGCGTCTCCCGGTCCATCTGCTCGACGAACGCCACGTGGCGCCAGGTCGTCGACGAGAGCCGCCCGGTGTTGTCGTACGAGTCTCCGCTGAGCGCGAAGCCGTCGGCGGGCAACTGGTTCCACTGCTTGCACGCCACCTCGCACGCTTTGCACCCGATGCACAGGGTGACGTCGGTGAAGAAGCCCATGTCCTGCATCAGGTATTCGCCTCTCGGTCGCCGGCCGGCTCAGGATCGATGCTCAGGTGCTCGCTCGACTCGAGCTGGTGCTCCCGCTGCGCACCCGCCATGACGACGCCGGCGGGGACGATGTCGTCGTCGGTCGTGTGCGCCGTCCCCGCCTCGACGCGCCCGCCGCGGTCCGGCCGTCCGAGCGGCCTCTGCTCGCTCGCCGGCACCGGCAGCCACGTCGGCCCCTCATGCGCCGGGCCGCGGCGCCCGAGCCGCAGGTCGCACGTGAACGCCTTCGCTTCGTGGATCGAGACGTTCGGATCGGCGACCAGCGGCGGCAGCACGTTCGCGGCGTCGCCGGTCACGAGCCCCTGATAGCCGTAGTGGATCGGCATCCCGATCTGGTGCACCCACTGTTTCGGGCCGATCTTGAACGGCGTGATGCGCCCGGTGACGAGCGCCTTCGCCTCCACCTCGCCGCGCGCGGTCGAGATCGTCACCCAGTCGCCGTTGCGGATCCCGAGCTCGACGGCGAGCTCCGGTGAGATCTCGCAGAACGCTTCGGGCTGCAGCTCCGCGAGCCACGAGTTCCAGCGCGTCATCGCGCCGGTGAGGTGGTGCTCGGTGAGCCTGTACGTCGAGAGCACGTACGGGTATTTCGGATCGCCGATCGCGTGGTACGGGTTGTCGCGGCGCCGCCATTCCTTGAGCACGGGATTGTACTGCTGGTGCGGGTAGAGGAAGTTCGGCACCGGCGACTCGCGCGGCTCGTAGTGCGTCGGGAACGGCCCGTCGACGGTCCCCTGCACGCCGAAGAACTCGGCGACTCCGTACTCCTGGATGATGAACGGCGCGGTGCCGTCGTGCGCGTCCATCCCCTTCGCGCCCGGCTGCGCGCGGAACGTCGGCGCCTTCGCGACCGGAAAGTCGGGGACGTCGAGGCCGGTCCACTTCTTCGCCTCCTCGTCCCACCAGATGTACTTCTTGCGCTCGCTCCACGGCTTGCCGTCGGGATCGGCCGACGCGCGGTTGTAGAGGTTGCGCCGGTTCGCGGGCCAGGCCCAGGCCCACTCGAGCGAGACCCAGTCGTCGCCCTTGCGGCGGCGCGTGAGGTTCTGGTCCTTCGCCGGGAAGTAGCCGGTGTAGATCCACGCGCCGGCGGCGGTGCTGCCGTCGTCCTTCAGGTCGACGAACGTCTTCACTTGCTCGCCGGTCTCCACGACGTAGCCGTTGATCTCGCGCATGATCTTCTCGACGTCCGGCTCGCCGCGCGCACGCTCGTGCGCGTCGTCGGAGTCGTAGTTCCAGGTCATGTCGAGGATCGGCCGGTCGGTCGCGAGCTGCGAGTCCGCATAGAGCGCCTTGAGGCGTTTGCCGAGGTTGTACGCGAGCGAGAGATCGCTGCGCGCGTCGCCCGGTGAGTCGACGGCCTTCTCGTGGAACTGCACGAGCCGCATGGTGTTCGTCAGCGTTCCGGCCTTCTCGGCGATCGCCGCGGCCGGCATGAAGAAGACCTCGGTGCCGATCGTCGCCGGATCGACGCCCTCGCGCTTCCAGAACGCGGCGCTCTCCGTCTCGAAGAGATCCTGGCACACCATCCACTTGAGCTGACCCAGCGCGGCGCGCTGCAGCGCGGCGTTCTGCCCGCCGACGGCGGGGTTTTGACCCCACAGGATCATCCCTTCGATCCCGCCGTCCTTCATCGTGAAGAACATCGGCTGGTGGGAATGGTCCCCGGTGTTCTTCGGAAGGTAGTCGTACGCCCAGTCGTTGTCGGCCCGTGCCGCCTCGCCGTACCACGCCTTGAGTTGCGAGACCGCGTACTTCGGCCAGTTCGCCCACCAGCCGGTCGGGTTCGCCCAGTTCTTCTTCCACTTCTCGAACGTGTCTTCACCGCGTTCGAGCGAGGGCGCCTTGATGTACCCCGGAAGCAGGTCGTAGAGCGTCGCGATGTCGGTCGAGCCCTGGATCGAGGCGTGGCCGCGCAGCGCCATGATCCCGCCGCCCGGGCGCCCGGTGTTTCCGAGCAGCGCTTGCAGCGTCGCGGCGGCGCGGATGTTCTGCACGCCGACCGTGTGCTGCGCCCAGCCCATCGCGTAGCAGTACACCATGGTGCGCTCGCGGCCGCTGTTCGCGACGACCAGCTTGCAGAGCTCGATGAACTGCTCTTTCGGCGCGCCGGTGATCCGCTCGACCATCTCCGGGGTGTAGCGCGTGAAGTGCTTCTTGAGGAGGTTGATCGCGCAGCGCGGGTGCTGCAGCGTCTCGTCCTTCTTCGGGCGCTTCGTGCCGTGCTCCGGATGGCTGCCCGTCGTCGCGGACGTGCCGCCGTTCACGGCGTCCTTCGCGCTGCCCGCGGCCTGGCTGGACTCCCCGCCGCTTTCCTCCAGCTCGTACTTCCAGGTCGCCGGGTCGTACGTCCCCTTCTCGGCGTTGAAGCCGGAGAAGATCCCGTCGAGATCGTCGGTGTCGGCGAACCGCTCGTCGACGATGTAGGCGGCGTTCGTGTACGCGACCACGTACTCTTTGAAGTACGCCTCGTTCTGCAGCACGTAGTTGATGATGCCGCCGGTGAACGCGATGTCGGTTCCGCTACGGATCGGGATGTACTCGTCGGCGAGCGCGCTCGTCCGCGTGAACCGCGGATCGATGTGGATCACCTTCGCGCCGCGCTCCTTCGCCTTCGTGACGAAGCGGAACCCGACCGGATGGTTCTCGGCGAAGTTCGAGCCCTGGATCAGGATGAGGTCGGAGTGCTCGAGGTCCATCAGGAACGTCGTCGCACCGCCGCGGCCGTAGAGGGTGCCCAGACCGGGCACCGTCGAGCTATGTCAAATTCGGGCCTGGTTCTCGACGAAGACCATCCCCGCGGAGCGGCACAGCTTCGCGATCAGATAGTTCTCTTCGCAGTCGAGCGTCGCGCCGCCGAGCGAGGCGATCGCGGTCGTGCGCGCGACGCGGCGGCCCTCGTCGTCGAACTCGCGGAACGTCCGGTCGCGCACGTCTTTCATGCGCTCGGCGATCTTCGTCATCGCCCATTCGTACGGCACGTCGGTCCACTCGGTCGCGAACGGCGCGCGGTACTTGCAGGTCGTCCACCGGTTCGGGTTGACGTGCAGCTGGAACGTCGCCGCGCCTTTCGGGCACAGCGTCCCGCCGTTGATCGGCGACTCCGGGTTGCCCTCGATGTCGAGGATCTCGTTGCCCTTGCTGTAGACCGTGGTGCCGCAGCCGACCGCGCAGTACGGACAGACGCTGGGCGTCTTCTTCGCGCCGGCGATCCGCGGCCGCAGCGTCTCCGAGCGCTTCGAGAGCAGGTTCGGCAGCGGCCCGACCCGCTTGCCGATCTGCTCGGCGACGCCGGAGACGAGAGAGGTGAGGTCGATACCTGGACGTTTCGTGCTGGCCAAGGTGTCCTCGCGCGAAGACCGGGAGCTGAGGCGGAGGGCTTCGCAGACGGGTACAGCGATCCCCGTGACCAACGCCGTTCTCTTCGACATCGACGGGACGCTGATCGACTCCAACGACGCGCACGCTCGCGCCTGGGTCGCCGCGCTCGCCGAAGCCGGCCACGAGGTGCCCTTCGAACGCGTCCGCCCGCTGATCGGGATGGGTGGTGATCGCGTCCTCCCCGCGCTGGTCCCGGGGCTCTCGGACGAGACCGAGCCCGGGAAGACGATCACCAAGCGCCGCCTCGAGATCTTCAAGGAGCGGGAGCTCGCCGCGCTGCGCCCGACCAACGGCGCGCGCGGGCTGCTCGAGGCGGTTCGCGCGCGCGGCGCCCGCGTCGTCATGGCGACGTCGGCGAAGAAGAGCGAGCTCGACGACCTCCTCGCCGTCGGCGGCTTCGGACCGCTGGTCGACGTCGCCTCGACCAGCGACGACGCGC
>DASWSC010000259.1:0-6809 GCA_036402855.1 Candidatus Elarobacter sp. | reverse complement strand
AGCGCGAGCCGCACGCCGTACCGCGCGTCGGGCGCAAGCAGGGCGATGCCGGGCTCGGCTTCCCGGTAGAGCCCGCGGACGCGCTCGATCTGGAACCGCATCAGCGCGCGGAACCGGTCGTCGAGCACGCCGCTGAGGATCGCCTCCTCGGAGGATCCGAAGCGGCGCAGGTCCTCGAGCGGGAGATAGATCCGTCCCATCGCGGCGTCCTCGCCGACGTCGCGCAGGATGTTCGTCATCTGCATCGCGCGCCCGAGCGCGATCCCGTAGCGCGCCGCCGCCGGACTGCGCGCACCGAGGACCGGCATCACCAGCAGCCCCACCGTCGACGCCACCAGATAACAGTACCGCAGCAACTCCTCGTACGTCGCGTAGCGCGAGACCGTGACGTCCAAGCGCGTGCCGCGGAGCAGCTCGAACGCCGGCTCGGACGGGATCGCGAAGCGGCGCGCGGCGTCGCCCAACGCGATCAGCAGCGGATCGCGCGCGACGCCCGCGTACGCTTCGCGGAGCGCGCGCTCCCAGGCGTCGATCGCGTCGAGGCGCTCGCGCGCCGGGGCGGCGCGGTCGACGATGTCGTCGGCCGTTCGGCAGAACGCGTACACCGCCCACACCGCCCGGCGCTTCTCCGCGCCGAAGAACTGCGAGCTGAGGTAGAACGTCTTGGAGTGCGCTCGCAGGACGTCGCGGCACGCGCGGTAGCAGTCGTCGAGCGCGCCCGGTACGGCGCGGGCGGACACCGTGCGATCAGCCGCGAGCATGCGCGCCCTCGAGGACGGCGTCCGCGGCGGCGCGAGCGCTTCGCACGGCACCTTCGATGCTGGCCGGAAACTTCGTATCGGTGTAGCAACCGGCGAGGAAGAGATTGCGCACCGGGGTCCGCGTCGCGGGACGCAGCCGCTCGGCGCCGGGGGTCGCGCGGTAGACGCTCTTCGGAACGCGCACCAGCTTCGCTTTGACGAGGTGGGTGCGCGTCGCGAGCGGGTAGAGCGCGCCGAGGTCGTCGAGGACGCGTCCGACGACGGTCTCGTCGTCCTGTGCTATGAGTTCGTCGGCCGGCGCGATGCACGCTTCGATGAACGACTTCCCCGGCCACTCGTAGCCCGGCGAGACCATCCCGAGGTCGGCGTGCACCGCGAGCACCGTCCCCGGTGAAAACATCAGGTTGGTGAAGGGCGAGACCGGACGGTCGAACCACAGATGCGCGTTGATCACCGGCGAGCTGTCGAGCTGCGCGACGCCGCGGACGCGCGGGTCGCGCAGCATCTCCGCGGGGAGCAGCTTCTTCGCGTCGTGCACCGGCGTCGCGACGATCACGTCGTCCGCCTCGAAGACGCGGCCGTCGCGCGTGCGCACCCCGGTGCAGCGGTCGCCCCCGAAGAGCAGCTCGGCCGCGGCGGCGTTCGTCTCGATCGCGACGCCGCGCGCGCGGACGTGATCGGCGAGCGGCTCGACGAAGCGCGGACCGGGCGGGCCGTCGAGGAATCCCGCGCGGCTCGCGTCGCGTGCCGACGCGAAGTAGGCCATCACGCGCAGCATCGCCTCGGCCGAGATGCGCTCGACCGGCGTGAAGTTGAGCGCGAGCGCCATCGGCGCGAAGAACGTGCGCAGCATGTGCTCCGACATCCCGCGCCGCCGGTGCCACTCGGCGTACGTCATCTCGTCCTGCGCGTCGGCGTAGCGGTGATCGCGCAGGAGCACCGGCAGCGTCCCTTTCGCGAAGAGCAGCTTCTCCCACGCGTTGAAGACGTAGCGTGCGTTCAGCACCGCCCCGATGCCGTTGAGCGGCGACGGCGCGTCGAGGAACCGGAACCGTTCGTAGACCGGCGCCCCGTTCCAGCGGGGTGAGAAACCGCCCGGCATCGCCCAGGTCAGCGCGTGCGGCTGCCACAGCACGCGGTGCGCGATCCCGACGTCCTTCAGCAGCGCGTGGAGCGCGGTGTAGCCGCCGAAGAAGGCGTGCAGTCCGGTTTCGAGGATGTCGCCGTCGCGGTCGCGCCACGAGGACAGCTTCCCGCCGAGAAGCGGGCGCTTCTCGAGGACGAGGGCGCGCCGGCCCGCGCCGGCGAGGTATCGAGCGGCGGCGAGACCCGCCGGGCCGCCGCCGAGGATCAGCGTGCCGACCTTCACGGACGCTTCGACGTATCGGACGAACGGGTCGTCGCGGCCTCGCTCCAGAACCCGCTCATACTCTCGCTTGTCCTCCGACGAAGGTAGCAGCTCCCGCTTCATGGCCGTGCAAACCCCGATCAGTCCCAGCACCAACATCCGCGAGCTCGTCGCTTCCTTTCCGCTCGCGGAGGACGTGCTGACCGAGTTCGGCCTGCACTGCGCCGGCTGCGGCGTCAACAAGTACGAGACGATCGAGCAAGGGGCGAAGGCGCACGGGCTGCGCGTCGAACCCATCGTCGCCGCTCTGGTGCAGGCTCGCCTCTCCGGGCGCGTCCCGCTCGTCATGAACGAGGACAAGACGCCGCAGCGCCGCGCACCCGGCGAGTTCTCGCGCCGCGCGCGGTTTCGGTACGTCGTCCCGGTCATGTCCGGCAAGGGCGGCGTCGGAAAGTCGCTGACCACCGCGCTGCTCGCCGTCGGCCTGCGCCGCGCGCACATGAAGGTCGGGATCCTCGACGCCGACATCACCGGGCCGTCGATCCCCCGGCTCTTCGGCTTGACGCAGCCGCTCGGGCTCGAGCCCGATCCCGCGACGCCGCCGGGGCAGCAGCCGAAGCCGCTGATGGTCCCCGCGATGTCGCGCTCGGCGATCGAGGTGGTGAGCTCGAACCTCCTCACCGACAAAGAGGACACGGCGATGATCTGGCGCGGGCCGATCCTCTCCGGCGTCATCCGCCAGTTCTACGAGCAGGCGCTCTGGAGCGATCTCGACTACCTGCTGATCGACCTTCCGCCGGGAACGTCGGACGCGCCGCTCACCGTCCTGCAGTCGCTCGCGATCGACGGCGTCGTCCTGGTGACGATGCCGCAGCGCCTCGCGACGATGATCGTGCGCAAAGCGGCGAACCTCGTGCACCAGCTCGGCAAGCCGATCGTCGGCGTCGTCGAGAACATGTCGTACTTCGTCGCGCCGGATACCGGCGCGCGCTACGACGTCTTCGGCCCGTCGTACGCCGACCAGGTCGCCGAGCTCGCCGGCGCGCCGCTCTTCGCGCGGATGCCGATCGATCCGAGATTGGTCGCGCTCGCCGACACCGGACGCGTCGAGGAGATCGACGACCCGATCGTCGACCTGTTGGCGGAGAAGCTGCAAGCCGCGATGGCGCAGCGTCCGGCGAAAGCACCGGAGACGATCTCGCTGATCTAGGGCAGCGACGCGTGCTCTCCGAGCAGCAAGACGGCCCCGGTGCGCGCGTCTTGCACGGCGTAGATCATCGGGACCGTCGTGCTCAGCCGGTGGACGACCGGCGGCGGATACGCGGGGTCGGCGTGCACGGCTCGACCGATGAGGCCGGTACGGAAGCCCGTCACGCTACCGCGCAGGTCGAGCCGTATCTCGCGCAGCGAGGCCGAAAGTGCAGGATATCGATCTCGGCGATTCAGGCGTCCGGCGACGCCCTCCGACGCTCATGCCGGCTTTCCTGAGCGCGTCGACGACGGCTCGCGCCTCGGGGTCCGGCGCGGTCAACGTCAGGAAGCGGTGGACGTACCACGTCAGCACCGGGCTCTCCGAGACGTCCGAGCCGGCCGTGCCGGCCGCGGCGAAACGCGCGAAACCCTCGCGGTTGATCGTCTCGACGATGCCGGAGCTCTGCGGTGCGACGGTCTGCGCCGCCGACGGCGTCGCCCAAAGCGACGCCGTCATCGCGGCGATCGTAATCCCGTCACGCCGGAGCATGCGTCGGCGCTCCTGACGCCGGCTCGACGCCGACGACGGTCAAGGCGACCGCTTCGATCGCGGCCGGGTGGGCCGCGCCGAGCAGCAGCGCCCCCGCCGTGGCCAACGCAGCGGCGAGCCCGATGCGCCTACGCCGCCGTGCACGCGCCACTCAGGAGGACGTCGTCACGCAGGGCGTGCAAAGCCGGAGAGGATGTGGATCGTTCGAGGCACCGTGAGACGTCGCACGACGACGGTCATTGCAGCGCTGGTCCTCGCGTTCCTCGGCGTACCGGCGGAAGCGAAGAGCGCGCAGCCCGCCTACGCGACCACGGTCGAGACGCTGAACCGCGACGGCTTCGCCGAGTTCGCATCGTACGGCGAGGACTACTCGACCGTCATGGTGAGCCCGGCGATGAGCTGGTACGTCCATCGCTTCTTGGGGGTGCGCGCGCACGATGCGCGCGCCGCGGCGATGGTCGAACGGTTGCGCGCGGACGGCGTCTCGATCTCCGCCACGGTGCACGCCGCCCGGGGCCGCACGTCGTACACCGATCGGACTGCGGCGGTCGAGCGCGCCGATCTGGGGATCGCGACGCAGTGGGATCAGCCGGAGAAGCCCGGCGACTTCGCTTGGTCCTTCACCGCGGCGATGGGGTTTCGTGACGAGCTCGGCGACGGGAGGGCGGCCGACTCGCCCGAGTCGTACCTCCAGGCACCGTTCTACGCACGCGACGGGATTCGCGCCGTTCGCCTCGACGCGCGCAGCGGGTCGCGAACGTTGTTCGTGTTCTGGGCGACCAAAGCGGTCTTGACGGATGTGCGGCGGCGCATGTCGCCGCAGACCTGGGCATCGATGAGCACCGGTTTCACGCAGTCCGAGCTCAACGTCTCGCAGCTCTTCCTGCATCTGCGGAACGGTGTCCCGGTCGGGATTCGCGCGGACGAGGGTTTCGGTTCCTACGCGATCGCGTACGGGCCGCATCCCGCGCCGGCGGTGAGCATCGCGATGGACGTCTCGCTGGGAGCGGTCGGCGGCCGTATCGAGGCGACCGCGCAGGGCTATCCGTCGGTCTACGCGCCGGGCGAGCCGCAGCCGGCCTATACGACGGAGATCGTCACGTGGCACCGCATCCCGCCGGAAAACGTCGTGTCGGCGACCGTCCCGATGATGTACGTGGTGGAGGACGCGCGCAGCGGGGCGATCCTGGTCCTCGGAGAGAACGGCTGAGCCCGGTGCGACGTCTTCTCTCGCCGATCTTGTCATGCATCGTCGCGATCTCGGCCGCGGCGCTGTGCGCCGCGCTCCCGGCGGGCGCGAGCCCCGCGTCCGAACGCGCCGCGTCCGTCTATTTGGACGCGGTTCGCGACGATCCGCCGCGGTTGCGCGCGTTCATGCAGCGCTTGCCGAAGGGCGGCGATCTGCACAACCACGCCTCCGGAGCGGTCTACGCCGAACGCTACATCGACTGGGCCGTCGCCGACAAGCTCTGCGTCGACGAGACGTTCACGCTGATGACGTGCGACCGCGGCGGAAAGGACGTCGCGGCGCAGCTCCAGCGAAGCGGCTACCGGGACCGGCTGATCGACGCGCTCTCGATGCGTGCGTTCGTCCCGCGCGAGGAGTCCGGACACGATCACTTCTTCACCAGCTTCGACAAGTTCGGCGCCGCGGGCGCGTTGCACAAGACCGAGGTCGTCGCCGAGGCGGTGCGCCAGGCCGCCCAGGACCGCGCCGATTATCTCGAGCTGATGTACACGTTCGGAGGCGCGCGGCCGGGGCCGTCGGTGTTCGACGTGACCAAGGGCATCGCGTTCGACGGCGACTTCGACACGCTGCGCGCGGCGCTCGAGGCGAAGGGGTTCGCAAACGTCGTCGCCGCAGCGCAGCGCGAGCTCCAGGCGCTCGAGAGCGACCGCGCGGCGCAGATGCGCTGCGGTGCGCCGGTACCGGCGCGCGAGCCGGGCTGTGCCGTGCAGGTTCGCTACATCCAGCAGGTGATCCGCGCGCTCGATCCGGTGACCGTCTTCGCGCAGACGATGCTCGGCTTCGAGCTGGCCAAGCGCGACGAACGGCTCGCCGGCGTGAACTTCGTGAGCCCCGAGGACGGCCCGGTCGCCGTGCGCGATTACGGGCTGCACATGCGGATGATCGCCTACCTGCGCCGCACCGCCGGCGACGTCCCCGTCAGCCTGCACGCCGGAGAGCTGACGCTCGGGCTGGTCCCGCGCGACGTGCTCGACGATCACATCGAGCTGGCGGTCAACGTGGCGGGCGCGCGCCGGATCGGGCACGGCGTCGACATCGCGTACGAGCGGCGCAGCGACGAGCTGCTGCGCACGATGGCGGCCCGCCGCGTGCTGGTCGAGATCGCGCTGACCAGCAACGACGCGATCCTCGGCGTGCGCGGCAGCGCGCACCCGCTCCCGCTGTACCTGCGCAGCGGCGTCCCCGTCGCGCTCGTGACCGACGACGAGGGCGTCTCGCGGATCGACTTCAGCAACGAGTTCGTGCGCGCCGCGCGCGACTACCGGCTCTCCTACACGCAGCTCAAAGGCTTCATCCGCAACAGCCTCACCTACGCCTTCGTCCGCGGCGACGCGAAAACGCGCCTCCGGCGCACCCTCGAACGCAAGCTCGACACCTTCGAAGCCCAGTACCTCCACCCAACCCCCCGCTGAGCCGTCGTGTCACCGTGAGCGCCCCAGTGTCACGGTGAGAGGGGGGATACGCGGAGGCCGTTGCTCCAGGTTTCGGCGACGTGGACGGCGTCGAACGAGCCGGTCGCGATCGGGTCGCCTTCGAGGACCACGAAGTCGGCGGCGTAGCCCGGGAGGAGCGTGCCGGTGCGCGTCTCGGCGTGGCCCAGGCGCGCGGCGTCGTAGGTGTACATGAGGAGCGCGTCTTCGACGGAGAGCCGCTCGCGCTCGTTGTGATGGCCCGTCGCCGCGCGCATCCCGTCGAGGGGTGAGAGCCGGC
>DASWSC010000258.1:0-18794 GCA_036402855.1 Candidatus Elarobacter sp. | reverse complement strand
CACGACATCCCGCCCGCGGAGTCGCACAACTTCGACTTCTCGTGGGAGCACCAGGTCAAGGGCTCCGACCTCTCGTGGAAGCTGACGCCGTTCGCGCGGCGCTCGCGGAACGAGTCGATCTTCGTCATCCTCGACCCGGCGACGAACTTCACGTCGTCGATCCCCGCCCTCTCCTCCGACGCGCGCGGCTTCGAGCTCTCGGTTCGGAAGGGCGACTTCACCCGCAACGGCTTCGCGGGACAGCTAGCGTACACGTACACGCACGTGGCCGCGAAGTACCAGACGCTGCCCGGCGGATCGACGGCGCTCGACAACGTCAACGTCGCGATCCGCCAGTACAACGCCTACACCTCGTACTGTGCGACGCATCCGTCGGACCGGCAGTGCGGGACGCCGACGAACGGCGCCGCGGCCGCGCCGTGCTACACCAGCGCGGGGAACGCGGATGCGGCGTGCGTCGCGGGATCGGTCGCGAACCCGTATTGGAACGCGCCGGTGCAGTCGCTGTTCGACCCGAGCGCGTCGTACTATCCCTTCAACCAAACGTTCGGGACCGGCTTCTCGTCGAACGCGAGCAGCTACAATGTTCCGCACGTCGCCTCGCTGATCTTGAACTACAAGCGTGACCGCCTCAGCATCACGCCCTCGTTCCAGTTCACCGCGGGCGGCCGCTACGGATCGCCCGTGATGGGGATCGCGATGGATCCGGCGGGGGGCGGCTGCACGCCGCTGCCCGGTGCGATCGCCGGCGACCCGCGCTATCCGTACGGTGCACCGGGCGGCGCCCCGTACGCGGCGCAGAACTGCGCCGGGTTCATGACGGGCCCGGACCCGTTCACCGGCCACTTCGACCAGCCGGGTGCGTTCCGGGAACCGTCGCAGCTCATCGGCAACATCGGCATCTCGTACGAGGCCAGCAAGCGCGTCACGCTCAACCTGCTCGCGATCAACGTGCTCGGCACGTGCTTCGGCGGTCAGCAAGAGCCATGGACGAACGCGGGGCCGAAGATCGGGTGCTGGTACAACGCCGCGACGGGCTTCCAGGCGGGGAACTTCTACAACCCTGGTAACACGCTCACGCGTCAGTCCTACCCGTACTTCCCGGTGATCGGCAGCATCGCCGGGCAGCAGGCGTACGGAACGGCGATCGGCCCGTTCCAGCTCATGATGTCCGCGCACATCAAGTTCTGAGCCAATTCGGTCGAGCAGAGAGGTTCCGCTTCGGCGGAACCTCTCGTTTTCTGCCAACTGAACGGCACTCGTTTGACGGACCGCATGCCGTGCGTTATGCTCGCAGCATCGCTGCCGTGATCTCCATTCAAAACGCTTTCTCGATGTCGTCGCGCTCGGTCTACTCCTTCGGTCCGTTCCGGCTCGACGTGCGACGCCGAAAACTGTTCCTCAACGGCGGCGCGATCGCGTTGCGCCCGCGGACGTTCCTGCTCCTCGAGTACTTGGCGCGGAACCCGGGCCGTCTGGTCAGCCGCAGCGAGATGAGCAACGCGATCTGGCCGGGCGAGGTCGTCTCCGAGCAGAACGTCGCGCAGCAGGTGTACTTGATCCGGTCGACGCTCGCGGCGGGTTCGCGCGGCGAGACCTACATCGTGACGGAACCCGGTCGCGGGTACCGCTTCGTCGCCGAGGTTGCCGTCGAGGGCGCACCCGCACGTGAAGCGACGGAGCTCGACATGCTCTGCCTGCAGGGCCGTTACCATTGGGAACGCCGCACGGCCGACGGCCTACGCAAGGCCGCCGAGTACTTCCGCGAAGCGATCAGCCGCGACGTCCGGTACGCGCCGGCGCACGCCGGGCTCGCCGACACGCTGGTGATCGAAGGCGAGTACCTGATCAGGCCGCCCGCCGACACGTTCCCGGAGGCGCGGCGCGCCGCCGAGCGCGCGCTGCGGCTCGATCCGAACCTCGCCGGCGCGTGGGCGGTGCTGGCGGAGGTCGCGCTGTTCTTCGACCGCGACTTCGCCGATGCGAGCCGCCTGTACACCGCGGCGCTCATGAACGATCCGGAGTCTCCGACGATCCTGCTCTACCGTTCGTGGTTTCACCACATTCGCGGCTCGTTCGCCGAAGCGCTCGACGACGTTCGCGCGGCGCACCGCCGGGCTCCGTACGATCTCAACGTGCTGACCGCGCGGGGGCTCAACTTCGTCTTCCGGCGCGAGTACCGCGCCGCGGTCGACCAGCTCGGCGTCGTGCTCGGGATGGAGCCCGACTTCCCCGCGGCGCGCTACTATCGCGCGCTCGCGCGCCTGCTCTCCGGCGACGCCGCCGGCGCGCTGGAGGACGCGAGCCCGACGGGCCGGCCGGAGCGCGAGCAGACCGACGCGGCGCTTTCGGCGATGATCGCGTACCGCGCCGGTGATGCCGCGCGCGCCGCGGAGATGGCGGAGCGCGTCGAACGGCTTCGCCGCGGGACGCAGTTCGTCTCGTCGTTCAACGTCGCGCTGCCGCTGATCGGAGCGCGGCGCTACGCCGCGGCGATCGAGGCGCTCGCCGCCGGGCTGCGAGCGCGCGACCCGTGGATCGTCTACGCGCTGCACCACCCGGTTTTCGACGAGCTGCGCGGGGACGCGCGGTTCGACGCGCTCACCGCCGAGGTGCTCGTACCCGAGCTCTGAGCGGAAGATGACGTGCCGGGCCGATCCCGAACTGCGCCGGATGGCGACTCGGGACGGGAAGCACTATCGCGCCTGCAATCTGTGCGAGGCGATCTGCGGCCTGGAGATCACGGTCGAAAACGGCGCGATCACCGACCTGCGCGGGGACGCGCTGGACCCGCTCTCGCACGGCCATATCTGCCCGAAGGGCAACGCGCTGATCGACCTCCACGCCGATCCCGACCGCTTGAAGTCGCCGATTCGCCGCGAGGGTGAGCGCTGGCTGCCGATCGGGTGGGACGATGCGTTCGATCTCGTCGCCTCGCGGCTGAGGTCACTCGTCGAGCGCGACGGCGACGACGCGGTCGCGATCTATCTCGGCAACCCCAACGTCCACAACAGCGGGACGATGCTCAGCTCCGGCGGTTTTCTGCGCGCGTTCCGCACCCGCAACCGCTTCAGCGCGACCAGCGTCGATCAGCTCCCGCACCACCGTGCGGCGCTCGAGATGTTCGGTCACCCGATGATGATCCCGATCCCGGACGTCGACCGCACCGCGTATTTTCTGGTGATGGGCGCGAACCCGCTCGCCTCCAACGGCAGCATCATGACCGCGCCGGGGATGCGCTCGCGGATGAAGGCGGTGCAGGGACGCGGCGGCCGCGTCGTTCTGATCGATCCGCGCCGCACGGAGACCGCGGCGGTCGCGGACGAACACCATTTCATCCGGCCGGGCACCGACGCGCTGTTCCTGCTCGCGGTGGTGAACGCCGTCTTCGCATCGGGTGCCGCGCGCGGCGGCCGGCTCGAAGCGCTGACCGACGGCGTCGACGCCCTGCGTGAGGCGTCGCGCGCCTTTCCGGCCGAGCGCGTCGCCGAGCGAGCGGGCATCCCGGCCGAGACAATCCGCCGCATCGCGCGCGAGTTCGCGGCGGCGCCGAGCGCCGTCGCCTACGGCCGCGTCGGGCTCTCGACGCAGTCGTTCGGCGGTCTCTGCCAATGGCTCGTGAACGCGCTCAACGCGATCACCGGAAACCTCGACGAACCCGGCGGGATGATGTGGCCTCGTCCCGCATACGATCTGCTGCAGCAGGCGAAAGCGGGCGAGACGCACGCCGGCCGGTGGCGGTCGCGCGTCCGCAACCTGCCGGAGTTCGACGGCGAGTTCCCCGTGGCGACGATGGCCGACGAGATGCTGATGCCGGGGCCGGGGCAGGTCCGTGCCTGCGTGACCGTGGCGGGGAACCCCGTCCTTTCGACGCCGAACGGCGCGCGGCTCGACCTGGCGCTGGGGCAGCTCGAGTTCATGGTGAGCATCGATCCGTACCTGAACGAGACGACGCGCCACGCCGACGTCATCTTGCCGCCCGCGACCGGGCTCGAAGTCGACCACTACGACGTGATCTTCCATCATTTCGCGGTGCGCAACACGGCCCGGTACAGCGAGGCGCTGTTCGACATCACGCCGGACCAGCGCTACGACTGGCAGATCTTCGAGGCGTTACGGCAGCGGCTGACCGGGACGACGGGCAAGCCCCCCGCGGAGCGTCTCGAGCTCGGGCTGCGCAACGGCCCGTACCGGACGGGGATCGACGAGCTGCGAGCGCATCCGCACGGCGTGGACTTCGGCCCGCTCGAGCGCTCGCTGCCGGAGCGCCTCCTCACCGCGGACCGGCGGATCCGGCTCGCTCCGCCGGCGTTCCTCGCCGATCTCGCGCGCTTGGAAGCCGAGCTCGCAGCGCCCGCGCCGGAGCTCGTCATCATCGGCCGGCGCCAGCTCCGCAGCAACAACTCGTGGATGCACAACGCGCCGCGGTTGATGCGGGGTCCGGATCGCTGCACGCTGATGGTAAATCCAGCCGACGCGTCCGCGCGAGGGATCGCGACCGGCGACACCGTCCAGGTTCGTTCGTCCGCCGGCGCCGTCACCGTCGCGGTGGAGATCACCGACGAGGTGATGCGCGGGGTCGTGAGCCTGCCGCACGGTTTCGGGCACGCGCGCGCCGGCGTCGGACAGAGCCTCGCCGCATCGAAGCCGGGCGTGAGCCTCAACGACCTGACCGACACCGGCCGGCTCGACGATCTCACCGGAAACGCCGTCCTCAGCGGTGTCCCGGTCGACGTCCGTGTCGCCGTCCCGACCCACTGAGGCGAAGGGTGATTCCCGCTACAGCGAGGGCGTGAACCCCAGGCTCTTCACCAGGAACGCGTAGCGGTCGGCGACGTCGTCGATGATCTTGTCCGTCGGGCGGCCGCCGCCGTGACCGGACTTCGACTCGACGCGCAGCAGCACCGGCGCGTCGCCGGCTTGCGCGTGCTGCAACGCCGCGGCGAACTTGAACGAGTGCGCCGGATAGACGCGGTCGTCGTGATCGGACGTCATGACGAGCGTCGGCGGATAGGACGTCCCGTCCTTGACGTTGTGGTAGGGCGAATACGCGTACAAGTACTTGAACTGATCCGCCGAGGCTTCCGACGAGCCGTAGTCGCTGACCCAGGCCTTGCCGACGGTGAACTTCTGGAAGCGCAGCATGTCGAGGACCCCGACCTCGGGGATCGCGGCGCCGAAGAGATCGGGGCGCTGGGTGATGACGGCGCCGACCAGGAGCCCGCCGTTCGAGCCGCCGTTCGCCGCCAGCCTCGGCGTCGAGGTGATCTTTTTGTCGATGAGCATCTGCGCCGCGGCGATGAAGTCGTCGAAGACGTGCTGCTTGTTCGCGAGCCGGCCGGCGTCGTGCCACGCATCGCCGTACTCGCCGCCGCCGCGCAGCGTCGCGACCGCGTAGGCACCGCCCATCTTGAGCCACAGTGCCGCGGCCGACGAGAAGTACGGCGTCTCCGAGATGTTGAACCCGCCGTAGCCGTAGAGGATCGTCGGCGTCGAGCCGTCGAGCGGCATCGTTTTCGCGTGGGTCAGGAAGACCGGGATCCGCGTCCCGTCCTTCGACGTCGCGAAGACCTGCTCGGTGACGTACGGCGCCGGATCGAACGCCACGTTCGGGCGCACCGCGACGGTACTCGTGCGCGTCGCGGCGTCGAAGCGGTAGACCGTCGCAGGGTAGGTGTACGACGCGAAGGTGTAGTACGCGACGCGATCGGTGCGGTGCCCGTTCGGCAGCCCGCCGGTTCCGATCCCCGGCAGCGAGATCGAACCGAGAGGCCGTCCGTCGAGCGCGTAGACCCGCACGACCGAGTGCGCGTCGTGGAGGTACGAGACGTAGAACGTGTCGCCGATCAGCGTCGCGCCGTCGAGCGTGTCGGCCGATTGCGCGACGACGTCGTGGAGCGCATGGCTCCGGTCGGTCAGCTCGAGCCATACCAGCCGGCTGCGCGGGGCGTCGCGGTTCGTGATGAGGTAGACGCGCGTCCCGTCGTTCCCGACCGGGTTGTACGAGACGTTCGGATCGAGCGCGAAGACCTGTTTGAACGCGGTGTCGCGTTCGCTCGCGCGCTTCCAGGCGAGGCTGTTCCCCACGCCTTTGCCGCTGTAGAAGAAGTCGTACCGCTGGTCTTCGGTGCGGCCGACGCTCATGAACTCGTCCGGCTTCGCGGTCACCACCAGCCGATCGGCGCGTTGCGGCGCGCCGAGCGCGTGGAAGTAGAGCTTCTGCGCGCCGAGCGCGCTGAGCGTCGCGTTCCCCGCTCCCGCCTTCGGCGGATCGTAGGCCTCGTAGTAGAAGCCGCGCGTCCCCGCCCACGACGCGCCCGAGAACTTGCTCCACTGCAGGCTGTCGGGCCGGTCGCGGCCGGTCGCGACGTCCTTCACGTGCCAGGTCTGCCAGTCGGCGCCGGACGATTGCGTGGCGTATGCCAGCAAGCTTCCGTCGTTCGTGAGCGCGAAGCCGGCGAGCGCGACGGTCCCGTCCGCGGCGAGCTTGTTCGGATCGAGGAGCACGCGCGGCGTTCCGTGCTCGCCGCGCTGGACGTAGAGCACGCTCTGGTTCTGCAGCCCGGAGTTGCGCGAGAAGAACCACCACGCGCCCTGGTGGAACGGCGCGCTCAGCTTCTGGTAGTTCAGCACCTTGCGGTACGCCGCGCGAATTGCGGTGCGCTGCGGGATCGCGTCGAGGTAGGCGCGCGTCACGTCGCCTTCGGCCTTCACCCAGGCCGTCGTCTCCGGCGCGTCGACGTTCTCGAGCCAACGGTACGGGTCGGCGACCGTCGTTCCGAAGTAGGTGTCGGTGACGGTCCCGCGGGGCGCATCCGGGTACGCGAGCTTCGCGCCCGCGGCGAGGGCAGGCGCGCCCGCGATCACCAGGGCCGCGAACGTGAAGAAGAAGCGACGCATCCCGGCCGCTCTTCTACGGATTAAACCGGAGGTGCCTGCACCCCGTGGGCAAAGGCCTCGAGCCGCAGCCGGTCGATCGACTTCACCCGGCCGCGGTCGAGCTCGACCGCGGCGGCGTTCTTGAGGCGGATCAGCGCGCGGGCCGCCATGTCGCGCACCGTCCCGGCCGCCGCGGCGATCTGCGCCTGGGAGAGGTTCTCGACGCCGGGCAGCCCCGGGGCCATCCCGACCGTCGCCGGCGCGTACGACATCAGGAACTTCGCCACGCGCTGCAGGACGTGCGCAAAGGCCAGGTCGGCGATCGTGTCGATCGAGCGCCGGCGCGCCTGCGACGCGGCGGCCAGAAACCCGAGCGCGAGCTCGCTGTCGTTGCGAACCGCGTGCAGCACCGCTTCCGACGGCACGAGCACGATCGAGCAGTCGGTGAGCGCCTCGGCGCGCGTGGTCGCCCCGCCGCCGTCGAACGTCCCCGACTCGTTGAGCGGGTCGTGGGTGAGCCGCTCGCCCAGCGCGTGCGTCTTGCCGTCGGGCGAAAGCAGCGTGTAGACCACCTTGCCGCTCCGCACGAAGCCGAGGTACGGCCAGATCTCTCCCTCGTCGAAGATGGTCTCACCGGTGCGGTACGACCGTTCGGTCGCGACGGCGGCGAGCTCGACGATCGTCGACTGCTTCGCGTTCCCGAACGGCGCGGTGTGCGAGAGAAAGGTCGCCGTATCGGCGCGCTCGTCGATCCGCTCCAGGCGGATCGTCCACCGGCTGCTCCCGAGGTTCCGCGAATCCCACGAGAAGCGCCCCGCCCGGTACTGCTGGAACTCGTTACGGAGCGAGCGCGGATCAGACTCCTCGTTCAATTCGAGGATGCCGCCGACGGGCAGCTTGTCGAAGGCGTCGAAGATCCGCGAGCTTCTGTTTTGGGCGGGCAGGGTCCGCGCGTCGATCGTGACCGACGCGGCGCGGCTCTGTGGCATCGCTTCCTGGGATGCGGTCGCAGGGGGCGCTTTCCCTGCGGGCAGAAGCGGCGCGGGTGCCCCGGTTCCGCACCTGGGCCGCGCGCGCGCTCGACGTCTTGGCGGTCCTCGTCGTCCTCGCCGCGGTCGCGAAGTTCTTCGTGCTCCCGCGGCTGCACCGCGAGGTCGTCCAGGCGCCCCCGGTCGCACTGGCGACGCTCGCCGGGGGCCGCTTCGACCTCGCGCGCAGCCGCGGCCGGCTCGTGTTCCTCGACTTCTGGGCGACGTGGTGCGACCCGTGCCGCGCATCGATCCCGCTGGTGCAGCACTTCAAGCGCACGCATCCCGGTGTCGAGGTGATCTCGGTCGACGTCGGGGAGCCGGCCGGGCTGGTGAGGCCGTTCGCCGGGCAGTTCCGCATGACCGACGTCGCGCTCGACCCGGATCAGACGGTCGCGCACGCCTTCGGCGTGACCGGGTATCCGACGATGTTCGCGATCGACGGAACCGGGCGCGTCCGCGCGCGCTGGATCGGCTTCGACCCGGAGGTCGAGAGCGCGATGGCCGACGCGCTCCGGCAGTACGGCTCGCGGCGCGGCGCGCGCGGCGCTACCGTCCCGTGAAGCCGGCCTTGCGCTTGTCGAGGAAGGCTTGCGAGCCTTCACGGAAATCGTCGGTCATGACGACCTGACCGAACAGCAGCGCTTCGAGCGCGAGCCCGTCGTGCAGGCTCATCGAGGCGCCTTCGACGATCGCGCGCTTCGCCGCCGCGACGGCGAGGGGTGCCTTCTCGGCGATCACGCCCGCGATGCGCCGCGCTTCGCCGAGCAGGGCGTCGAGCGGAACGACGCGCTGGACCAAGCCGATCCGCAGGGCCTCCGCGGCGTCGATCATCTCGGCGGTGAGGCAGAGGTACATCGCCGCTCCCTCACCGAGGAGCCGCGCGGTGCGCTGTGTCCCGCCGTAGCCGGGCAGGATCCCGAGGTTCACCTCCGGCTGGCCGAACTTCGCGTTCTCGCTCGCCAGCCGCATGTCGCACGCCATCGCGAGCTCGCAGCCGCCGCCCAGCGCGAACCCGTTCACCGCGGCGATCACCGGGACGCGCATCGCCTCGATCGTCCGCGTCAGCCGCTGCCCTTTGACCGCTTGCGCCTCTGCGGCACGCGCGGTCGACAGCGCGTTCAGCTCGCCGATGTCGGCCCCCGCCGCGAACGCCTTCTGGCCGGCGCCGGTGAGGATCACGGCGCGGAGGTCGTCGCCGGCGGCGAGTTCGGTGAACGTCTCGCTCAGCTCGTCCAGCATGCGCCCGTTGAGCGCGTTGAGCACGTTGGGCCGGTTCAGCGTCACGGTGGCGACCGGGCCGTCGCGCTCTACGAGGATCGTCTCCATCGCCCGGCGCGTACGGCGGGGTTCTCTGAACCCCTCCCCTCTGCTATGGTGGGAGGGACATGCGGACCGCCTACCACCAGGCGCTGGAGAACACGCGCCTCGACGTCGTCCGGCTGGGCGCGCTCGTCTCCGATGCGATTCGCTCGGCGATGCAAGCGCTCGAGCGCCGTGACGTCGTGCTGGCGGGTCGCGTCGTGGCGGGCGACGACGAGATCGACGACACGCGGCGGCGCGTCGAGCGGACCTGCATCGAGCTGATCTGGAAACAGCAGCCGGTGGCGGGCGAGCTGCGCGCGATCGCCGGGATGCTGCAGATCGTGACCGACCTCGAGCGCATCGGCGACTATGCCGTCGACATCGCGAAGAACGCGATCAAGCTGGCCGACGTCGCGGTGCGGCCGGCCAGCGTCGAAGTGGGCCGGATCGCCGACCTGGCCTACGAGATGCTCCAGGACGTGATGCGCGCCTACCGCGAAGGCGACGCCGCGCTCGCCGACGACGTGATCGAGCGCGACGACGAGGTCGACATCCTGTACCGCAACGGCATCGAGGCGCTGCAGGCGGAGATGCAGCGCGATCCGGGTACGGTACCTGCAGGCACCCTCTTGCTCTTCGTCGTCTCGATCATCGAGCGCGTCGGCGACCGGGCGCAGAACATCGCCTGGCACACCAAGGACATCTACTCATGAAGAGAACGATCGCCGGCCTCGCCGCCGCCCTGATGCTCCTCGCCGCCTCGCCCGCGTTCGCCGCCGACCGCGACGTGAAGCTGACCCTGGACGGACGCCCCGTCGACCGCGCGGGCGGCGTCGCGATCCTCCACAACGGCGTGGTCTATGCCGACGTCGTGCCGCTGGTGAAGTCGTTCGACGGGCTGCTGACGTTTCAAGGCAACGCCGTCGTCGTGACGATCAACGGCGTGACCGGCCGTTTCACCGAGGGCAGCCGTACCGCGCTGATCAACGACGGCGCGACGACGATGCCGGGCCAGACGTTCAAGCGCAACGGCGACTTCTTCGTCCCGCTCGAGCTCTTCATCACGAAGATCGCCCGAGCAAAGGTGCGGATGAACCCCGCCCGCACGCAAGCCGACATCGCCGTGAACGCCAACCCGGGTTGATCGCAGCCTCCGCGCCGCTCGCGCGCGAGGCGTTCGTCCTCGCGCCGGGCCTGATCTACATGAACCATGCCGCGGTCGGCGTGCTGCCGCTCGCGACGCGCGACGCGGTGAAGGCGATGGTCGACGACCATGCGGCGCGCGGCGTCCTGGGAACCGCGTCGCGCGAGCTCTCGCTCCCGGCGTACCGGCGCCGCATCGCGCAGTTCGTCGGCGGGCGCGGTGAGGAGATCGCCCTGCTCCGCAACACCGGCGACGGCGCGACCGTCATCGCACAGGGACTCGGCCTCGGACCGGGCGACGAGATCATCACCGGCGCGAACGAGTTCGGCGCCAACGCGTACCCGTGGCTCGCGCTCCGCGAGCGCGGCGTCACCGTGACGCTGCTCGACGCGCCGCGCGAGCGGATGACGCCCGAGGCGCTGCGGCGCCGCATCTCGCGCAGAACGAAGGTGGTCGCCGTCTCGTGGGTGACGTTCGACGATGGGTATCGCCACGATCTCGATGCGCTCGCCGAGATCGCGCACGAGCAGGGCGCGCTCTTCGTCGTCGATGCGATCCAGGGGCTGGGCGCGTTCCCGCTCGACGTCGCACGGACGCAGGTCGACGCGCTCTACGCCGGCGGGGCGAAGTGGCTCATGGCGCTGCAGGGCGTGAGCTTTCTGTGGCTGCGCGGGAACCTGCTCGACCGGATCGCGCTGCGGCTCCCCGGCTGGCGATCGGCCGAGGACATCTGGGATTTTCTCGACTACGGTCAGCCGCCGGCGCCCGACGCTTCGCGCTACGAAGGCGGGACGGTGAACATGCTCGGCGCGCTCTCGCTCGCGACGTCGATCGACGTCCTCGCCGCGGCGGGGGTCGAGCGCATCGGCGCGCACGTGATCGCGCTGACCGACCGTCTCACCGAAGGGCTGCGCTCGCGCGGCTGGGAGCTCGTCGGCGACCGTTCACGCGACGACGTGAAGTCGGGGATCGTCACCGCGCGCCGGGACGGCGTCGACCCGGTCGCGGTCGGACGCGACCTCCAGCGGCATCACGGCGTGGTCACGACGTATCGCGCGAACGGGATCCGTTTCGCCCCGCACGGCCACAACATGGCGGAAGAGGTCGATGCGATCCTCGAGGCGCTGCCGTGAGCGACACGGGCGACGCCGCTCGGGCGATCGAGGCGGTCGCCGGCGGGTTGGCCGGCGCGGGATACATCCCGACGCGGCGGATCGCGACCGCGGTGTACCTCGCGCGCGAGCTGCGGAAGCCGATCCTGGTCGAAGGACCCGCCGGGGTCGGCAAAACGGAGCTCGCCAAGGCGGCTGCGCGCTACCTCGACCTTCCGCTGATCCGGCTGCAATGCTACGAGGGCGTCGACGAGTCGAAGGCGCTCTACGAGTGGAAGTACGGCAAACAGCTTCTGTACACGCAGATCCTCAAGGACGGCTTCCGTGAGGTCTTCGAGAACGCGGACGGGCTCGACGGCGCGCTGCGAAAGCTGCAGAGCTTCGACGACGTGTTCTTCTCCGAGCAGTTCCTCGAAGAGCGCCCGCTGCTGCGCGCGCTCCGCCAGCCGGACGGCGCGGTGCTGCTGATCGACGAGGTCGACAAGTCGGACGAGGAGTTCGAGGCGTTCCTTCTCGAGGTGCTCGCCGACTATCAAGTCTCGGTACCCGAGCTCGGGACGATCTCGGCGCTCGTTCCGCCGCTGGTCATCCTGACCTCGAACAGCACGCGTGACCTCGGCGACGCGCTCAAGCGCCGCTGCCTGCACCTGCACATCGGCTACCCCGACCGCGCGCTCGAGGAACGCATCGTCGACGCGCGCGTCCCGGGCGTCGAGCCGCGTCTCCGCGCGCTTCTGGTCGCCTTCGTCCACCAGCTGCGGACGCGCGATCTCAAGAAGCTGCCGTCGGTCAGCGAATCGATCGACTGGGCGCGAACGCTGCTGCTGCTCCATGCGGAAGAGCTCGATACGGAGCTCGTCACCGAGACGCTCAACGTGCTGCTGAAGTTCCACGACGATACCTCGGCCGTCGAGCACCAGATCGGCGCGCTGCTCGCCGAGGCGCGGAAGACGGCCGCGCCGGCGTAGCGCGGTGCTCGCGTGAAGGGTCCGATCGTCGGGTTCGTCGGCGCCGCCCGCGCGGCCGGGATCCGCGTCTCGGTCGCCGAGAGCCTCGACGCCGTGCGCACCGTCGACGCCGTCGGCTACGCGGACCGCGCGCTGCTGAGAGACGCGCTCTCCGCCGTGATGGCGAAGTCGCTCGACGAGAAGCCGCTGTTCGAGCGGTGCTTCGATCTCTATTTCGGGCGGGAGCAGCTCGAGCCGGCGCGCCTTACCGCGCGCGGCGCAGAGCTTCCCGGGCAATCGAGCGCGGCGCTCTCAGCGCTTTCGACGATGCTGCTCGGCGACGACCGCGGCGCGTTGGCGGTCGCCGTCGAGCGCGCGGCGAACCGCGCCGGCGCCTCCGCGATTCGCTCGTGGACGCAGACGAACATGATCGCGCGCAGGGTCCTGGACGAGCTCGGCTTCGCCGCACTCGCGCAGGACCTCGAGCGGCTGCGCGACGAGGACGCAGCCCTCGCCGCCGCGCTTGCCGAGGCCCTGGAGGACCTGCGTGCCGTCGTCCGCGCGCGCGTCGAGCGCAGCCTCGAGCTGAGCGGTCCGCGCCGCTGGGACGACGACGCCCTCGCGGCGACGACGCTCTGGAACCTCGATCCGCGCGACGTCGCGCGGATGCGCGTCCTGGTCCGCGCGATGGCGAAGCGGCTTGCGACGCGCTACGGGCGCGACCGCCGTGCGCGGCGCCGCGGACGGCTCGACGTCCGCCGTACCTTGCGGCGCAACATGGGGCACGACGGCGTCCCGTTCGTCACCGTGTGGAAGCGGAAGAAGATCGAGAAGCCGCGCGTCGTCGCCCTCTGCGATGTGAGCGGCTCGGTCGCAGCCTTCGCGCAACTGCTCCTGTTGTTTCTGCACTCGCTCGGCGAAGCGATCTCCGACCTGTCCGCGTACGCGTTCTCGAACCGGCTGATCGACGTCGGGGAGATCCTGCGCGAACGCCCGGTCGACGACGCGATCGCCGAGGTGATGCGCCGGATCGGGCTCGGCTCGTCCGACTACGGCACGGCGTTGGAAGACTTCGCCCGGCTCGGCCTCAGCGCGGTCGACCGCCATACCTCGGTGCTGATCCTGGGCGACGCGCGCAGCAACGACGCGCCGCCCAGGGCAGAGATTCTGAAGACGGTCGCCGAGCGCGCGAAGCGGGTCGTCTGGCTCAACCCGGAGGCGCGCTCGTCGTGGGGAACCGGAGACTCCGAGATGCTCCGCTATCTGCCCTACTGCGACGTCGCGCGCCGGTGCTCGACGCTGCGCGAGATGGAGCGGACCGTCGCCGAGCTGTTCATCGTGCGCTGAATGCGCGCGCGGCCCGCTACTTCCCGGTTCCGGAGGAGAAGATGCCGGCGAAGAGGTTGATCAGCATTCCGACGATCACCGAGTTGTAGATGAACGAGATGATCGAGTGCCAGATCACCTCGCGCCGCACGCGCGTCTCGGTCACCTGCGGATCGGAGACCGCGAACGACGTTCCGACGCAGAACGAGAAATAGGCGAAGTCCCAGTCGGACGGTTCGTCGGTCTCCGGGAACTTGATCCCGCCGCAGTTGCTCCCGTCGCCGTCGTCGTCGTACCAGTACAGGTGCGCGTAGCGGAAGGTGTAGACGGTGTGCACGAGCACCCAGCCGGCGAAGATCGCGGTGACGCCGAGCACGTACGCGATGTAGCGGTCTCGGACCGCGTGCGCGGTATCGGTGTGCGGGCCGTGCCCGATGATCCCGATCGCGGCGACGAGTCCCCCGACCACGGCCAGCATGATGACGATCAGAACGGCGTTCCGCCCGGGATCGTCGAGCGCGGCGCGGGCGCGGGTCATCCGCGGATCGGAATGGACTCCGGCGAACCAGAAGAAGCCGAGCAGCACCAGGATCCCCGCGTCGTACGACGCGGCGAAGCGCGTCGCGCCCTCCAGCCAGCGCGGGACGAACAGGTCGACGAGCAGCGCGACCAACGCCGCGCTGCCGAACGCGATGATCCGGTGCCGGTTGCGCCATGCCGCGCCGGCGCGCGGGTCGAACCGGGCGTCGCTGCTCAGAAGCCGTCGTCCGCGAGCCGGCACGACGCCATGATCGCGTCGCCCATCCCGTGGATGATCCGCTTGTCGGCGGGCGCGACCGTCGCGAGGATCCCGCCGAGCCGCGTCTCGTCACCGACCACGAAGTAGTACGGGCACAGCCTCACGCGGCCGTCCATCTCCTTGATCTCGCCGCTCGAGGCGCTCAGGAAGGGCACCCGCACCCGCCGGCCTTTGTGGAAGCGCTGCAGGATGTACGGCGTCGTCGGGAACGAGCGCTGCGCCTCGTGCAGCGCCTCGCGCCACCCGTCCTTGGTGAGATCGTTTGCGACCTTGACGCCCCGCGCGCCCCAGGCGAGCTCGCTGAACCCGGACGGCTTCAGCACGTAGTCGCGTTCGCTCTTGCCGAGCTCCTCGAGCTGCGACCACTCGTGAACCGGGCCGCCGTTCGCGGTCAGGCCGGTGATCGTCCCTTGCCACGGAAGCGGGCGCGGATCGACGATCCAGGTGCGCGGAAAGATGCCGAGCAGCCGTTCGTCGACGGCGGGTCCGAGCTCGGCGCGCCAGTACGCCCGCAAGCCGGGGTGTTGGAACAGCGCGAACGACGCCTTCTCTTCGAGATGCGCCTTCGGCGGCGGCGTCATCTTCACGCGGTTGTGCCGCGCCGCGTACAGGACCAGCTCCTGTTTGGGAATGTTCAGCAGATCGAACAGCTCGAAGTTGCGGTAGAGCACGTCGATCTTCGTCTCGCGGCCGTCCGGCTGGCGAACGAAGAGCGCCTCTTCGGTGAAGACGACGTCCTGCGGCGCGCAGACGATGACGTTCGCCGCGCCGAGCGCGTCGATGCGGCCGGCGAGCCACGTCAGCTCACCGCGATAGTCGTTCGACTCTTGGCTGACGACGATCGCCACGGTCGGGTGCTCGGTCCCCGCGAGCGAGGCGACCATCTCGCCGAAGCGTTCGGCCATTCCGTCCGGGCCGCCGATGCTGTCGCTGCCGAGCTCGCAGTACGTCGCGGCGAGCGCGCCGGTGAAGCCCATTCCGCCCGGGACGCTGTCGAGCTCGCTGGCGACGTAGCCGTCGTCGGTGAGGATCAGGTCGGGGCGGATCACCCGCGGGACGTCCTGCTTGAAGCGGTTCTGCCGCGCGAGCTTGACGATCTGCTGCGGCTTTCCGCGGTCGAGCTCTTCGGCGATGTAGGCCGGCGCCGTCCCGCGTGCGCTCCGCAGGTACAGGGCGTTGAGCGCTCGGTAGAAGGCGAGGAGGTCGTTTCCGAGCGTCTCGATCGCCGCGACCGTCTTGGCGGCGAGCGGGAAGGGTTCTGGAGAGACGCGCCAGGCGACGTTGCCGCCGGCGTCGTCGGAGACTCGGAAGAGTCCCCTCGGAAGGTGCTGGGTGACGTACCGGGCGCGCCCGATCGGGTCGAGCTCCGGCGCCACGCTGGTACAGGGCATCAGTCGCCTCGACACCGCATGTCTGTGCCCTAGAACCCCGGCGCGGCCCCCCGGGTGCGTGCGGGGCCGGTGCTACTTCAGCGGGACGGCGCCCGGCAGCAGGAGCGCGTGCTCGATCGTGACGGCGGCCTCCCGGTAGGCCAGGGTCAGGTGGAGCGTGTACGGCAGGCCGAGGGGGGCGAGCGAGACGTCGTCGACGGCGCGCGACGCGGCGGCGCCTGGCAAGACTTCGATCGAGGTCGAGTGGTTGAACGAGGCGGCGGCGTTCTTGAACGTCTCCGTGACGGCGACGGTCTTCCCGCTGTCGGGCGCACCGGCGCACACGGTGACCGCGACCGGTTGGCCGCCGACCGCGAAGGAATCGTGCGAGCACCGCTGCGCCGGCTGCGGCAGCGCCGGGGCGATGCTCGCTGCAAGCAGCGCGAGCACCGCGACGAAGGTACGCATGTACCGGCAACGTATTCGACGAGGCCGCCGTTGCGCATCCTTCGGTTCCCGCCGGGGTATCGTGCTTCTCCGGCCGATAACGGAAACTGAGCATGCCCTCCAAGATGAACCCCGCCCAGCCGGCGAAAGCGCCTGGCCCGCCGATCGACTTGATCGCGCTCGACCTCGACGGAACGCTCCTGGCGCCCGACGAGACGATCAGCGTGCGGAACCGCCGCGCCGTTCGCGATGCGCTCGCGGCGGGGATCCGCGTGGTGCTGGTGACGGGCCGCGGCGTCGATACGCCGATCAAGGTCTCGAAGGAGCTGGGCCTCAACCTTCCAGTGATCTGCTGCCACGGCGCGCTGACCAAGGACTTCGGCGCGAACCGGACGCTCGAGTCGATCCCGGTGCCGTTGCAGTACGCCAAGCCGATGGTCGAGTTCGCCGAGCGCGAGAAGCTTCCGATCGCGATCTACGTCGACGAGGCGTTTTACCGGCTCGAAGGTTCCGAAGTCCTGATGGACGACATGCGCGGGCCGGGCTGGTACGAAACACCCTCGCTTTCGGAGATTCTCACGCAGGCGCCGACCTTCATCCGCTTCCTCGGCGAGGAGTCGGTGCGGCGGATGCAGCGCGAGTTCGGCGACCTCCCGCTCAGCTTCCGGTACGAGACGTGGCTCGACTTCGTCGAGTGCGCCGTGCTGAACCGTGAGGCGAGCAAGAAGAACGCGCTGGCGCGCCTCTCCGCCGACTTCGGAATCCCGGCCGAGCGCGTGTTGGCGATCGGCGACTCCCGCAACGACGTCCCGATGCTGCGCTGGTCGGGGATCGGCGTCGCGATGGGCAACGCGCTCCCGGAAGTGCGTGAATCGGTCCGCTACGTCACGGCACCCAACGACCAGGACGGTGTCGCGAAGGCGATCGAGCGGTTCTGCTTCCCGGCGGCGAAGAAGACGGCGTGACGATGCAGCCGGCGCCGCCGAGCCCGGAGTACGAGAACGAGCTGCGCACGCTGCTGGCGCGGCGCGACTGGGAAGCGCTCCGCGAGTTCACGCGCACGCACAACCAGATCCCGGACGAAGTCTACAGCCAAGAACGGCACTTCTGGGAGGTGCTGCTCCACAAACTGACCTGCAATCGGCTGGATCTGCTCGGTCTTCACGACGACTCGCGCGCCTGGCTGAAGGAGCACGGCTACACGACCGATCTGGGCGGCGAATGACCGTGCGGGTGCTGGCGTTCGCGCGGCTTCGCGAGCTGCTCGGGTTCGGCGAACGGCTCGTCGCCCTCACCGACGGCGCGACGCTCGAGACGCTGTGGTCGCGGCTCGCGGACGACGCGCCGCAGCTCGCACCGCTCCGCGCGTCGACACGGTTCGCGCGGAACGGCGCGCTCGCCGCGCCGCAGACGGCGCTGGGCGAGGGCGACGAGATCGCGCTGCTCCCGCCGGTCGGGGGCGGCTGATGACGGGTCTCTCCGCGAGCCCGCTCGACCTCGAAGCGCTGGTGGGCGCCGTGAAGACCGAGGCGCACGGCGCCGTCGTGACGTTCCTCGGCACGACGCGCGAGACGTCGCCCGGCGATCCGCGCCCGGTCGACGCGCTCGAGTACGAAGCGTACGAGCCGATGGCGCTCGCGGAGATGGAGAAGATCGCCGCCGAGACCGAGCAGCGCTTCGGACCGCTCGGGCTCGCGATGATGCATCGCACCGGGCGGGTCGTCCTCGGTGAGCCGTCGGTCGCGGTCGTCGTCGCGGCGCCGCACCGCGGCGCGGCGTTCGAGGCGTGCCGCTACGCGATCGACGCGCTGAAGTCGCGCGTCGCGATATGGAAGCGCGAGATCTACCGCGACGGCGACGCGGCCTGGATCGCGAACACCGCCTCGTGAACGTCACGCTGCACCGTGTCCCGTTCCGCGACGGCGCCCCGATCGCCGCGCTCGAGTACGAGGCGCGCCGCGCGCGCGGGGTGACGCTCGTCGCCGGTCACGGCTACTCGAGCTCGAAGCAGAATCTCGACGGGCTCTGCGCGTTTTTGGCGAGCCACGGTTTCACGTCGTACTCGCTCGACTTTCCCGGCCACAAGCTCGGCGCCAGCGGCGGGCGCCTCAACGACGTCACCGAGCTGTTCGACGCGATGGACGCGGTCGTTCGCTTCGCGCGCGACCGCGGCGCAACCGGCGTGTACGCGATGGGGCACAGCATGGGGGCCGCCGCGGCGCTCTGCGTCGCGGGGCGGGATCCCTCGATCGCCGGCGCGATCTCGATCGCGACCGGCTACAGGCGCCCGACGGTCCTCGACGGGCTCGCCGCCCGCGGGGTCGTCGACCTGCGCTCGTCGTACGTCGACGGGCTCACGCTCCCCGAGGTCGCGCGCGGCTGGCAACCGCATCTGGAAGCGGCGCTGCCGCGGCTCGCCGGGCGGCCGGTCCTCATC
>DASWSC010000257.1:0-4653 GCA_036402855.1 Candidatus Elarobacter sp. | reverse complement strand
TCGGTGCCCACGTCGAGCTCCATGAACTGCTTTTTCAGCAGGCCGATCCCGTGCTCGCCGGAGAGCGTCCCGCCCAGCTCGACGGTCGCTTCGAAGATCGCGCGCGCGGCGAGCGTCACGCGTGCCATCTCCTCGGGATCGCGCTTGTCGCAGAGGATGTTCGGGTGCAGATTCCCGTCGCCGGCGTGGCCGAAGATCGGGATCTCGAGCGCGTGCTCGCGCGCGATCTCGCGGACGCGGAGAATCAGCGCCACCAGCGCGCGCGGCGGGATGCAGATGTCCTCGCCGAGCTTGTTCGGGCGGCGGCGCGCGAGCGCGGGCGAGATGCTGCGCCGCGCCGCCCAGAGCCGCTCCGCCTGCGCCTCGTCGTGCGAGATGCGCACCTCGCGCGCGCCGTGCTCGCGCGCGATCCGTTCGATCGCGGCGAGATCCTCGTCCAGAACGCTCGCGTGGTTGCCGTCGACGCCGAAGATCAGGATCGCGTCCGCCTGGACCGGGAGCCCGATCGGCGTGTTGGTCTCGACGCACCGCATCGTGAGGTTGTCGACGAGCTCGATCGCTGCGGGGAGGACGCCGCTCGTCATGACGGCGGTCGTCGTCTCGGCCGCGTCCTCGATGCGGTCGAACACGGCCAGCGCGGCGCGCGCGAACTTCGGCTTCGACAACAGCCGCAGCGTGATCTCGGTGATCGTGCCGAGCGTCCCTTCCGCGCCGGTGAAGAGCCGCCGGAGGTCGTAGCCGGTGACGTTCTTCACCGTGCGGCCGCCGGTGCGGATCACCGTGCCGTCCGGGAGGACGACCTCGAGCGCGAGCACGTAGTCGCCGGTCACGCCGTACTTCAAGCAGCGCGCGCCGCCGGCGTTCTCGGCGACGTTGCCGCCGATCGCGCTCTGCTTGAGGCTCGAGGGATCGGGCGGGTAGAAGAGCCCGCGCTTCTCGACCTCGGCCTGCAGGTTCGCGTTGATCACCCCCGCCTGCACGACCGCGACCCGGTCGATCGGGTCGATCTCCAGGATGCGGTCCATCCGCGAGACGCCGAGCACGATGCTCCCGCCGAGCGGGACCGCGCCGCCGGAGAGCCCGCTCCCCATCGCGCGCGGCGTGATCGGGATGCGGCGTTCGGTCGCGAGGCGGTGGACCGCGCCGACCTGGGCGGTGGTCGTCGGGAGCACCACCAGCGGCGGGGTGCGCTCGTAGAACGTCCCGTCGAAGCCGTACGCGATCAGGTCCTCGGCCTCGGTGAGGACTCCGCCCGGGACGGCCGCGCGGAGCGCATCGACGAGCCCGGGCGCCGGTTCCACCATGCCGGCGCGCTTCTGCGGCACGATGGTCTCTCACCCTTCGATGCTTCGACAAGCTCAGCACAGGCCGAGCTCAGGGTGACACGACCGCGGGGTAGAATGGGCGGGTATGACCGCCGCCGTCTCGTCCGAATACCGTCTCGCTACCGAGCCCGAGCTGCGGCGGTTCGTCGCCGAGGTGCTGACGAAGGTGGGGGTGGCGCCCGACGACGCGGCGATCGTCGCGGACGTGCTGGTCGCGGCCGACATGCGCGGGATCGAGTCGCACGGCGTCGCGCGGCTCGAGTCGTACTACGTCAGCCGCATCCGAAAGGCGCAGCTCGAGGCGAAGCCGGAGGTCCGGACGGTCCGCGAGACGGCGACCTCGCTGCTGGTCGACGCCGGCAACGGGCTCGGCCATCCGGCCGGCAAGCGCACGATGGACCGCATCATCGCGAAGGCCGCGCAGACCGGCGCGGCGTTCGGCGCGGTGCGCAACTCGAACCACTTCGGCATCGCGGGTTACTACGCGATGATGGCGCTCGGCCACGACATGATCGGAATCGCGTCGACGAACAGCGTCCGCTACGGCGCGCCGACGTTCGGCCGCGACGTGATGCTCGGGACGAACCCGCTGGCGTTCGCGATCCCCGCGAAGAACGAGCCGCCGTTCGTGCTGGACTTCGCGACGACCACGGTGCCGAAAGGGAAGCTCGAAGTCTACTCACGCAAGGAGAAGCAGCTCAACCCCGGCTGGGCGATCGATGCCGAAGGCCACGAGACGCTCGACCCGCAGACCGCGCTCAAGGGCGCGCTGCTTCCGCTCGGCGGATACGGAGTCGACAACGGCGGCCACAAGGGGTACGGGCTCGGGCTCCTGGTCGACATCCTGTGCGGCGTGCTCTCCGGCGGCGCGTTCGGGAACGATCTCCCCTTGCCGGCCGATCCGCCGATGCCCGGGAAGATCTCGCACTTCTTCGCGGCGTTCAAGATCGACGGCTTCCGCGATCCCGAGCAGTTCAAGGCCGACATGGATACCGAGCTGCGCGCGTTCAAGGACTCGGCGAAGGCACCCGGCCACGACCGCATCTACGTCGCCGGTGAGATCGAGCACGAGAAGACGCTCGACACGCGCCGCAACGGCGTCCCGGTTCACGTCAAAGTGTGGAGCGGTCTCGAGAAGCTTGCGGGCGAGCTCGCGATCCCGTTCCAGATCGAGAAGCGCTGAGTCAGCGGCTCGCCGGCGGCGCGTCGAACTGAACGGCCGTTTCGAGGATCGACGCGTACGGGACGCAGTGCGCGACGGCCGGCGCATACGTCGACCGGCGCAGCGCGGCCATGGTCGCGGACTCGAACATCCCGCCGAACGAGGACGTCTCGATCACCGCGCCGCTCGCGTCCAGCCAGACGGTCGCGTGGACCGTCCGCGGCAGGACCCCGGCCTGGACGGCCAGCGGCGGGATCGCAGGCTCGTGCGCCTGCAGAACCGCCGGCTCGGCGAAAGGCGCGGCGCAGGCCGGTCGCGCCGCGACGAACGCCGATGCGTCGACGGTCGGCGCGCGCTCGGCAGCCGTACCGATCTCCACCGCGTGAACGCGGCACGCTTGCGGAAGCCGCGGTGAAGCCCGCTCGAAGGTCGCCGCGACGACGTCGTCCGGCGCGGTGACGCGCGCGAACATGATGCCGTGGTACGACGCGTTGCCCTCGAACGGGACGGTGACATAGCCTGACGGCGTATCGAGGCGGACCTTCCCGCTCAGACCTTCGAAGTCGCTCGGAAACGCGACCAGGAATCGTCGCGCGACGCGTGCGGCGGGAGCCGGCTCGCCGCGCAGGCGGCCGATCGTGCACTGCACCAGCGTCGCGGACCGGGCGCCGTTCGCGGCGGGTTCCGCCGAGGCGCGGGCGGAGAGGCTCGACGAGACTGCGACCGACGCGGCCAGCGTGAACGCCGCGACGCGCATCGTCAGGTACGCAGCTCGACGGTCCCCGCGCACCGCAAGCCGTTGCAGGCCGCCGGGATGAAGCGCGCCGCGAGGAGCCGCGAGCGCAGCTCTTCGCGTGCGGACGCGTCGGGCGGCGGCCGCAAGAAGTCGATCGAGGTCGCGTGGCCGTTCTCGTCGACCGCGATCCGCACGACCACCCCGCTGATCCCGCCGACCAGCGCGTTGCGGGCCGACGGCTCGATCGCGGCCGGGTAGGTCTCGCCGAAGTTGCCGATCCCTTCTTCACGCTGCGCGGCGACGGGGCTCGGCGCGGGCGACGCATTGGGCGCGCCCGTCGCGCTCACCGTCGCCGCCGCCGACGCCGGGAGGGGGACGGCTGCGGCCGGCTTTTGCGCGAACCGGGCAGGCTCCGGCTTGTTCGGCGCGTCGGGTTCCCGGATCGTCGCGGGGGCGCGGTGCTCGGTCGCGACGACCAGCCGTCGCTCCGCATGCTCGACCGTCGTGACGGTATGGATCAGCGGGCGCTCGCGCACCGTGGTCCGCGCGACCGGCAGCGCCGCGTGCTTTTGCGGCACGATTTTCGGTGCGGGGCGGCGCTCGATCTGGAGAATCCTGGTCAGGAGCGTCCGTTCGTCCGGGTCGTCGACCGGAAAGGACGTCCGCGGAAGCATGGCCAGGGCGACCGTCAAGACGCACAGATGGACGGCGATCGAGCCGGCGATCGCGACGCTGTCACGACGAGGAGTGTGAGGGGCGGCGACCATCGCAGTAGAGCCGAGAACTTCCGACGCGGGCGGGTGCGCAACCTTTTTCTTCGCGGGCGGTCTGGAGTACTCGATGGGTCGAGAAACGGACATTGTCCTGTATCAAGCCGAGTGGTGCCCGTACTGCGCGCGGGTGCGCAAGAAGCTGACCGATCTGCTGCTCGATTACAAGAACGTCAACGTGCCGCACTCGCACGCGCAACGCGACGAGGTCAAGCGGGTCTCGGGGCAGACGTCGATCCCGGTGCTGGTCGACGGCGACGTCGTGCTCGACGACGACGACGACATCATCCCCTACCTCGACAAGAAGTACGGAGCCTCGGCGAAGGCGTCCTGAGCGGCGCTATTCGACCGGGATCTGGGCCGGAGCGGCCGCGCCCTTCCGCCGGCGCGGCATCACGAACACGAGCGGCACGAGGATGAAGGTCAGCGCGCCGAGCGCCCACTGCGCGTCGGCGTAGGCCATCACGCCGGCCTGCGTGAGGATGTTCTGGTAGAGCGTCGAGACGGCGGCGCTCGCGCTGTGCATCTGCTGCGTCAGGTTCTGGAGCGCCACGTTGTCGGGCGTCGCCGCCTGCGCGAGAACGCTCTGGTGGAACGCGTTGCGGCGCGCGAGCAGCGTGATGAGGGCGGCGGTCGAGAACGAGCCGCCGAGCTGCAGCG
>DASWSC010000256.1:0-6688 GCA_036402855.1 Candidatus Elarobacter sp. | reverse complement strand
CCGCACGCGGACCGGAGATCGTCGTCGCCGACGATGCGCCGCGCGACGTCGCGCTCGTGCGCGACGCGCTCGCCGGACACGGCGGCGCGCACGGCCGCCTCGCGACGCGCAAAGACGAGGCGCTGCGGCGCGAAACGGCCGTGGTCGAGGGCGCCGGGCGGACGCCCGTGATCGTGGAGACGGAGCGCGTCGCCACCTCGCCGCTCACGCGCGCCCTCGTGCGCCACGCCGAGCGCGGGGCGCCGACGACGCTCGTCCTCGCACCGGCGAAGCGGCACTCGCACGCCGAGACGCGCGCCCTCGCGGCGCTCCGCGCCGCCGGGGTGACCGTGCGCGAAGGCGGCAAGAACGAGAAGCTCGCGCTCGCCGGCGACGCGGCGTGGGTGGGATCGGGAAACGCGACCGGGGCTACGGGGCGAAACGCCGCTCAGCTCGAGTGGGGGCTCACCACGCGGATCCCCGCGCTCGTGCGCGCGATCCGGCGCGCGGTCTCGCGGGACGCGCGGTGAACCGAATCAGACGGCGCGGCGACCGCGGTGGAGCGCCGAGTTCAACTGCGCGCGCTGCTCGGGGGTGAGGATCGCGTCGATGCGCGAGCGGAGCTGCGTGCGGTTCGCCTTGCGCGTCGCCGGGTCGGCGTTGCGGTTGGCTTCACGGGTCTGCGCGAAGGCCTGGTCGATCTGCGACTTCTGCGCGGCGCTGAGGTTCAGGCCGGCGAGCGCGGTGCGCAGCCGGTTGCGGCGATGGCGGTGCGGGACGGCGTTCGGCGCGCCCGGCATCGCGGTTGCGACCGGGACGGGCGGGGCTTGCTGGGCGAACGCGGCGGCCGGGACGGCGAGAACCGCGAGCAGCGCGGCGATCCCGGTGAGACGGAGAAGGGACACGATGAATGCTCCTGCGCCCGAACGGGCGCGGTACGTAGTGCTCTTTCGAGGATACGCGAACGGAGCGCCCAGCGTCGTGAAAGCGCCGTTAGAGGACGGGCTTGATCAGCTTCTCCAGCTCGGCCGGCGGAATCTCGCCGCTTTTCACCGCGGTGATCTTCTTGTTCTTGTCGATCACGACGATCGTCGGGAACCCGCCCTGCAGGTAGAGCTGCGCGACCTTCAGGTCCCGATCGAACGCCAGCGGGTAGCGGACCTGGAACTGCTCCCCGAACCGGTTGACGTCGGTCTGCGACTCACCGCTGGAGCCGTCGATCGCGTAGGGGCTTCCGCTGACCGCGACGATCGCCAGCTTCCCGGCATACTTCGTCGAGAGATCGTTCAGGACGGCCGTCTCGCGCTGGCAGTGCGGGCACCACGTCGCGAACACCTCGAGCAGCACCGGCGTCGCGACTTGACCGAGGTCGAACGGACCCGCGTTGGTCTGCACCGCGAACGACGGCGCCGTATCTCCCGCCTTGAGCTTCGAGTTCATCGGCGCTTCGGAAGCGGCTTTCGGCACGACGTTGGAGCGGGAAGCGAGCCCGACGTACACGATGATCGCGACGATCACCACGGCGAGGATCACGTACAGGATCAGCTTCCGGCGGTCGGGCGGCGAAGATTTTGCGGCGCGGCTCATGGTGTGGTGGCGATTCTCCGGTCGAGTGCGAGCGCCCCCGGCGCGCGCAGCGCGGCGATCAGGGCGAGGACGACGAAGACCGCGTCGCGCGCGACCTCCGCCCAGGTGGTGACGGTCTGATCGTTCGGGCCGAAGCAGCCGCACGAGACGCTCATGCCGCGCACGACCGCGGAGGCGATCGCGGCGTCGAAGGCGGCCAGCATCGCGACCGCGATCCAAGCGGCGGCCCGCGTGAAGACGCCGGCGACGAGGCAGCCGCCGGTGAGGATCTCCAAGAACGGCAGACCGAGCGCCAGCGGCGCGATCGCGGCCTGCGGCAGCAACTGGAAGCCGGCGATCTGCGCGGCGAACTGCGCGGGGCTGCCGATCTTCGCGGCGCCGGCGACGATCAGGACGCCGCCGATCACGACGCGGCAGACGAAGACCGCCCAGCCTTCGATCGCGCCGCGCCTCACCGTGCGGGGCCGTTCAGCGAATCGCTCCGCACAACGCCGCCTCTTCGACCTCGCGGACGATCGCGCGCTGGGCGGGCGGGATCGCCTGCACGTCGGTCTTCTCGACCGGGGCGTTCTCCTCGAAGCCCAGGATCGTCTCGGCGACGCAGCTCGCCAGCACGGCCGGGTCGTACCCGCCCTCCAGGACGAACAGCGCGCGGCCGTCGCAGTAGGTCTCGGCGATCTCGCGCACGAGGCGGCCCATCTGGCGCGCGAACGACGGGTCGACGCCGAGGTCGCCGACCGGATCGCCGGCGACGACGTCGTAGCCGGCGCTGACGACGATCAGGCGCGGACGGACGCGCTCCGCGAGCGCGCGCAGCGTCCGCGTGTGCAGCGCGACGAACCCTTCGGTCGAGATCCCGCGCGCGTCGATCGGGACGTTGACGAGCGCCGCACCGGAGGTCACGCGGTTCCCGCGCGGATCGCCGGTCCCGGGGTACGCCGGGTCGGCGTGCGAGCCGACGTACGAGACGCCGCCCCCCATCGTGGCCTGCGTGCCGTTCCCGTGGTGGTAGTCGAAGTCCCAGACGAGGACGCGCTTCCCTTCGCGGTGCGCGAACGTCCGCGCCGCGATCGCGGCGTTGTTGAAGATGCAGAACCCCAGCCCGCGCGCCGGCTCGGCGTGGTGCCCGGGCGGCCGCACGAGCGAGAACGTGCCGCGCCGGCCGTCGACCGCCGCGTCGAGCGCGACCAGCGTCGCTCCGGCGGCGCGCGCCGCGCCTTCGTACGAACCGGCGTCGACGAGGACGTCGCCGGTCGCGAGTCCGGCGACGTCGCGCGCGCCGAGCGCGTCGCACGTGCGACGCACGAGCTCGATGTACGACGCCGGATGGACGACGGCGAGCTCGTCGGGCCGCGCCAGGCGCGCGTCGACGCGTTCGCCCAGCATTCCGCGCGCGTTCAGCTCGGCCGCGACGACGCGCACCCGGTCCGGCGCTTCGATATGCGGAACGCCGTTCAGGTGCGCGGTCAGGCCGTCGTCGTACGCGACGAGCATCGCCGTCGTGCCGGTGCTAGGTCGAGGGCTTCTTCGGGGCCGGCGTCTTGGCGGAGGCCGGCTTCTTCGGTGCGCTCTTCTGCTGCTGGTCGCGATCGATCGCGGCGATGAGGGCCTTGACCTGATTCGACGCCTGCGTCCCCGGCTTCACGTACCCGAGCAGCTTTTGGTAGGCGGCCTTCGCCTTGTCGGGCTGCCTTGCGCCCTGGTAGCACTGGCCCAGGCCGAACAGGATCGTCGGGTTCTGCTTCGAGAGGTCCGGCGCGCCCTTGTCGAGCGCGTCGTACACCTGCGCGCACTCGTTGTAGTTCCGCGTCTGCAGGTCGGCCTGACCCAGCCCCATCAGCGCGTCGGGCGTGTGCTGGAGGTTGTACGACGCCTTGAACTCGCCGGCGGCTTGCGAGAACTGCCGGTTCGCCGAGTACGACGCGCCGAGCAGCAAGTGCGAGCGCGGGTCGTTCGGGGCGAGCTCGCTCAGCCGCTTGAACTGATCGATCGCCTTCGGGATCTGGTTCTGCCCGGCGTAGAGCTGTCCGAGGCGGACGAGCGCATCGACTTGGTCGTGGTTCGGACCGGCCCCGGCGATGAACTCGCGCTCGGCGCCCGCCGTGTCTTTCTTCGCGAGGAGGTACTCGCCGTACGACGTGTGGGCCGGCATGACGTTCGGGAACTCCGAGATCGCGCGCTTGTACGTGGTGTCCGCCTGCGCGTCCATCTTCTCGGCCGCGTAGACGAGCGCTTCCTGATCGATCACCGCGACCTTGTCGTTCGGATCGGTCTGCAGCTTGAAGATCGTCTCGTACGTCGCGATCGCGTCCTTCACGTTGTGCTGAGCCGCGGCGAGACGAGCCTTGCCGACGAGCGCCTCGACACTGGTCGGATCGATCGCGATCGCGCGGTCGTAGAGCTGCGCGGCGAGCGCGATCGCATTCTGCTGCGTGTACGTCTGCGCTTGCAGCAGCACCGGGCGCACGTCCTTCGGATCGAGCTTCGCGGCCTGTTCGAGCTGCTGGCGCGCCTCGTCGTACTTGCCCTCGGCGGCGAGCACCTGGCCGTACGCGAGGAACGCGTTCTTGTCGTCCTTGTTGAAGGTCACGGCGCGCTTCGCGACGCGCTCCGCGTCCTGCGGCCGGTTCTGCTGCAGGTACATGTTGGTGAGCGACCCCAGGACCCCCGGGTTCGTCGGCTCGAGATTCGCGGCTTGCTCGAGATCGGCCAACGACTCTTTCTGGTGGCCGAGGCCGCTCTGCGCGAGGCCGTCGAAATAATAGACCTGCGCGGTCTTGGTCCCGTTCTGGAGCAGGCGCTGGGTGAGCGGCAGCGCCAGGTCGGGACGATTGATCTGCAGGTAGTCGAGCGCGAGCTCGGTCGCGTTCTGCTTGTTGTTGGGATCGGTCTTCAGGGCTGCTTCCAGCCGTGGGATCGCGCGGTCGAGCGGCTCGGGGGTCGCCGTCGGCGACGCCGCCGGAGCAGCGGACGGAGCGGCGCTTGCGGCGGGCTTCGCGGGCGCTTTCGCGGCCGCGGCGGGCAGCACGCCGGCGACCGCGACGAGCGCGGCGGCGGACAGGACGAGGGCGGCTGGGGCGAGACGATTCATGCTAGGCGTGTACGGCTTTCGCGTCGCGGACGAGCTTCGTCAACTCCGGAACGATGGCGAACGCGTCTCCGGCGACGAGGAGATCGGCGAACTCGGCGATCGGCGCGCTCGCGTCCTTGTTGATCGCGATGATCGTCTCGGACGTGCGCATACCGACCTTGTGTTGGATCGCCCCGGAGATTCCGACGGCGAGGTAGAGCTGTGGGCTGATCGTTTTTCCGGTCTGCCCGACCTGGTGTCCGTGAGAGACCCAGCCGGCGTCGACCGCCGCCCGAGAAGCACCCACCGCACCGCCGAACGCGTCGGCGAGGTCTTTGAGGATCGTGGTGAACGGTTCCGGACCGCCCATCCCCCGACCGCCGCTCACGACAACCGACGCCTCCTCGACGCCCAGTTCTGCAGCGGCCTCCTCGACCTCGTCCTCCACGGTGACCGTGGAGGCCTTCCCGCTCGACGGAATCTGAACGATCTCACCGGCCCCGGAAGTTTCCTTGGCGGCGAAGACATTCGGCCGAATTGCTGCCACGCCGAAGTCGGAGCCCGTCAGCGTGCAGGTCGTGATGACGAGCCCGCCGAGCTTCGGCATCACGCACGAGACGCTCCCGGCTTCGACCTTGAAGTCGGTCACGTCGGCGTTGATCCCGCAGTCGACGCGGGCCGCGAAGCGCGACCCGACGTCGCGGCCGATCGTCGTGTTGCCGACCAGGACGAGTGCCGACCCGGCGCTCTTCGCGACCGCTTCGACCGCGTCGACGGCGCCGTCGATGAAACGGTCCTCGTCGCTGACATGGATCTGGTCGAGCGGATACTTCTTGAGCGTCTCCGCCGCTTGCGCGCTGCCCGGACCCGCGACGACCGCGTGCGCTTTCCCGCCAAGCTGATCGGCGAGCGTCCGCGCCTGCGTCGCGGCTTCCAGCGACGAGCGCCGGACCGTGCCGTGCTTGTGCTCGATGAACGCGATGACGTTTTGCATCAGAGGAACTTCCGCTCTTTGAGGAACTGCACGATCGCCTTCGCGCCTTCGGCGGGATCGGGTGCCTGGATGACTTGACCCTTCGCGCGCGCCGGCGGCGTCGCGAGATCGGTGAGCTGCGCCTTCGCGCCGCCGGTACCGACGGCGACGGTCAAACCGATGTCGGCGGCCGCGAGCTGCTTGATCTCCTTTTTCTTGGCGCCCATGATGCCTTTGAGCGACGGATAGCGCGGCTCGTTCGCCGACTTCGTCACGCTGACGACCGCCGGCAGCGCGGCCGAGATCGTCATGTAGCCGGTGTCCGTCTCGCGCTGCACGCGCACGCGGCCGCCGGCGACCTCGATCGTGCGCGCGTAGGTCAGACCCGGGAATCCGAGCTTTTCGGCCAGCATCCCGGGGAGATCGCCGCTGATCGCATCGGTCGACTGCGTGCCGGTGATCACCAGGTCGGGACTCTGCGCCTTGATCGTCGCGGCGAGGGCGACCGCGGTCCCCCACAGATCGCTGCCGGCGACGGCGTCGTCGGAGAGCATCACGGCGTCGTCGGCGCCCATCGCGAGCGCTTTGCGCACGATCTCTTTGCCGGACGCCGGGGTCATCGAGACGATGGTCACCGTGGAACCATCGTTCAGCTTCTCTTTGAGCTGGAGCGCCGCTTCGATCGCGTACTCGTCGAACGGGTTCAGAACCGTTTCGACGCCCGTGCGGACGAGACGCTTGGTCGCCGGATCGATGCGCTTGTCGGCGTTCGTATCCGGGACGAGCTTGACGGTGACGAGGATCTTCAGGTTCGGGAACCTCCGGACGCACGAAACCCGGCGGCTCGCCGGGTCGTCGGGAACCTCCGAGGCTTCTGGGTGAGGGCCGCGAGCCCTCCAACCTATACAAAATAATAGGTTAGCGGGGATAGGTCAAGCCGTCTGATCGACAGGCGCGCTCTGCATCCGTACGGACGCTTGCGGACGTATTCGATTCCGTCAAACTTTAGTTATGCCCGAGCAGGTTCGTGCTGCGATCCGATCGAGCGGTGGAACTCCTCGGCAGGCGCGGCCTGTTAC
>DASWSC010000255.1:0-7446 GCA_036402855.1 Candidatus Elarobacter sp. | reverse complement strand
CCCTCCGGGCTCCGCGGAATTGTTCGATGCCCCGGCGGGACGACGTTCCCGCCCCGAACGCCAGGCACGATTCCAGTGTCAGCCTGAGCGCTCGTGTCACCCTGAGCTTAGCCTGCCCTGAGCTTGTCGAAGGGCCGAAGGGTGCGCGAGCATCCTCACGTATCGAGGGACGGGCGTGATCGATCCGCATGCGCAGCCGGAGAGTGCGACGATTCGTCGCCGTGCGCTCGAACGGCGATGGGTGGGCATCATCTTGGCCGGGTTGGGCTTCGCGGCGGTCGTCGCGCTCGTCACGGGGCACGAGCACCTGTCGCGCTCGATCTCGGTGTGGGCGACGCTCGCGGGCGGCGCGATCGGGATCGTCGTCGCGCGGATGATGGTCGCGCGGGAAGAGCATGTGATGGTCGAGCGGGCGCGTGCCGCCTGGTCCGGCCGGCGGGGGACGCCGGGTTCGTGAAACAGCAGCGGCAGGCGCGGATCGATCACGAGATCCAGCGGGCGCTGGCGAAGATCATCGGCGAAGATCTCAAGGATCCTCGGCTCGGCTTCGTCACGGTCGTGCGGTGCGAGATCACGCAGGACATGAAGCACTGCAAGGTGTTCGTGTCGATCATCGGCGACCGGCACGTCGCGCGGCAGACGATGGATGCGCTGGAGAGCGCAGCACGGTTTCTGCGCGGCGAGCTCGGGAAGGCGATCGACCTCCGGTACACGCCGGAGCTGACGTTCGTCGAAGACCGCACCACCGAGAAGGCGATCGCGCTGCACAAGACGCTGGAAAGGGCGAAGGTCGTCGATGAGTAGTTCCGTTGGCACGACCGGATCGGTCGGGACGAACGGCGTCACGCACGTCGACGGCGTCGCGGTCACGTCGAACACCACCGAAGAGGTCGTCGCCGAGCTGCGCCGGCGTGACTCGTTCGTGTTCGTCTCGCACGTGAAGCCGGACGGTGACACGCTGGGTGCGGGGCTCGCCCTCGGGCTCGCGCTCAAGCAGCTCGGGAAGCGGGTCGGGTACTTCCAGCAGGACCCGGTGCCGCGGAATCTGCGGTTCTTGCCCGATGCGGAGCACGTGACGCGTGCCGTTCCGGCGGACCTGCCGGCGGAGACGCTGTGGGTGTTCTGCGACATGAGCGACTTCACGCGAGCCGGCGAGTTTCTGCCCAAGATCGAGCGCCGGAACATGCTCGACATCGACCACCATCTCGGCAACTCGCACTTCGGCGCGCTCAACTACGTCATCCCGACCGAGGCGTCGACCGGCACGTGCGTGCTGCGGCTGCTGCACGCGCTGAACGTGCAGATCACGCCCGAGATCGCGACCTGCATCTTGACGACGATCATGACGGACACCGGCGCGTTCATGCATACGAACACCACGGCGGCGGTGCTCCGCATGTCGGCGGAGATGATCGAGCTCGGCGCGGACAAGCCGCTGATCACCGAAGAGATCTTCGCCAACAAGCGGTTTGCGGCGACGAAGCTGCTCGGGATGGCGCTGGAGCGCGCGGTCCTTCAGGACGACGGCCGGTATTGCTGGACGTACGTCGACGAAGAGATGCTCCGCGCGTGTCAGGCCGACGGCGAGGACACCGAGGAGATCGTGCAGCACCTGCGCGCGGTCGACGGCGTCGAAGCGGCGGCGCTGTTCAAAGCCTACGAGGGTGCGGTTCGGGTCAGCTTACGGTCGAGCGGAAAGATCAACGTGCAGGCCGCCGCGGCGTCGCTCCAGGGCGGCGGACACTTCATGGCGGCGGGGCTCACCTTCGAGGGGACGCTGCCCGACGCGGTCGAGGCGGTGCACGCGGCGCTCCGCGCACAGGGTTTATAGAACCCGGCTCGTGCTCGGGTTCGTCAACCTGTTCAAGCCGGCCGGACCCACCTCGACGCAGTTCGGTGCGCGGCTGCGCGGCATCTACCGCGATCCGGCGGGAAAGCTCGCAATCGGTCATCTCGGGACGCTCGACCCGCAGGCGGCGGGCGTGCTCCCCGTCGCGCTCGGAAAGGCGACGCGGCTCCTCCCGCTGATCGCCGACCGGCGCAAGGCGTACGTCTGCACGCTCGTGCTCGGGCGCTCGACGGCGACCGGGGACGCGTTCGGTGAGACGGTCGACGAGCGCGCCGTTCCGGGCGACGTCGACAAGCGTCTCGCCGAGGCCGTGCGCTCGTTCGTCGGCGGGGTTTCGCAGATACCGCCGATGTTCAGCGCGGTGAAGCGGGACGGGACGCGCCTCTACGAGCTGGCGCGGGCGGGGAAGATCGTGGAGCGCGCGCCGCGCACGGTGACAGTGTACGCGCTGCGCGTCCTCGGACGCGAGGGCGCCGTGGTGCGGCTGCGGATCGCGTGCAGCGAAGGGACGTACGTGCGGACGCTGTGCGAGGATCTCGCCGCCGCATGCGGCACGGTCGGGCACATGGGCGCGCTGCTGCGCGAGGCGTCGGGGCCGTTCGTGCTCTCGGAGAGCCGCACGCTCGACGAGGTCGCGCAGGATCCGGCCGCCGCGCTCGTCCCGCCCGAGCGCGTCATCCCGATCCCGACCGTCGTCCTCGACGGGCGCGAGGCGACCGATTTTCGTGCGGGGCGGATGGTCCCGCTCCCGCAGCCGCCCGCCGACAAGCACGTCTTCGTGCGCGACTCGGCGCGCGCGCTGGTCGGCGTCGGGGAGACGGTCGGCGCGCTCCTCGCGCCGCGCAAGGTCTTCTTGTGAAGGTGCACCACGCGTTTCCCGAGCGGCCGCCGGAGCGGTCGTTCGTCGTCGCGATCGGCTTCTTCGACGGCTTTCATCGGGGGCACCGGGCGATCGTGCGCGAGGCGCTCCGGCTCCGGCAGGCGCGCGAGCGTACCGCGGTGCTCACGTTTCGCGAGCACCCCACGGCGTTTCTGCGGCCCGGTCAGGAGCCGCCGATGATCGCGACGCTCGAGGAGCGCGTCAACGCGTTCGCGCGCGCGGGGATCGACGAAGCGTTCATCATCCCGTTCGACGCCTCGGTAGCGTCGATGTCGCCCGAGCGGTTCCTCGACGAGGCGCTGGCCGGCAAGCTGAACGCGCGCGTCATGGTCGTCGGCGAGAACTTCCGCTTCGGGCACAAGCGCGCCGGCGACGTCGCGTTCGCGCGCGCGCACCTGGCGCCGTCCGGCCGCGAAGCCGTCGGCGTTCCGAACACGCTGGAAGGCGGCGAGCGCGTGAGCTCGACACGGATCCGCGCCTCGATCCAGGCCGGCGATCTCGAGACCGCGGACCGGCTGCTCGGCGCACCGTACACCGTTCGCGGCGCGGTGACGTTCGGCGCCGGCCGAGGCCACGATCTCGGGTACCCCACCGCGAACGTCGCGGTCCCCCCGAAGAAGCTCTTGCCGCCCGACGGCGTCTACCGCGTCACGGGGCGGCACGACGGGCGCGACTACCTCGGACTCGTCTCGATCGGGACCAACCCGACGTTCGACGGCACCGCTCGAACGGTCGAGGCGTGGCTGCTCGACTTCAACGGCGCGCTCTACGGCGAGGAGCTCTCGCTGCGCGACTTCCGTTTCGTGCGGGCGCAGCGGCGCTTCGCCTCCGTCGACGAGCTGATCGCGCAGATGCGCGACGACGCGGCGACCGTCAAGTTCCCGACGGTGGTATGAGCTCAGCCGGCGTCCCCTCGCTCGTGCGGAACCCTGCGCTTCGACCAGGGCGTTCTTAGCACCGTGCGCATCCCGGCCGTCCTCGTCGCCCTCCTCGCCTTTGCTCCGTTGCCCGCGCTCGCGCTCCCGCAAGTCGGAAAGCCGGCGCCGCCGTTTCGCTTGCCGTCCCCCGGCGGGCGGCCGGTCACGCTCGATGGGCTCAAAGGGAAGCCCGTCTACGTGAACTTCTTCGCGTCGTGGTGCGGGCCGTGCAACGCCGAGGCGCCCTCGATCGGACGGCTCCGCGCGCAGTACGCGAAGCGCGGCCTGCAGGTCGTCGGGATCGACGAGCTGGACGCGCCCGGTCAAGCGGAGGCGTTTCAGAAGAAGTACGGACATCCGTACGGGTTGGTCGCGATCGACGACAGCGGCGCGACCGGGAAGCAGTACGACGCGATCGCGATGCCGGTCCACGTCTTCATCGACCGCCGCGGGATCGTCAAGACGTTCCGGCTCGGCGAGATGAACCCCACGGAGATCGAGAACGCGATCAAAGACGCGCTGAAGTAGCGCGGTGATGCGATGAACCCGAGGACGCTCGCGGCGCTCGCGTCGCTGGCGATCCTGATGGCCGGGACGACGGCGCCGACGGCGATGTTCGTCGCGTACCGGTCGTCGTGGGGTCTCTCGACCGGCGAGGTCGGCCTCGTCTTCGCGGTGTACGTGGCGACGCTGCTGCCGGTGCTGCTGCTGTTCGGCGGGATCGCCGACCGCATCGGGCGGCGAGCGGCGATCGGGGCCGGTCTGGGCCTCGCGCTGTGCGGCCTCGCCGCGTTCTCGCACGCGACCGCGCTGCCGGCGCTCATCGCGGCGCGTTTGCTGCAGGGCGCCGGCGTCGGGATCGCGAGCGGCGCGATCGTCGCCGCGACGACGGAGACGTATCGCGGGAAGCTCGCGCCCGGGACGCTGACCGCGGTCGCGTCGAGCTGCGGGATCTTCGCCGGTCCGCTCGTCGTCGCGGCCGCGTACGATCTCGGCGCCGGGCTCGAGGCGGCGTACTGGCCGCTCATCGCGCTCACGATCGTGGCGCTGCCGCTGCTGCGGTTGCTGCCTTCGGCCTCGCGTGCCGGTGCCGCGGCCGAGCACGAGACGCCGCTCCCCGCCTCGGTCGTCTCGCGCGCGCTCGGGTACGCGCTCCCGGTGACGTTCGTGGGATGGGTCGGCGTCTCGCTGTATCTCTCGATGGTCCCCGCGTTTCTGGCGGCCGCGCTGCACGCGCGCGATCCGCTGGTGGGCGCGCTCGTCATCTCGGCGGTGCAGCTCGCGGGAATCGCCTCGCTGCTCGCGGTTCGGCGGATCGTTCCGGAGCGCGACGGGATCGCTGCGCCGCTCACCGTCGTGATCGGTCTCGTCACGCTGGTCGCCGGAACCGCGCTCCACGGCGGGCTCGGCTGGGCGCTCGTCGCGCTCTCGACGCTGCTCGTCGGCGGCGGCGGCGCCCTCTCGTTCGCGAGCGGGATCGTCGTGGCGACGGCCGTCTGCCGCGGTCAGCGCGCGCGCGTGTTCGCGCGGCTCTACGTCGCGGCGTACCTCGCGTTCGCGCTCCCGGCGCTCGCGGTCGGCGCGATCGCCGCGCGCTCCTCGCTGCTGTTCGGGTTCGCCACGGTGATCGCCGCCGTCGCGCTCGTCGTCGCCGCGCTGCCCGTGCTACGGGCGCGCGCCGCGGCGACTACGGCTGCCGGTTGAGCTGCTGCTGCGCGGCGGCGCAGAGATCGACCGCGGTGCGCGCTTCGGTTCGCGCCTGCTGGTAGCGGCCGGCCTTTTCGTCGCCGACGGCGTTGTTCAAGTGCTGCGTCGCGGCGCCCGTGCTCTGCGAGTGGACCTGGGTGCACGCGAACACCGCGCCGCGCGCCTGCGCGACGAACGCCTCGGCGTCGATCGCCGCGACGCTGCCGCCGGCGATCGGAAACGGCTGCGTCTTCAGGTAGCTGGTCTGCGGAATCGTCGACTGCAGCACCGGGTTGCTCGTCTGCGGCAGGCGGTTCGCTTCGATCAGCGCTTGAATGGCGGCCGCGCGCGCGCCGTTGACGTCGCCCATGTTGTAGCGCTGGATCGCGGCGTTCGAGTTGAGCTGCGCCGATTGCGCGGCGCCCGGGTTGATCGACGCGGCGCGCGCGGTCGCCAGCATGGCGTCGAGCACGAGGTTCGCCGTCGGGGTCCCCGGGGCGGGCGGCATGTTCGGCGGCGGGACGGTCTGCGCCGCCGCGCTCGCGGTCAGCGCGGCGCTCAGGACGGCGGCGAGAAGGAGGCGGTTCATGCGGCGGCCTCGACGGTGATCGCGCTGCCGTCGTAGTCGACGCGCGCGGTGTGCCCGCTCGCGAGGCGTCCGCGCAGGATCGCCTCCGAGAGCGGTGTGGTGACGTGACGGGCGATCGCGCGCGCGACGTAGCGCGCTCCGCTCCCGGTCGATGACGACTCGTTCGCCAGGAACCGGCGCGCGGTGTCGGAGAGATCGAGCCGCATCGCGTGCGCGCCGAGGCGCTCCGCGAGCAGCGCGACCTGCAGTGCGACGATCTGCTCGATCTCGCGCGGGCCGAGCTCCTTGAAGTACACGAGCTCGTCGATGCGGTCGATCAGCTCGGGGCGGAGGTTGCCTTCGATCTCGTCGCGCTCGAGGTTCGACGTCAGGACGACGATCGCGTGGCGGAAGTCGATCGTGCGGCCCTTCGCGTCGGTGACGCGGCCGTCGTCGAGGATCTGCAGCAGGATCGCCGCGACGTCGGGGTGCGCCTTCTCGATCTCGTCGAAGAGCACGACGGAGTACGGACGCCGGCGGATCGGCTCGGTGAGCTGCCCCGCCTCCTCGTGGCCCTGGTATCCGGGCGGCGCGCCCAGCAGCCTCGAGATGGTGTGCGCCTCGGTGTACTCCGAGAGGTCGAGCCGGATCAGCGCGTCGTCGGTGCCGAACAGGGCGTGCGCGAGGGCGCGCGCCAGCTCCGTCTTGCCGACGCCGCTCGGTCCGACGAACAGGAAGCCGCCGACCGGCTTCCGCGGGTCCTTGAGCCCGGCCCGGGCGCGGCGAATCGCCTCGGAGACCGACCGGACGGCGAGGTCCTGGCCGACGACGCGTGCGGAGAGCTGCTCTTCCAGCGCGAGCAGCCCGGCGCGCTGGGCATCGGTGAGCGTCCCTTGGGGGATCCCGGTCCAGCGCGAGACGACCGCCGCGACGCGGTCGACGCCGACCCGGCGGTCGCCGTGCATCGCGGCGCCCGCCGCCGCTTCGTCGACGACGTCGATCGCCTTGTCGGGGAGGTAGCGGTCGGCGATGTAGCGTGCGGCCAGCGCAGCGGCGGCTTCGAGCGCCTCGTCGTCGATCGTCACGCCGTGGTGCGCCGCGTACTTCGGACGGAGTCCTTGCAAGATCGCGACGGTCTGCTCGATCGTCGGCTCGTCGACTTGCACCGGCTGGAAGCGGCGCTCCAGCGCGGCGTCCGACTCGACGTACTTGCGGTACTCGTCGAACGTCGTGGCACCGATGCATTGCAGCTCGCCGCGCGCGAGCTCGGGCTTGATCATCGAGCTCAGGTCGAGCGAACCTTCGGCCGCCCCGGCACCGACCAGCGTGTGGAGCTCGTCGATGAACAGGATGATGTCGCGGCCGGCGCGCTTGATCTCGTCGACGATCTTCTTGACGCGCGACTCGAACTCGCCCCGGTACTTCGTCCCCGCGACGAGCGGGCCGAGCGAGAGCGCGAGCACGCGCTTCTCGCGCAGCGCCTGCGGTACGTCGCCGTGCGCGATCCGCTGCGCGAGACCCTCGACGATCGCGGTCTTCCCGACGC
>DASWSC010000254.1:0-19940 GCA_036402855.1 Candidatus Elarobacter sp. | reverse complement strand
AGCGTCACGTCGGCGACGGCGATCCGTTCGTCTGCGGGATCGTCGAAGCGCACGTCGGTGAAGGCGCCGAGCTCGACTACGCCGTCGTGCAGCAGGCGGGCGAAGCGGCGCGGATCATGTTCTCGCGCGGCGCGCGCTGCGAGCGCGATGCGCAGGTCCGCTGGCACCTCGCCGAGCTGGGCGGCGCGCTGGTGCGCAGCGTCCTGGATGCGCGCCTCGATCATCCCGGCGCGCGGGCTGAAGCGTCGGCGCTCTTCTTCAACACCGGGATGCAGCACGTCGACCTGACCTCCGGCGTCGACCACACCGTCGGCCCGACGACCTCGGACACCGTGGTGCGCAGCGCCGCGACGGACCGCGGCCAGGGCCGCTACGCCGGCAACATCGTCATCCGCCCCAAGGCGCACGGGAGCGATGCGTCGCTGCGTGACGACGCGCTGCTGCTCTCGAAGCGCGCGCACATCGACTCGATCCCCGCGCTCGAGATCGCCGCCAACGACGTCAAGGCGTTCCACGGCGCGACCGTCGGCTCGCTCGACGAGGACGCGCTGTTCTACGCCGGCAGCCGCGGGATCGCGCGCGCCGAGGCGCTGCGGCTGATCACCCTCGGGTTCTTCGAGCCGGTGATCGCGCGTTTCCCCGGCGAGGCGCTGCGCGACGAGATCCGCACCGCGCTCGACCGCAAGATCGACGACGCGACGGAGATCGGCGTATGATCGCGACTACCGACCCCAAAGCGGCGGCGATCGTCGCCGATTTCCCGATCCTCGCCAAGCCGACGTCGCGCGGCAAGCGCCTCGTCTACCTCGACTCGGCGGCGTCCTCGCAGAAGCCGCGCGCCGTGATCGACGCGCTGGTCCACTACTACGAGAACGACAACGCGAACATCCACCGCGGCGTCTACGAGCTCGCCGCACGCGCCACCGACCTGTTCGAGGCGGCCCGCGCGAAGGTCGCGCGCTTCGTGAACGCGGCGCACACCGAAGAGATCGTCTGGACGCGCAACACGACGGAGGCGATCAACCTCGTCTCGTTCTCGTGGGGCTTGGCGAACCTCGGCCCCGGCGACGCGATCCTGACGACCCAGCTCGAGCACCATTCGAACCTGGTCCCCTGGCAGCTTCTGGCGGCGAAGACCGGCGCCGAGCTGCGCTTCATCCCGGCCGATGCGAACGGCGTGCTCGTCCTCGACGGGCTCGCCGATCTGCTCGCCGGCGTGAAGCTCGTCGCGATGACGCACGTCTCGAATACGGTCGGCTCGATCGCGCCGCTCGAGACGATCGTGGCGCGCGCGCACGCCGCCGGCGCGCTCGTCCTCGTCGACGCGGCGCAGTCCGTGCCCCACATGCCGGTCGACGTGCAGGCGCTCGACGTCGACTTCCTCGCCGCGAGCGGGCACAAGATGTGCGGCCCGACCGGGATCGGCTTCCTCTACGGCAAGCGCGCGCTCCTCGACGCGATGCCGCCGTTCCTGACCGGCGGCGACATGATCAAGCGCGTCTCGTACGAGACGACCTCGTTCAACGAGCTGCCGTGGAAGTTCGAGGCGGGCACGTCGAACATCGCCGACGCGATCGCGCTCGGCACGGCGGTCGACTATCTGACCGAGGTCGGGATGGAATGGGTCCGCGCCCACGAGGTGCGCCTGACCTCCTACGCGCTCGAACGCCTGAGCACGCTGGAATCGCGCGGTCTCGCGATCTACGGGCCGCGCGGCGCGGCGGAGCGCGCCGGCGTCATCTCGTTCAACTTCGGCGACATCCACGCGCACGATCTCGCCTCGATCCTCGACGTCGAAGGGGTCTGCGTCCGCGCCGGCCACCACTGCACGATGCCGCTCATGGAGAAGATGGGCTGGCCCGCGACCGCACGCGCCTCCTTCTACCTCTACAACACCGAAGACGACGTCGACGCCCTCGTCACCGCCCTCGAAAAAGCCGCCGAAGTCTTCCGCCTCCCCAACCCCACGCCGACCCCCCACCCCACGCCGACCCCCAATGTGACGACGAGCGCCAACCCCACGCCGACCCCCAACCCCACGCCGATGTCCAACGCCACGACGAGCCCCAATGTCGTGACGAGCCCCAATGTCATGCTGAGCCTGTCGAAGCATGAGCCGCAAGGCACCGTCACGGCCGTGGCTCACCCTTCGACAAGCTCAGGGTGACAAGACAGCGGGTGACGGGTTAGCGATGGACGATTTCTACAAAGAGTACATCCTCGACCACTATCGCAATCCGCGCAACTTCGGGCACCTGGAGAACGCGGACGCGACGGCGGAGGATTTGAACCCGCTCTGCGGCGACACGATCCGCATGGAGCTTGCGGTCGGCGACGACGGGCGGGTCGACGACGTGCGCTTCAGCGGGCGCGGCTGCGCGATCTCGCAGGCGTCGGCCTCGATGCTGACCGAGTCGATCAAGGGGATGAAGCTCGAGGACGTCGCCAAGCTCTCGCGCGAAGCGGTCCTCGAGAACGTGGGGATCGGGATCAGCCCGACGCGGATGAAGTGCGCGTTGCTGGGGCTGAAGGTGCTGAAGAGCGCCGCGCTCGGCGAGATCGCGTCCTGGCCGGACGCCGAGTCGTAGCCGCGGCGGCGTGACGGCGGTGCTCGTCGCGCGCTTCGCGATCGCGATCGTCTTCGACGCGCTCGCGTTCGTCGTGTGGGACGTCGGGACGCGACCGCCGCGCCAGCTCGCGCGCGACGTCGCGCGCGGGGCGCGCATCCCGCGCGTTCTCGCCGGCGGCGTGGTGCGGCTCCTGGTCGGCGCGGCGCTGCTGCTCCTCGCGGCGCTGGTCGCGCGCCCGGGGATCCCGTCGATGCGCGCGTTCACCATCATCGAGACGGGGATGCTGATCGCGGCGCTGGTGGTCGAGAACCTCATCGGTCCCGACCTGCGCGGGCGCTTGCGGGCGCGCCGCTAGGCCTGGCGGCGGCCCTCGATGCAGACGTTCTGCACGTCGTAGGCGCGCTCGAGGACGGTTCGCTCGCCGCGCGGCGTCGCGAACGTCAGCCATACCGGCCGATAGCGCCCGACGCGGTCGGCATCGGAGCCCTGCACTTCGTTGGTGATCACCGCACGCTCGAGCGGGAGCTGCTCGCCGGCGATACCGAGCGCCTTGGCGGTGTCGGGTGCGCGGAGCGGCTGGTCCTTCCAATACGCGAACACACCGCCGGTGCGTTTGATCGCCGCCCGCAGCGCGGCGTCGCCGGGGTAACGGCCGTCGCGTACGGTGTCGTCGGTGGAGGCGACGATCGCGTTGATCGCCGTCTGCTTCACCGACCTGCTCTCGCAGTTGGCCTCCGTCCGCAGCGGGAGCTGCAGCCGCGGCGCCTGCTGTGCGCACGCCGAGACGGCGCACAGCAGCACGGCAGCCCCGAGGAGCGGGCGGATCACGCCAGCTTGCCGGACGTCTTCTCCAACAGCGCCCACGCCTGCGCGCCGAACTTGTCGCGCCACTTCGTGTAGAACCCGGATGCGGCGAGCTTGGTGCGGAAGCCGCTGGTGTCGGCGCGGTTGATCGCCATCCCGCGGCGTGCCAGCTTCTCCGAGAGCGACTCATTGCGGAGGTTCGTGTCGCGCCGCTGCAGGATCGCGTACTTGGTGAGGTTGCGCTCGACGACGGTCTGCACGTCGTGCGGAAGCGCGTTCCACGCTTCCTGGTTGCCGAGGAAGTGGTACGCCGACCACATGTGGTTCGTCACGCTGACGTACTTCTGCACCTCGTAGAGACGACCCACGTCGATGATCGCGTAGGGGTTCTCCTGGCCGTCGAAGACGTGCGTCTGCAGCGCCGTATACAGCTCGCTGAAGTTGAGCGGCGCGGGAGCCGCGCCCAGCGATTTGAACAGGTCGACCCACAGCTCGCCGGCAGGCGTGCGGATCTTGAATCCCGAGAGATCCGCGACCGCACGGATCGGCTTGCTGGAGGACGTGATCTGCCGCATCCCGTTCTCCCACATCTTCGGATGGACGTAGAGGCCGGCTGCGCGGATGGCGGTGCGGACGTAGTCGCCGAGCGCGCCGTCCAGCGCGCGAAACGCCTCGGCCGAGTCCTTGAACGCGAAGCCGACGCCCTGGATCGCAGCGACCGGGACGACCGACTGCAAGATCCCGCCGTCGAGCGTGAAGAACTGCAGCGCGCCGGAGCGGAGCTGCTGCAGCGCCTGGGTATCGCCGCCGAGCTGGTTGTTGGGGAAGATCTGAACCTCGAGCCGCCCGCCGGTCTCCTTCTGCACCGCGCTCCAGCACTCGCGCATGCGCACGTTGAGCGGATGGTCGAGCGAGACGTTGCTGGCGTACTTGTAGGTCCATTGCGCGGCGCGCGCCGGCGATTCGATCACGGCGATCGAGGCCAGCGCCGCGGTGCCTCCGGCCACGAAACGGCCGCGTGAGATACGGTGGGTCATGTGATCATCCTTTTCGTGGTCGTGGTCAGTCGAGCATGAGGCCGCCGTCGACCGTCAGGGTTTCCCCCGCGACGTACGACGAGCGCGGCGAGAGAAGCCACGCGATCGCTTCCGCGATCTCGCGCGCTTCACCGGACCGCCCGAGCAGCGTCAGCGACTCGACGCGTTCGCGCTGCCCGGGGTTGCTGAACGGCTCGTCCAGCATCGGGGTGAGCGTCGGCCCGGGCGCGACGCAGTTGACGGCGATCCCTTGCGGCGCGAGCGCGCGCGCGGCGCTTCGCGTGAGCGCGAGCACCCCGCCCTTGCTCGCCGCGTACGCCGCCGTCCCGGAGAGTCCGCCGCCGCGCTTTCCCGCAACGCTCGCGACGGTGCAGATCCGCGCGCCGGTTCGCATCCGCTTCGCCGCCTCGCGGATGCAGAGGAACGTTCCCACGACGTTGACGTCGTGGACGCGCCGGAACCGGTCGACCGTGATGTCCATGAACGGCGTCGTATCGGCGATCCCGGCCGGCGTCGCGAGCGCGTCGAGCGTTCCCCCGAACAGCTCGAGCGCGGCGTCGAACATCGCGATCACCGACGCCTCATCCGCGACGTCGACTTCGAAGGCATGGCCGTCGATGCGGTGCGCCACCTCGTCCGCGCCCGCCTTGTCGCGATCCGCGACCGCGACGCGCCACCCGTCCTTGCACAACAACTCGCACACCGCGCGACCGATCCCGCTCGCCCCGCCCGTCACGACCGCGGTCGGACTATGCTCCCCAAACCATTCCATCTATCCGCATCCCATCCCAAGCACGTCCAACGCCATCCGGCGCCGCTCCAACGTGGTCGCGCGCCGCTCCAATGTCACGCCGAGCCGCTCCAATGTCATCCGGCGCCGTTCCAGTGTCATCCGGCGCCGATCCAATGTCGTCCGGCGCCGTTCCAGTGTCATCCGGCGCCGCTTCAGTGTCATCCTGAGCTTGTCGAAGGATGCGCCGCGAGGCACCATGCCGGCCGTGGCCCATGCTTCGACAGGCTCAGCATGACGGGGGGTCGCGCCGCGCCGCTCCAATGTCACGCCGCGCCGCTTCAATGTCTTCCGGCACCGTTCCAATGTCATCCTGAGCTTGTCGAAGGATGCGCCGCGAGGCACCAAGCCGGCCGTGGCGCATGCTTCGACAGGCTCAGCATGACGGGGGGTCATAGCAACAGCCCGGGATCGGCGCATGCGCGTCCGAACGCGGCGAGGAAGCGCGCGGCGGGGGCGCCGTCGACGAACCGGTGGTCGAACGAGAGGACGCACGTGAGCATCCACGCCGGTACGAGGACGCCTTCGGCGACCGCCGGACGCTGCGTCGCCGCGCCGATCCCGAGAATCGCCGTCTGCGGCGGATCGGGGAGCGGCGCGACGCGTTCGACGCCTTGCGGTCCGACGTTCGAGATCGAGAAGCATGCGCCGCCGACGTCGTCCGGACCGAGCGCGCCGTCGCGCGCCAGCCCGGCGAGCCGAACGATCTCGCGCTGAATCTCGCCGAGCGCGCGCGTCTCCGCGTCGCGAACGACGGGGACGATCAGCCCGTACGGCGTGTCGGCGGCGACGCCGATCGCGATCCGCTCGAACGGTGCGCCGGTCGTCGCGTCCGTGCGGAGATCGGCGTGCTCGCGCAGCAGCCGCGCCGCCGCGTAGACCGCAAACGCCGTCCACCCGAAATCCTTGCGCCGCTCGATGAGCGCCTTCACCGCGTCGACCCGCGCGACGGTTTCGACCTGCGCCAGCGGCAGAAGCCCGACCTCGGTCATCTTGCGGAAGATCGCACGACGCCCGGCCGGAAGGCGCGACGGAAGCGCACCCTTCGACAAGCTCAGGGTGACATCGAGGCCGGCCGCCGTTCGTGCATCGAGGCCGCCCGCCGTTCCCACATCGAGGCTGTCCGTGGTTTGGGCGGCGGGGCGTGTCGCTATGTCACCCTGAGCTTGTCGAAGGGTGATCACGTCGGCCGTGGTGATGCGGCCGCGGGGACCTGTGCCGCGGACGTGCCGCAGGGCGATTCCGTGCTCGCGCGCGAGGCGTCGTGCCGCGGGCGACGCGATCACGCGGGCGCCGTTCCCTGCGGTGCCCGCGCGGGCCGCCGGATCGGCGGACGACCCGTGGGTCGGCGTGACGCCGTTCGCGGCGGCGGAGATCCGGGGCGCCTCGAGGATCCTGGCCGCGCCGTCCGGCCCGAGCGCGTCGGGCGCCGTGCTCGTCTGCGCGGCGACCGGGGTGTCGGACTCGCCGGCGACGGCGATCACTCCGATCACCGCACCGCAGGGGAACTCGTCGCCGTCGTTGCCGAGCGCGTGCGCGACGGTCCCGTTCGCCGGCGATTCCACCTCGTAGGTGATCTTGTCGGTCGCGACCTCGACCAGCGGCTCGCCCTCGCGCACCGCTTCGCCGGGGCGCTTGATCCAGCGCGCGATCGTCCCGCTGGCCATCGTGAGCCCGAGCTTCGGCATGACGACCTCTACCGGCACGGCGCTACAGCTCGCGGCGGACGAGGCGGCGGGCGGCGTCGGCGATCATCGGCGCCTTGGGATACATCGCTTCCTGCAGCACGGGCGCGAACGGGACGGGGACGTGCGCCGCGCCGAGCCGCACGACCGGCGCGTCGAGCTCGTCGAAACAGTGCTCGCCGATGAAGGCGGCGATCTCGGCACCGACGCCGCCCACCCGCACCGCTTCATGAGCGACGACGACCCGATGGGTCCGCGCGACGGCGTCCACGATCGCATCGTAGTCGAGCGGCCATACGGTGCGCAGGTTGATCACCGTCGCCTCGATGCCGTCCGCCTCCAGCGCACTCGCCGCCTCCATCGCGCGGCCCACCGTGATGCCGTAGGTAACGATGGCGACGTCCTTGCCGTCGCGCATCGTCTTCGCCTTGCCGATCGGGACGACGAAGTCGTCGTCGTCGGGGACCGGGCCCTTCTGCGGGAAGAGCCCCTTGTGCTCGAAGTACAGCGTCGGGTTGTCGCTCCGGATCGCGGCCTTGAGCAGGCCCTTCGCGTCCTCGGCGTCGGCCGGGATGACGACTTCGAGCCCGGGAGTGTGGACGAACCACCCTTCGAGCGCCTGCGAGTGCTGCGATCCGGCGGACTTGGTGATCCCGTCGGGGGCGCGCAGCGTCATCGGCACGACGCACTGCTCGCCGAACATGTAGCGCAGCTTCGCGGCCTGGTTCACCACCTCGTCCATCGCGCAGGTGATGAAGTCGGCGAAGTGCATGTCGACCACCGGGCGGCAGCCGGTGAGCGCGGCGCCGACGCCGGCGCCGACGAGCGCCGCCTCCGAGATCGGCGTGTCGCGGACCCGGTCGAAGCCGAACTCTTGCGGCAGCCCTTTGAACTGGCCGAAGATCCCGCCTTGCTTCGCGATGTCCTCGCCCAGCAGAAACACGGTCGGATCGCGCCGCATCTCCTCTTGCATCGCCTCGAGCGTCGCCTGGGAGAACGAGATCGTGCGCGCCATCTTAGTGGCCGCTCCCCTGCGAGCCCGCGCCGACGTTCGGCGCGAAGGGCATGAAGCGGTCGCGCTCGCGCGACTCGATCGTGTTGACCGGATCGCCCGCGTCACGGTCGCCGGTGTAGGCGCCGAAGAACGCCTCCTCGCGCTCGGGGCTCGGCGAGCTGCGCGCGAACGCCACGGCGTCGGCGAACTCCTCGCGCGCCTCGCTCCAGAGCTGTTCGAACGCTCGGGGCGAGAGCGCGTCACCGAGGAGGCCCTGCATCCGCACGATCGGGTCGGACGCGTTCATCACGTCCTCGACCTCGCTCTTCTCGCGGTACCGCTCCGGATCGCCGATGTAGTGACCGCGCGCGCGATACGTCTTGCACTCGACGAACGTCGGGCCGCCGCCGGCGCGCGCCCGCGCGACCGCTGCGCCGACCGCGTCGTGGACCGCGAACGCGTCAAACCCGTCGACGATCGCCGAGGGCATCCCGTAGCCGTCGGCGCGCGTCGCGACGTCTGCGATCTTCATCGTCTCGGCGGTCGAGGTGGTCGAGGCGTAGCGGTTGTTCTCGAGCACGAAGACCGCCGGCAGGTTCCACACCGCGCACAGGTTGAGGTTCTCGTGGAACGGCCCGCGGTTCGTCGCGCCGTCGCCGAAGAAGCAGACGGCGACCTGGTCGGTCTTGCGCTGCACCGCGCTCAGCGCGGCGCCGGCGACCAGCCCGAACCCGCCTGCGACGACGCCGTTCGCGCCGAGCATCCCGACCGAGAAGTCGGCGATGTGCATCGAGCCGCCCTTGCCCTTGCAGATCCCGGTCGAGCGCGCGAACAGCTCCGCGACCATCCCGCGCATCGACGTCCCCTTCGCGAGCGTATGGCCGTGCCCGCGATGCGTCGAGGCGATCGCGTCGTCGGTGCGCAGGTTCGCGCAGGTTCCGGCGGCGACGGCTTCCTGGCCGATCGAGAGGTGGGCGAAGCCCGGGATCTCGCCGCCGAGGAAGTGCTTCTCGATCCCCTCCTCCAGGACGCGAATCCGGATCATCGTGCGCAACAGCGCGGCGCCGAGGTCGCGGCGCGCCCCGGCGGGCGAAGCGGTCATGGTGTTAGCCAAGCGAGACTCTCCGGTGGTCGGCGTCGAGGGCGGCGGTGGCGGCGCGCGCCGCGTCGAGGACGGCGTCGCGAGCCGCGCCGCGGACGGTGCGGTAGCGGAACGAGGGGACGGAGACGGAGACCGAGCCCGCCGGGCTTCCGTCGCGGGCGAAGAACGGCGCGCCGAGGCAGCACACGCCTTCGCAAAACTCTTCGAGGTCCTCGGCGTAACCCCGGCGGCGAACCCGCTCGAGCTCCGTCTCGATCGCGGTCATCGTCACCAGCGTGCGCGGGGTGAGCCGGCGCGGCGGATGCGCGGCGAAGTGCTCGCGGACGCTCGGTCCGTTCCGATGCGCGAGCACGGCCTTGCCGAGCGCGCGCGCATGGAGGTCGCCGGAGTAGCCGCGGTGGAGCGCGTGCACGCGCACCCGCTGGCGGGACTCGACGATGTCGGTGATCACGACGTCCTTGCCGTGCGTCAGCGCGAGGTAGGCGTTCTCGCCGGTTCGTGCGCCCAGCTCGCTCACGATCGCCCGGAGCTCCGGCTCGACCGGCCAAGCGCGCGCGTACGCGTCGCCGAGCCGCGCCGCCTTCGCCCCGAGCCCGTATGCGCCGGTGCGCTCGTCGCGCGATGCGTACCCGTCCACCACCAGCGTGTTCATGACGTGATACGCGCTCGAGATGTTCAGCCCCAGCGCGCCGGCGAGCTGCTTGATCGGTACGGGCCGCTCCGCTTCGGCGAGGAAGTCGAGGACGCGCAGGGCGCGGCGAACGGTTCCGAGCAGTTCGGCCATTTCAGTATGTGAAAGCCCGTTCGAGATGGTCGAACACGTGCCGCGACGATACCGCCCGCGCGCGCGAGTGTCAAGGGTTCTGCCGCGACTCGCCGCTTGGGACGGAGGGAAGTTTCCTGGGAGGGACCTAAGAGGCCCCGTCCACACCTCACGCTGCTTCTCTCAGGAGTTCCGCTCGTGAAGCAATCCCTTTCACGTGGACGTTTCGTCGCAGGCACTGCCGGGGTCGCCGCGCTTACGTTCGGTGGAGGCCCGTACGTCATCGCGGCCCCCACCAAAGAGATCACCATCGGCCTCAACGTTCCGCAGTCGGGACCGTACGCCGAGCAAGGCCAAGACCAGCTCCGCGCCTACCACTTGGCGATCGACGAGATCAACGCCAAGGGCGGCATCATGGGGATGAAGATCAAGACGACCGAAGGCGACGATCAGACGAAGGCCGGCGTCGCGACGGAGAACGCGCAGCGCATGATCGAGCGCGACGGCGCCGTGATGATCACCGGCGGTTCTTCGACCGGTACCGCAGTCGCGGTCTCGGGGCTGTGCCAGCAGAAGAAAACCATCTTCATGGCGACCCTCACGCACGGCGACGAGACGACGAACCAGAACTGCCACAAGCACACGTTCCGCCGCTACAACGACGCGTACATGAGCGCCCAGTCGCTGGCGCGGACGCTCGTGACGAAATACGGCACCGGCAAGTGGTTCCACATCACCGCCGACTACGCGTGGGGCCATTCGGTCTACGACAACATCACCAAAGTCGTCGAGCCGAAGGGCGCGAAGACGATCAAGAACGTCCTCACGCCGTTCCCGGGCACCAAGGACTTCTCGCCGATGCTCCAGCAGGCGCAGGCTGCGAAGCCCGACGTGCTGGTCGTGACCGAGTTCGGCGCCGACATGGTGACGTGCATCAATCAGGCAGCGCAGTTCGGGCTCACGAAGTCGACGAAGATCCTCGTGCCGCTGGTCGACGAGTACATGGCGAAAGGCACCAAGGACAACTTCGACAACGTCGTCTCGACCGCGCCGTGGTACTGGCAGTACCATCAGACGAAGTACCCCGGAGCGAAAAAGTTCGTCGATGCGTTCTCGGCGAAATATCCGGGGCTCAAGCCGTCGAACGGCGCCGAGACCGCATACGCCGACATCTACATCTACAAGATGGCGGTCGAGAAAGCCGGTTCGATCGAGCCGTCCAAGGTCATCGCCGTCCTCGAGAGCACCAAGTTCCAGTTCACCAAGGAACAGGAATGGTACCGCAAAGAGGATCACCAGGGCGTGAACTCGTGCCTCGTCCTCGAAGGGATCCCCGAAGCGCAGCGCGGGCCGGGCGGCTTCGGCTTCGCCAAAGTGCTCGAGGTGCACGAGGGACCGCAGGTGGTCGCTCCGGTCGCCGGGCTCGAGTGCAAGATGGAGACGGCGTAAGCCGAGGCTCCGTCGAAACCCATGCGGGCCGGCGCCTTCGGGCGCACCGGCCCGTTTCCTTATCTCTGCGAGGAGTCACGTGGAAGCGCTCTTCCAAGCCTTGCTCGGCGGCCTGATCCTCGGCCTGGTCTACATCGCGATCGCCGTCGGCCTGACGATCATCTTCGGAACCCTGCGGCTGGTGAACTTCGCGCACGGCGCCTTCTACGCGATCGGCGCGTACGTCGGCCTGGTCATCGCGCAGAACCTCGGCGTCGGCTGGGCGTTCGTCGCGGCGCCGATCGCGGTCGCGCTCTTCGCGGTGCTGCTCGACCGGCTCGTGCTCCGGTCGTTCTACGACAAGGCGCCCACGGCGCAGCTCCTGGTCACGTTCGGGATCGCGCTCGTCGTCGAGGAATCGCTGCGGCTGATCTTCGGCGCGACGACGCAGCAGTACAAGATGCCGGACGCGCTGCAAGGCTCTGCGACGCTCGGGCCGATCACGTACCCCGCGTACCGTCTGCTCTTCGGCGCCGGCGTCATCGTGATGCTGGCGCTGCTGTGGCTCTTCATCGAGCGGACCAACTACGGGCTGCTCGTGCGCGCCGGGATCCGCGACCGCATCATGGTCCAGCTTTTGGGCGGCAACATCAGGCAGGCGTCGACGGTGATCTTCACCCTCGGTGCCGCTGTCGCGGGGCTCGTCGGCGCCGCGGCGACGCCGATCTACGGGATCGACCCGGCGACCGGCTTCGCGTTCCTCGTCCCCTCGTTCGTCGTGGTCGTCGTCGGCGGTCTGGGCAGCTTCTGGGGCGCGGTGCTCGGCGGACTGCTGATCGGTGAGCTGCAGAGCCTCACGAACCTGGCTTATGCCCCCGCCTCGCAGGTGGTCATCTACCTCTGCATGGCGCTCGTGCTGCTGTTCCGGCCGCAGGGTCTGCTCGGCGAGAGCGAGGTCATCCGCCAGTCATGATGGGTCCTTCGAACGAGGCGGGACCCGCCGCCCGCGAACGCGGCGGCGTGCTCGCGCGCGACCTGCGCTTCGCCGCGCTTTGCGCGATCGGGATCGCGCTGTTCCCCTTCATCCTCCACCCGCTCGGCGGGTACTCGACGCTGGCGACGCAGATCGCGATCGTCAGCGTCGCCTCGATCGGGTTCAACCTGCTCCTCGGCTACGCCGGGACGCTCTCGTACGGGCACGCGATGTTCTACGGCGGCGGAGGATACGTCGCGGCGATCCTGATCCTGCGCACGATGCCCGACCACCCGAACGTCTGGCTGGCGGTGCTCGGCGCGATGCTGGTGACGATGCTGATCGCGCTGCTGGTCGGCGCGCTCACCGTTCGGCTCTACGGCATCTACTTCGCCCTGCTCACGCTCGCGTTCGGTCAGATGGTGTACTTCGTCGTCGAGCAGGCGAAGGACTGGACGAACGGCGACGACGGTCTCCAGGCACTGCCGAACGCGATCCTGCCGATCGGCCCGTGGCACATCGACCTCACGGCGCACCTGCCCTCGATGAACCTCGGAGTCTTCGGCGATCTCGGCGAGCTGCGCGTGTGGTACGTGTTCGCCGGGATCGTGCTGCTGCTGGTCTTGATCTTCTTCCGCGCGCTGACGCGCTCGCAGTTCGGTGAGGTGCTCGACGCGATCCGCGAGAACGAGCAGCGCAGCACGCTGATCGGGTTCAACGCCGCCGCCTACCGGCTCGCCGCGTTCACGATCTCCGGCGCGCTCACCGGGCTCGCCGGCGCGCTGCGGGCGCTCTACGACGGCAGCGTCCCGATCGACGCGCTCAGCATCGACCGCAGCGGTTCGTTCGTCATCTACACGGTCGTCGGCGGCGTGCAGACGATCTTCGGTCCGGTCGCCGGCACCGCGGTGATCATGTTCCTCGAGAACGTGCTCTCCGCGAAGACGCCGGCGTGGCGGCTGATCGAAGGGCTCATCTTCGTCAGCGTCATCGTGTTCTTGCCGCGCGGCGTCTTCGGGATCCTGAAGCGGCCGGAGAAGAACCCGCGCGCGCTCTTCGCGCGCTCGCTGCGGCTTCCGACCGAGGAGCCCGATCCGCTGCTCAAGCCGGCCGCCGAAGGGCATCGCGCCGGGCCGATGAGCATCATCGAGACGTTCAAGCTCGGCAAGTTCTTCGGGCACTTCGGTGCCGTTCGCGACGTGGACTTCCGCGTCGAGCCGGGTGAGTTACGCGCGGTCATCGGCCCGAACGGCGCGGGGAAGACGACGTTCTTCAACCTGATCTCCGGGACGACCGCGCCAACGACCGGGACGATCGACTACAAAGGCCGCGACGTGAGCCGCACCAGCGGCACCGCGCGCGTCCACCTCGGGATCGCGAAGGCGTTCCAGACGGCCAGCCTTTACTCCGACCAAACCGTGCGCCAGAACTGCCGTCTCGCCGCGCTCGCCCGCATCCAGGGACCGTTCGCGCTGCAAGTCTTCCGCCGCTCGTACCGGCTCGACGACGTCGAGGCGATCGCCGAGCGCGCGATGGCGCGGCTCGAGCTGCTCGAGGTCGCCGACACGCGCGCCGGCGACCTCTCGCACGGCGACAAGAAGCGGCTCGACATCGCGATCGCGCTCGCTACGCAGCCGCAGGTGCTGCTCCTCGACGAGCCGGTCGCCGGGATGTCGAAAGACGAGGCGCGCAAGACGGAAGCCCTGATCCGCAAGCTCTCGACCGAGATGACGGTGCTGATCATCGAGCACGACATGGAGATGGTGATGGGTCTTTCGGACACGATCACGGTGCTGCACCAAGGGACCGTGCTGGCGACCGGAACGCCGGCCGAGATCCGCGACAACCCGAAGGTCCAGGAAGCATACCTCGGCGGCCACTCCGAGACGGAGCTCGCGCACCCGTGAGCGCGCCGGCGCCCTCCCCGAGCGCGGTACAGACGCGGCTGCGCGTCGACGCGATCAACACGTACTACGCCGAGAGCCACGTGCTGCGCGACGTCTCGCTGACGATCGGCGCGGGCGAGACCGTCGCGCTGCTCGGGCGCAACGGCGTCGGCAAGACGACGACGCTCAAGAGCATCGTCGGCTGGCTCAAGCCGCGCACCGGAAGCGTCGTCCTCGACGGCGAGGAGCTGGTCGGCCGCGACATGATGACGATCGCGCGGATGGGGATCTCGCTGGTCCCCGAGGAGCGACGCATCTTCACCAACCTGACGGTCGCGGAGAACCTCAAGATCGCGCAGGTCACCGCGCGCAAGCCGGGCTGGACGCTCGATCACGTCTACGAGAAGTTCCCGCGCCTGCGCGAGCGCCTCTCGCACAAGGGCGACGAGATCAGCGGCGGCGAGAAGCAGATGCTCGCGATCGCCCGCGCGCTGTTGCAAGACGTCAAGGTGCTGCTGCTCGACGAGCCGACCGAAGGTCTCGCGCCGCTGATCGTGCGCGAGGTCGAGAACGTGGTCCGCGAGATCAAGGCGACCGGGATCACGACGCTTCTGGTCGAGCAGAACCTCTATTCGGCGCTCGCCGTCGCCGACCGCTGCTACATCATCGACCAAGGCGAGATCAAGTTCGAAGGGACGCCCGATCAGGTCCGCGGCGACGAGGAGCTGCGCCGCCGGTACCTCCACGTCTGAACGGGACCGCGCTGTTCGGGCCAGGTATCGCCGCTGCAGCGCCGATAGAGCGCGGTATGCGATATTCGGGTGCTGCCGCGCGTATGGCGACGGCGATCTTTTCTTGTGCGCTGCTCGCCGCGTGCGGCGGCGGCGGGGGCGGTTCGTCCCCCGTGACCGGTCCGACCCCCACTCCACCGGGCGGCGCCGCGCCGCGCGCGGTGGTCCGCTCCGACGCGCAGACGGGTCTCACCGTCGCGAAGCTCCTCGGCGCCGACAACTACTTCCCGGGCGGCCAGCCGCTCGGCGCGATGAGCATCGCGCGCCGTCTGCTCGGGCGCAAGCGCATCGAAGCCGTGAACTGCAGCCCCGGCGGCACGAGCGGCATCGGCAGCTTCTCGTTCGACGAGACGACCGACGCGCAGGGCAACGACACGCAAAACTACCGCGACTACTATGACGCGAATTGCGCGCAGCCCGAGCGCGTCGCGACACTGGTGTTCCCGAACGGGACGAACGTGGGATCCGCGTCGGGATCGATCACGGGCTCGACCACGGAGTACGCGCGCAACGGCGGCGCCGTCAGCGGCTACGCGACCCTGCAGATCTCGTGGACGTCGACGACGGTCACCGTCGTTGCGGCCGACGCACCGAGCGTGGGCGGCGCGGTCGCCGGCCGCTCGGGGGTGACGTGCGTTCAAACGGGGACGGGCACGTACCAGTGCGGCACGGCGTCGTTCCAGTCGGTCGCCGGGACGACGACGGGCCTGGTCGCGACGATCAACGAGACGCTCTCGGGATCCGGGAACGGCAGCGGGAACGTGAACGCGACGCTCAGTGCGACCACCTACTCCGGCTCCGGGCTGACCCTCGTTCCGCCGGCTTCCGGCACCGGCTGGGGACTCAGCGGCGGCGCCGTACTCGACGCGATCACCGGAAACGGGAGCGCGAGCTTCAGCGGCTCGACCGTCACCACCGGAAACTACTCGTTCGCCGACTCGACGCAGAGCATCTCGGCGTCCGGCTCGTTCAGCAACGCCGGACCGCTCACCGTGACGCTGACGCAGGGCGGGTCCAACGTCGCGACGTTCACGATCGACGCCGACGGCAACGGCTCGGTCACCTACGCCGACGCGACGCAAAACGCCGTCGCCGGCTACGTGATCTTCGGCTGACGCAAGGGTCTTACTCTTCGAGGGTGGTCACGTCGCCGAGCTCCTGGCCCGTCTCCTGGGCCTTGAGCAGGCGGCGCATGATCTTCCCGCTGCGCGTTTTCGGAAGTTTCGCCGTGAAGCGGATCGCGGCGGGCGTGGCGATCGGGCCGAGTTCGCGGCGCACGTGGTCGATGAGCTGCTTTGCCAGCTCATCCGACTGCGTGTGTCCCGCGCGCAGCACGACGTAGGCGACGATCGCCTCGCCCTTGATCGCGTCGGGGATACCGCAGACGCCGGCCTCGCCGCACGCCGGGAACGAGACGAGCGCGCTCTCGACGTCGGCCGTCGCGATGCGGTGTCCGGCGACGTTGAGCACGTCGTCGGCGCGGCCGCGCACCGTGATGTAACCGGCCTCGTCGACCGTCGCGACGTCGCCCGCCACGTACGTCCCCCATTTGAAATACTGCGCGTAGCGGCCCGGGTCGTTCCACACCGTCGCGAACATGAACGGTAGCGGGTTCTCCACCACGAGCAGTCCCCCGGCGTTCGGCGCCGCCGGTTCGCCGTTCGCATTCCGCACCGAGAACTCGATCGGCCCGAGCGCCTTGCCGCTGCGGTCGGGGTGGATCGACGCGGTCGGAAAGAAGCCCATCGCCGGCGCGGCGAGCTCGGTCTGCCACCACTGGTTGCAGACCGCGACGTTCTCGCGCCCCATCGTCTCCCACATGAAGCGCCACGCCTCAGGGTTCAGCGGCTCGCCGGCGCACCAGATCGCCTGCAGGCTCGAGAGGTCGTGCTTCGACGCCGCGCCGGGACCGAGCCGCAGCAGCATCCGCGCCAGCGTCGGGGCGGTGTAGAACTTCGTCACCCGGTAGCGCGCCATCGTCTCGTAGACGGCGTCGGCGCTCGGGAAGTCGGCCGAGCCTTCGCGCAGGATGCAGCGAAAGCGGTTGGCGAGGGCGCCGTAGACCATCATCGTGTGGCCGACGATCCAGCCGATGTCGCTGGTGCACCAATACGAGTCGTCGGGCGTGATCCCGGTCGTGAGCGCGAGCATCGCGGAGGCGCCGACGAGATACCCGCCGTGCGTCATCACGACGCCCTTCGGCTTCCCGGTCGTCCCGCTCGTGTAGAGGATGAAGAGCGGGTGCTCGGCGGGGACGATCTCCGGGTCGCACTCCTCGATCTGCTGGTCGCAGTACGCCTCGAAGTCGACCTCGCGCGCGTCCGCAGGGGGCGCACTCGCCTCGCGGCGATGCACGACGACACGCCGCACGAGATCGAGACCGCGAACCGCGTCGTCGACGATCGACTTGAGGTCGACGGCCTTGCCGCGGCGGTACGTCACGTCGGCGGTCAGCAGCACCTCGGCGCCTGCGTCGAGGATCCGGTCGCGCAGCGCGGTTGCGCCGAGCCCCGCGTACACCACGGAATGGATCGCCCCGATCCGCGCGCACGCCAGCATCGCGACGATCCCCTCGATCGTCAGCGGCATGTAGATGCAGACGCGGTCGCCCCGTTGCACGCGGTCGAGCTTGAGCGCGTTGGCGAGCTGGTTCACCCGCGCGAGGAGCTGCGCGTAGGTGATCGTTCGCTCGGCGCCGTTCTCGCACACATACTGGTACGCGATCGCGCCCCCGTGCCGCGCCACGTGGCGGTCGAGGCACGACACGGTGGCGTTCAGCGTTCCGTCGGGGAACCAGTGCTGGTCGTCGATCGCGCCGGTGAAGACGGTCTGGGGCTCGATCTCCCAGGCGATCCCCCGGGCGCGGTCGCGCCAGAACGCGATCGGGTCGCGCAGCGTCTCAGCGATGAACGCGTCCTGATCGGCGATCGGAAACCACGTCCGCACGTCCGCGGGCGGCGGGATCACCTCACCGGTCGAGAGCAGACCTTCGATCTCCATACCCAGTCGTCCCTAAACTTTGATGTAGTCGTGCTGGTCGATCACCGGGCCGCCGGGCCCGTTGGTGACGTGATAGGTTGCGAAGTACGAACCGCGCGACGAGGTGAGCTCGACTTCGACGGTCGCCCCGTTCGCATCGGTCGACGTCGTGCGCATCGACGTGATGCGGGTGCCGCGATCGATGAACGCCTCTTCCGAGAGGTTCGCGCCGGGTTCGCCGGGCGCTCTGCCGAGCTCGGCGTACGCGCCGCTCTCGTTCCCCGCGATCAAGCTCGAGAGATAGCGCCGCACCGTCGTCTGCGCGACGCCGGAGAACCCCGGCGGGGGCGGCGTCGCGCGCGCGACGGCGGTCGGCGCGGCGGGCCGCGGCGTCGCCGGCCGCGGCGTCGCGGGACGCGGCGTGACGGCGCCGGGCGTCGCCGGCGCGCGCGTCGCGGCGGGACGCGGCGTGACGCGCTCGGCCGGAGTCGCGGCGGGTGCCGGAGTCGGCGTAGCGGCCGGCTGCGGCGACGCGGTCCGGTTCGGAGTTGGGGTCGTCTGCGGCGTCGCGGTCGGCTGCGGCGTCGGGGTCGGCGTCGGATGCGGAAGCGGCGTGATCTGCGCGAGCGCGTTGCGCGTCGCGCGCGGAACGGGCGTGACGACGGGCGCGCTGCGTGCCGTCGTTCGCGTCGACGTCGTCGTCTGGTCCTTGTGCTGCACCGCCGAAAGGAACGCGCCGATCCCGAGCCCCGCGACGACGACGCCGATCCCGAGCGCGATCGTCGGCAGCACGCTCGACGACTGCGACGGCGGCCGCGACGGCGGCTGCGTGGAGCGGCGACGGCGAGGCGGTTCGGACATCACGGCGATCCTTCATTGCGCCTGCCGGGAGGCCCCCCGCAATTTTCGGGAAAGAGGCCCGTCGGTATGCTCCGGGTCGCCGTCCCGATCGACGTCACAGCGGTCGCTCGCACCGCCTCGGCCGCGTTCGCCCTGGCCACACCGCTGCGCGTCGGCGATCTCGTCGCGAGCGCGGTGATCGAAGCGCTCGGTCCGCGCGCGCCGCAAGACAAGCGCGAACGCGTCGTGCGGTCGACGCTCGACGGCCTCCGATCCGGGCGCTATGTCGTCGACGTCGACGGCCGAAGCTACACCGATCCCGACGACGTCGTCGTGTGCTCCGGCACCGCGACGCTGCGCTTCTTCGTCCGCCGCGCACTGCACGCGGCGTGATCGAGGGCGACGCCGAGCGTCTCCCGCCGTCGATCGGCGGGCTGGTCGACTACGCCTTCGGCGTCCTCGCCCGGCGGCCGGGACTCTACGTGCTGCTCAGCGCCGTGGTGTTCGCGGCCGAGACGATCGTCGAGTTCGCGGTTCCCGGGTTCAAGCCCGAGACTCCGCAGGGCCAGGTGAAGCTCACGATCCTCCTGTACACCGCGCTTTTCGTCAGCTCGTACGCCGTCGCCGCGGTCGCGTTCGGCGTCAGGGCGCGGCTCTCGGGCGACGAAGCGTCCTCGCGTCGCATCGCCGGCGCCGCGCTGCCGCGCTGGCTGCCGGTGCTGCTGACGACGGTCATCGTGCAGACCGTGATCGATCTGACGTTCCCGCTGAGCGGCCTCGGTCCGCTCCCCGATCCGCCCGCGCTTGCGTTCTTCACGGCGCCGCTCGTGTGGATCATCTGGGGCGTGCTCTCGCTGGCGCCGCCGATCACCGCGCTGAGCGGCGAACGGCCGTCGTTCGCCGTCGTCGCCGGGCTCTCGCGCGCCGTGACGCTGTCGTTTCGCTCCTACAATCTCGTGCGGCTCTGCCTGGTCGCGTTCGTCTCCATCGTGCCGAACCTGATCCACGTCGTGGCGCTGGACCTCATGATGCACCAGGGCACCATCTCACGGCCGTTCTTCTGGTCGAGCGCACCGCTCGACGGCCTTACCGTCGTTCCGCTCGCCGCGATCCAGACGGTGTTCGCGATCGACTTCGCGCGCCGGGCCGCCGCTCAGCGCTCGGCGTAGAACTGGCCGCGGCGCGTCAGCACGAGCTCCGCGTAGAGCGCGTTCGGCCAGGCGAAGTCCTCGCGGGTGTACGACTCGGGCCATTCGGCGCTGAACGACTCGTGGAGCCGGTGATCGCCGACATCGGAT
>DASWSC010000253.1:0-7881 GCA_036402855.1 Candidatus Elarobacter sp. | reverse complement strand
CCGCGTCCTGCGCGATCAAGCCCAGCCGCAGCAGTTCGTCCGCCAGATGGCGCCAGGTGCGGCGGTCGCGGTCCTTGCCGATCCCGTAGGTCGACAGACGCTCGTGGAACCAGCGCTCGATCTTCTCCGTCTTCGCGCCGACCAGCACGTCGATCACGTGCGCGATGCCGACGCCGTAGCCGTGCGACTCGCGCACGCGGTAGACGCACGAGAGCAGCTTCTGCGCGTCGGTGGTCGCATCGAACGAGGCGCGCGGGGCGAGGCAGTTGTCACACGCTTCGCAGCGCTCGTGCGGGTAGTGCTCGCCGAAGTATGCCAGCAGCTCGCGACGCCGGCACTCGTTGGAGTACGCGTAGCGCTTGATCTTCTCGAGCTGCTCGCGCGCGGCGACGCGCTCGGTGTCGCTCTTCTCCTCGACGAAGCGCTCCGCGCGCGCGACGTCGCCGTACGCGAAGAACCACGCGCACTCCGCCGGCAGCCCGTCGCGCCCCGCCCGGCCGGTCTCCTGGTAGTAGCCCTCGAGGCTGCGCGGGACATCCCAGTGCACCACGAAGCGCACGTTGGACTTGTCGATCCCCATCCCGAACGCGATCGTCGCGCACATCACGCGAACGTCGTCGCGGATGAACGCCTCCTGCCGCTTGCCGCGCGTCGCCGGGTCGAGACCCGCGTGGTAGGCGAGCGACGGAATCCCGGCCGCGTTGAGCGCGTCGGCGACCTTCTCGGTGTTCGCGCGGCTCCCGCAGTAGACGATCCCCGACTCATCGTCGGGCCGCGCGCGCAGCCAGCGCACGAGCCCCTCGACGCTGCGCGGCGCGTGCAGCACGCGATAGACCAGGTTCGGGCGGTCGAACGACGCGACGTGAACGGCCGGACGCCGCAGGCCGAGCTGCGCGACGACGTCGTCGCGCACGCGCGCGGTCGCGGTCGCGGTGAACGCGCAGAACGGAAGGTCGCCGAAGCGATCGCGCAGCGCCGCGATGCGGCGGTACTCCGGGCGGAAGTCGTGACCCCATTCGCTGATGCAGTGCGCCTCGTCGACGACGAAGCGCGCGACGTTCCAGCGCGCCAGATCGTCGCTGAAGCCCGATAACGTCAAGCGCTCGGGCGCGACGTACAGCAGCTTGTAGTCGCCGCGCTCGAGGCCCTCGAGCCTGCGCCGCAGCTCCGCCCACTCGAGCGACGAGTTGAGCGCGGTCGCCGGTATCCCGGCCGTGGTCATCGCGTCGACTTGATCCTTCATCAGCGCGATCAGCGGCGAGATGACGACGGTCAGCCCGCCGGTGAGCAGCGCCGGGAGCTGATAGCAGAGCGACTTGCCGCCGCCGGTCGGGAGGAGAGCGAAGACGTCGCGCCCCGCGAGCACGTCGCGGACGATCGCCTCCTGCGACGGGCGAAACGTGGGGAACCCGAACCAGCGCTCGAGCGCCTCACGCAGCTCCGTCGCCTCGACAGCCATGAGCGTCATCGCTTCGCCGTCTGCGACGCCGCGACCGTTCGGCAAGCCCAACGACTCGTCGCCGCGACTCGGGGCACCGTCTGCCGATACAGAGTACGTACTTTCGCGATGGTTTCGAGAAAGGAAAGACCTTGCGGGTGGGAGTCTTCTTACGGCAACTCTATGAGTGGGCCGAAAAGCCGTGCGTCCTGACGGTTCGCGTTGCAGCGTCCGGCAGCGAAATTCGCGTCGGCGGCGTGTTGCGTTCGTACCATAGCTTCTCGTCGCTGCACGGCTGGGCGCTCGTCCCGCCCAAACAGCACGGCGGCTTCACGTCGCTGAAGCTCACCGAGCTCCCGATCGCCGAAGCGACGCAGCGCGACGTGTTGCTCGACGGCAACGGCCGGAAGCTCCGCTTCACCGCCGGCGGCGAGCTCGTCTTCGAGCTGCAGCGCGACGACGCGATCCTCACCGCGCCGCCGCGCATCGTCCGCAATCACCGGTACCTCTACGTCGGCGGCCGCCGCCGCCGAACCGCCGAACCCTGGATGCTCCACTAGGCAGCGCCGGACAAGCGGGGCGAGCAGACGGGCGCGCTGAGGGCGAGGGGCGAGCAGTCGGGCGCTCAGCGCCGGCGAGGGCAGCCGGGCGGAGGAAAGCGGGGGCCGATGGGTTAGGAGTCGGGTGCCGATGCTGATTGCGATCGTCGTTCTCGAGGCGCTCGCCGGCGTTCGCGCGATGCTGCGGATGCTCGCGACGGCGGGCGGAGCGGCGTTGCAGTGCGGCGGCGAGGCGCCGGCGAGGTGCGTCGCGGTCGTCGTTCCCGCGCTCGATGAGGAGGCGCGGATCGGTGCGGCGCTGGGTGCGCTCGCGCGGTGCGGGCCGGAGATCGCGGAGATCGTCGTCGTCGACGGCGGCTCCGCCGACGGCACGCGCGCCATCGTTCAGCGAGCCGCCGCGAACGACGCTCGCGTGCGGTATCTGGCCGCCCCGGCGGCGCCCCCCGGATGGAACGGCAAGGCCTGGAACCTCGAGATCGGTTTCCGTGCGACCAGCGCGCCGTTCGTCGCCACCGTCGACGCGGACGTTCGCGCCGGTCCCACGATCTTCGCGAGCGCGGTCTCGCGGATGGAAGCGGACGGCCTCGCCGCGCTCAGCGTCGCGACGCGCCAAGAGCTGCCCGACGCGGGGAGCGCGCTGCTCCATCCGGCGTTCCTCGCGACGCTGGTCTATCGCGCCGGGCTCCCGAACGTCGCGACGCGCGAGCCCGCGCGCGTGCAGGCGAACGGACAGCTCTTCGTCGCGCGGCGTGAGGCGATCGAGCGCGCCGGCGGCTTTCGGACCGCGCGCGCGTCGCGCTGCGAGGACGTCACGCTCGCGCGCACGCTGGCCGCAAGCGGCAGCCGTGTCGGGTTCTACGAAGGCGACGCGGTCGTCACGATGCACGCATCGTGGCGCGAGTGCGCAACGAACTGGCCGCGCTCGCTGACGCTCCGCGACCGCTTCGTCTCACCGGCGCGGCTCGCGCTGACGCTCGCGGAACTGATCCTCGCGCAAGCGCTGCCGCTCCCGACGCTGGTCGCGCTGCTGCTGCTCGGCGACCGTCTTCCCGTCGCGCGGATCGCCGTCTCGATCGCCGTCGCGTTGGTCGCGATGCGGCTCGGCGTGCTCGCCGGGACGCGCCGCGCGTACGTGCGTCCGGGCATCCTCTTCTGGCTCTCGCCGCTCGCCGATCTCCCCGCCGTCATCCTTCTCGTCCGCAGCGCGCTGCGGCGCACCCATGTCTGGCGCGGCCGCGTGCTGGTCGCCGAGGAGCGGGCGTGAGGCGCCTGGCCTGGAGCCTGACCGTGCTGCATGTCCTCGCGCTCGCCGGCGGCTTGTTCGGTATCCTGGTCGCGATCCCGCATCCCGAACTGTGGGCCGGACGCGCGCGCGAGGCGGCGTTCTACGCATTCGCGCTCGACAAGACCGGCGGTGCGGCGATCGCGCTCGGCGCGCTGGCGATGCTGGCGTACGGGTTCTCTGCGCTCGGCGCGCGGCGCACCGTCGTCTTCTTCCTCGCGGCGACGCTGATCTCGGCCGCCGCCGAGCTGACCGGGACCAAGACGGGCTGGCCGTTCGGCGGCTACGAGTACACCGGCTTCCTCGGCCCGAAGCTGCTCGGCCGCGTCCCGGTCGCCGTCCCGCTCTCGTGGTTCTCGATGGGCTTCGCGGCGCTGATCCTCGCCGATGCGGCGCTGCGCGGCCGGCGGAACCGCACCACCTGGTCGATCCTGCTCGCCGCGTGGCTGCTCACGGCGTGGGATCTCGTCCTCGACCCGTCGATGGCGGCGCCGCAGATGCAATACATCCACTTCTGGATCTGGCACGAAAGCGGCCCGTACTTCGGGATGCCGCTGCGCAATCTCGCCGGCTGGTTCGCGACCGGCCTCGCATTCATCGCGGCGGGGAGGCTGCTGTGGAACGAGCGCGCCGTACCCGCCGTCCCGGTGCGGCTGCCGTTCGTCGTGTACGCCGTCAATGTCGTCTGGTCGATGGTGCTCAGCGTCTCGGCCGGGATGTGGCCGACCGCGCTGGCCGCCGTCGCGCTCGCGCTCCTGCCGGCGGCGCTCGCCCTGCGCCGCACGGCGCGCGAGCCCGCGTTCGCGTGAGCGTTCGCGCGCCGCGCGCACGGCCGTACCCGCCACCCGGGATGCTGGGGCCGCGCGCGATCGCGTGGTGGTCGCTCCGGACGATGACGGCCGCGGTGCGCGTCGAGGGCGCCGAGCACGTCCCGGCCACCGGCCCCGTCCTGCTCGCCGCGCGCCACTACCACCATCTGCTCGACGGCGCGGTCCTGATCGCGCACGCCGGTCGCCCGGTCCACCTGGTCGTGGCGCTCGACTGGACGGCGGACGCCGCGCAACGCCGCTGGATGGAGCGCGCGTGCGCGGCGGCGCGCTGGCCGGTGATCGTGCGCCCGGCGAGCGCGGAGCGCGGCGGGGGCTACGGCGCGGCCGAGGTCGCTCGCTACCTGCGCTCGGGGCTGCGCGAGGCGGCGCGGCTGCTCGGCGAAGGGCGCGTCGTGGCGGTGTTCCCCGAGGGCTATCCCGCGATCGACCCGGCCCGGCGGGACGCACCGCCGCCGCGTGACGCGGCCGGATTCTTGCCCTTCGCCGGCGGCTTCCGGACGATCGCCTCGATCGCGCGGCGGCACGGCGCGGAGCAGGTGGCGCTGGTTCCGGTCGGCTTTCGCTACGATCCGGACGGGCGCAAATGGCGAATCACGGCGCGCTTCGGGACGCCGCTGGGCGCGGACGCCGCCATCGAGACGGTCGAGACGGCGGTGCGGGCGCTCTCGGAGTAGGCTTAGTCGCCCGGCGCGGCGACCGAGACGATGGGGCTGCGCGTCGCCTTGCGCAACGCGTCGGTGATCTCGCCGGCGCCGGAGCGCTTCGAGAGGACGCAGTTCGCCCCGGCGAACCGCAGGCGGTCGGCGCGGGCGCCTTCGCCGTCGGTGTAGGCGCAGATGAAGGCCCGCGGGAGCGCCGCGCGCATCGCGCTCACGGCGTCGGCGGGGTCGACGTCGAGGAAGTCGGTATCGACGAACAGCGCCTCCGGCCGGCTCGCTCGGATGTCGTCCACGTCCAGGGTCGGAGCGACCCGAACGACCCGCAGCTCGGCTCGTGCGAGCACGTCGCTGAGGTAAGGGACGAACAGAGACTGCGGTTCAACGACGTACGAGTCCACGTTTGCTCGGTTACCGCGCAATGTGGTCCTCTCACACGGAGGCTTGCGTCCTAGTGGAAGGACGGTCTCCTAGGCCAATCCCGTCTTGATCGCGTGGACGGCCGCCTGGGTACGCGCCGTGATGTTCAGCTTTGCGAAGATCCGGCTGATGTGGTTCTTCACCGTCTTCTCGGAGAGGTGGAGCTTCGCGCTGATCTCTTTGTTCGACATTCCCCGCGCGATCAGGCGGATAATCTCGGTCTCGCGGACCGAGAGCTCGTTCTGCGCGGCGCGGCCGAAGCCGTTGGAGCGGCGCTTCAGGACCCCGCCGGCGACCCGGGGATCGACGTAGGCATGACCGCTCGCGACGCTCTTCACCGCCCGGATCAGCTCGGCCGGGAGGATGTCCTTGACGACGTAGCCGTCGGCGCCGGCGGAGAGGCAGCGCTGCATCACCTCGGGCTGGACGTGCGTCGAGAGGACGCAGACCTTCGCCTGGGGGGCCAGCTCGCGGACCGTGCGCATCGTCTCGGAGAACTCGATGTGGTGACCGTCCAGGTCGAGCACGATCAAGTCCGGACGGGCGCGCCGCAGCGGGGCGTTCGTGATCGAGTCGGCATCGCCGACGACCTCGATCTCGACGTCGCTCGCCAAAACCTGGCACAGCGCCTTGCCGAAGAGGGCCTGACCCTCGACCACGAGGACGCGAACCGGCTTGGTGGAGGACGGAGCGGGGGCGGCGATCGATCCGAGCATGTCTTTTTTCCTCAGTCCTTTGGGGAAGGCCGGATGACTTATCCGGGCAACTACAGTGTCACCCTTGAGGGTACCGAAGGAACTCCCCAAATTAGGGGGTTCTGAGGGTAGGGCCCAGGCGGGCGGCGTGAGGCGCGGCGCCTAAGCGGATAGGAACACACCGTGCGCACTCGACGAACCTCGCCTGCCGCCGCCGTCATCACCGCCGTCCCCGAGGCGGATCGGACGCGGGCCTTCGTCGGGGAGCTGCGCAGCCTGGTCCGCGCGACCTACGTCGTCTTCGCGCGGTACGACCAGAACGGGCTCCAGAACGAGATGGTCCTCGCCGAGGACCATGGCAACCCGTCCCGCCAGACCGAATGGCTCCAGGCCGAGCGGCTCCTCCAGTCCCGCTCCGAAGCCTCGATCCCGCGCGTCACCGACGCGATGATCGCGCTCGACGGGATGCGGGGGCTGGTCGCCGTCTACGGCGTCGACCGGATCATCTTCGGCCTGGCGATCGTCGCCCGGCCGCGTACCTTCATGCCCGAGGAGCGCAAGGCGCTGGAGGGGACGCTGCGCTCGGGCTCCGAGCTGATGCGGCGCCTCTCGACGTTCGAAGGCGAGCAGAGCGCTCAGGAGCGGACCGCCGAGCGCGCCTCGGCGGCGCAGTTCGTCCTGGCCCGCGACTTCACGATCGAGTCGAAGTGGATCCCGAACGACGATCCGAACGACGTCCTCCAGAACATCCTCGAGCTGGCCGAGGACTCGCTCCCGCCGGTCGTGGAGAGCGCGGTCCGCGCCGTGACGTCGACCTGGACCGACGACCCGGCGACCTGGGACGCGGCGACGGTCGTGCCGCTCCCGTTCATGGTCGTCCGCGTCGCGCCGCTGACCGGCACGGCCGGGACGAAGATCGGCGTCCTGGTCGAGCGCTACCGCTCCCGCAACCCGCTGCGGCACGCGGCCGACAAGTTCGGGATGAGCTCGCGCGAGCTCGAGGTCCTGGCGCTGGTGCTCAAGGGCTTCGGCACGCCGCAGATCGCGGGCGCCCTCGACATCGCCGAGTCGACCGCCCACGACCACATCAAGCGCATGATGCTCAAGACCCGCGCCCGCAACCGCGTCGAGCTCGCCGCCAAGGCCCTGGGCTGGCGCGGCGCCTGATCCCGCGCGGCGGTGCCGGGACGAGCCCGGCTCAGTCGAACTCCAGCCAGTCCTTGTGCCAGAGGAGGCCGCAGCCGCGGTGGCACGGGCCGTCGCGGCCGAGCGACTCGCCGAGACATCGCACCCCGGCCAGGACGTAGGTCTCGGCGGAGGCGCGGCGCCAGGCCGTCGTGGATGCGTGCGTGACCCGCTTGTAGACCGGGAACCGGCCGCCGGCGTAGCGCGTCATCTCGGGCGCGAACATCAGCCCGTCGCGCAGACCGTTGCGGTCGAGCGTCGCGAGGATCTCGTCGGCCGGCTTCACGCGGGCGTACCGTGGATAGACGGGCTTCTCGGCGAGCTCCGGAGCCGACGGCTCGAGCCACTCGTCCCGGAACAGCAGCGGGCAGGCCCGGCCGCAGCCGTGGTCGCCGTGCGGACCGTCGCACATGACGTTCTCGAGGGCGACCGTGCGGGAGATCGCGCGCATGCGGCCGACGTCGTCCATCATCCGGCGCACGACCGTCTCGATCCGAAACGTCTTGCCGCAGCTCTCCCATTGGGCCGGGGTGAACACGAGGCCGCGCAGCGCGTCGTGCTCGTCGAGCGTCGCGCGGATCGCTTCGGCGTCGCGGACGCGCACGAAGTCGCCGGCGGCGAACTTCGACGCCTTTCCCTCGCCCGCGCGCTTCGCGAACGGTCCGACGAAGCGCTGCGCGGCGCGCTTCAGCGCGCGCAGCTCCCCGAAGGGGGGCGTGTAGTTGTAGATCGGGTTCTCGAACTGACAGCGCTCGCGGAAGAGCCGCCGCGCGATCGGGCTGCTCATCGGGTTGGCACGACCTCCGGGCACACCG
>DASWSC010000252.1:0-6556 GCA_036402855.1 Candidatus Elarobacter sp. | reverse complement strand
GCTGATCATCAACGGCGGCGATCCGACCGACACGCCGGCGTACGGCGGCGTGTTCGTGCGCCTGCCATTCGTCCGCGGCAACATCCACGAAGGCTGTTACCGGGACGACCACGGCGCGAAGCCGGTCGATCGCGGCTGGCGCACGCAGAGCGACGCGATGCTCTACAACGTCGCGATGCGGCGCTGGGCGTTCTGCTACATGGACGGGAAGCCGACGGCGGCGAGCCGGCTGTACGCGCTCGCGTCGTGGTGGCTGCTCTACGATCCGCAGTGGACCGTCGCCGCGCCGATCCAGCACGCGTCGAAGAGCTCGCTGCTCCCGGAGTTCTCGATCGTCCCCCGCTTCCCGACACGCACCGCGCTCAGCCATATCGACGAGCTGCGGATGCCGAGCGGCGCCTACGCGCGCGAGTTCGGCGGCTGCTACGACCAGCGCATCTACCTCGGCAAGTGCGCGGCCGTCGTCAACCCGACCTCGTTGCCGGTCGCGATGCCGCAGTTGGACGGCTTCTACCGGCGCGCGCTCGATCTGCGCGGCGAGGATGTTCTGGCCGGCGGCACCGCCGGCTGGGTGACGCGCACGCCGCCGGCGGCGCTGCCGCCGATGAGCGCGATCATCCTGCTGCGCTAAACGGCTGCTTCGCTTCCGCGGAGTCGAGCGGCGAGCGTGGAGAGCGCGATCGTCGCGAGCAACACCACGATCGGCGTCAGCGGAAGGGTCACCGTGCGGTTCAGCTCCGTCGGGTTCACCAGCAGCGCGAACACCGCGGCGCCGAGCCCGCCCAGCGCGAGCGGGGCGACCAGCGTGCGGCGCGCCGCGATCCAGCCGAACACCGCGAGGACGATTGCGAACAGCGCGGCGTGGCGGTACGTCTCGACCACCGCGCCCAGCGCGAGGTTGAACGCTACCGCGCCCGCCCACCACACGAGAAAGCCGTGTCCGGTGAAGCGGCCGTGGACCGCCGTCTGCCAGTCGTAGAGCCAGCGCATCTGCTCGGCGATCCCCGGCCCGTGGACCAGCAGCGTGTAGAGTCCGAACGCCACGCCGACGCCGAAGATCGCGAGCGCGGCGTTGCGCGCCGCCGTGCGCGCCGCCGAGCCGCGCGGGGCGCCGATGAAGACGCCGAGCGCGGCGCCGAACGGCAAGAAGACCGCCGGGCGGACGAACGTCAGCACGGCGGTCACGGCGACGACGGTGAGCAGACGGCTCGGCGCGGGCCGTCCGAAGTATTCGTACAGCGCCCACAGCGCCGCGATCCAGAGCGCCAGCGCGACGTCGTCCGGCTCCGGCATCGCCGCCATCTCGAGCACCCACGGCGACGTCGCCAGCGCCAGCGCTCCGATCGCCGCCAGCGCCGGGCCCGTGAAGCGGAGCAGGAACAGCATCATCAGCACGACGCTCGCGACGTAGCCCGCGGCCTCCACCGCGCGCATCGCGTCGGGCCCGAGTCGCGGATACAGCAGCGAAACCGCGAGCGGGTAGAGCGGCCGGCTGCGATAGAGCGCGAACTGGCCGGCGTAGAACGCCGGCGGCGCGTCGGTGTAGAAGCCGGCCGCTTCGGGATCGGCGGCGGCCGGGAGCGTCCGAACGTACGCGTTCGCTTCCCGGCGCGCGGCGTCGGGCGTCGCGCCGCGGTCCTGCAGCGTGAGGCGCAGATAGATCGTCCCGTCGGGATCCCACGCCAGGCGGTCGTGATGAAACCGGTACGCGCCGATCGCCAGCGCGAGCACGCTGACCGTCGCGACGAGGAGCCAGGTCCGCGCGCGGAGCGTCACGCCACGGGGACGGCGGGGGCGGGCGGCGGCTCGTAGACGACCTGCGCCGGCGCGAGCGCTTCGACGCGCGACTCCGCGACGTTGCGGAGCTGAGCCGCGAAGCCGAGGATCAGCCAGAAGAACTTCGTCGTGCTGACGTCGACGAAGTTGCTCGCGACGATCATCCCGACCAGCGTCGCGGTGAGCGCGACGCGCAGGTCGAAGAGCGAGTCGCCGCGCTTGATCTTGCGCAGCGGACGGAATGCGCTGTACCACCCGGCCAGGAACAGCGCGAGCCCGACGAGCCCGAGCTCGACCGCGATGTAGAGGGCCGTGTTGTGCGGCTCGCGGCTCCAGCCGGCGAAGTGCAGCTGGTACACGGTGAGATAGAAGCGGTCGTATGCCTCGACCGAGTTCCCGGTTCCCCAGCCGATGATCGGATGCTGCAGAAACGCGGTCCAGTCGACCTTCCAGATCGAGGTTCGGCCGGCGCCGCCGCTCGCGATCGCGTCGCTGACCCGCGCCGAAACCCCCGGCATGAGCGCGAGGGCGCCGAGCGCCGGGATCCCGATCGCGATGCCGAGCAGACGGCGCCGCGAGAACCAGATCACGACCGCGGAGATCGCCCCGACGGCGAGCAGCGCCTCGCGTGAGAGCGAGGCCAAGATCGCGGCGAGGATCACGGCGACCGCCGCGAGCGACGCGAAGATCATCCCGGGACTGCGCGCGCGGGTGAGCGCGAGGAGCGCGAACGCGAACGGGGCGAGCAGCGAGTCCGCGTAGATGTTCTGATCGAGCGTTCGTCCGAACATCTGGATCGTCGCGCGCGAGCCCATCTTCGCGTAGAGGGTCGGGTCGGCATGGAAGAGGTAGAGGCCGTAGAGCGCCGCGATCACGCCGCCGGCCAGCGTCGCGAGGGCGAGAAAGCGGAGCTGCCGCTCATCGATCGGCGCGATCACCGTCGCCGCGTAGCACAGGATCAGCCCGCCGAAGAACTGCAGCGTCGTCAGCGCGTGCTCGTCGACGCTGCGCAGCACGTTCACCAGCAGCCAGCCGAGGAAGAGCGTCCAGATCACCATCGCGACCGGCGGCCGCCGGAGCCGCCGCAGCCGGAACGCGTGGACGACCAGGAAGACGGTGATCCCGAGGGCGAGGTAGCGCGTCAACCCGCCCGCCCCCGGGATGGCGAGGATCTCGTCGAACGGGATCAGCAGCGCGTACAGCCCGAACGGAAAGACGTACGGCCAGCGGATCGCGACCAGCGCCAGGAGCGGCGCCGCGCCCAGCAGCAGCACCAGAAACAGCAACGCGTAGTCGCCCGTCCCGATCGCCGCGGCCACCCCCGTGACGAGCAGGCCCACGGCGGCTGCGCCGAGGATCAAGGTCGTGCGCCGGTCCGGCGAGCTCCAGCCCGGAAGCCACAGTACCATCAGTGCGAGCAGGTCTCCATCGAGCGAGCCGTCGGCAGCCCGTCGCTCCAGGATACCCTGACCGCTGCACGTCTCACGCGAGGCGACCGAACAGTATTCCAGTGGGCGCGATCACGAGAGTTCGAGTCGAAGTCGCAGGCTCCGTCGTCCCGGCGTGGCAGGCCCGCTGCATCGAGACACTCCGCGCGCTCGCCGGCGTCGAGGTCGCCGTGGTCGCCGGCGACGCGCCCTACGAAGGTCCGCGCGGGCTAGCGCGGTCGCTCGCCGGCCCGGCCCTCGTCCCGACGCCGCTCGTCGTCAGCGGGGATGCCGGGGGGGACCCCGATCTGGTGGTCGATCTTGCCGGTTCCGCGAACGCCGGCGATGCGGAAACCCTGCGCTTCCGGCTCGGCGAGGACGACGAGCCGGATCTGCCCTTCGCACGGGAGATCATAGCGGGCGGATGGGTCGCCGAGGTCTCGCTGGTTTGCCGCATCGGCGGCTGCGAGAAGGTGCTGCGCCGCGGACGGTTCCGGGTCACGCGCTGGTACGGAAGTACGCTGCGCTGGGCGCTGTTCGTCGCGGCGACGTGGCCGGCGCTGGTCGTCGACGCTCGCCGGCGAGGCGCACGCTTCGATGAGCGCGAGGCACGGCCGGCCGCCGCGCGCCGCCGTCTGAGCGCGGTGGACTTCGTCCGCTTCGCGGGCGCGCTCGCCGTGCGCCTCACCGGGTATCTCGTGCCGCGCTTCTTCGAGCGGGCGCAGTGGAACGTCGGGTTCGCGGACATCGAGCCGCGCGCACTGATCGCCGGCGAGGCGCTCACGGTCCGCTGGCTGCCGAACCCGCCGAAGCGAACGTTCATCGCCGACCCGTTCGTCGTCGAGCGCGACGGACGCCGGGTCGTGTTCGTCGAGCAGTACGACGACGTGCGCGGGCGCGGCGTCATCGAAGCGATCGACGTCGGCCGGGACGGTGCGATCGTCGAGCGGCGCGTCGTGATCGACCTGCCGACGCATCTGAGCTATCCGCACGCGCTCGAGATCGACGGCGGACTGCACCTGCTCCCCGAGAACGCCGCAGGCGGTGACGTTGCGCCGTACCTCTGCGTCGCGTTTCCGTGGAGTTGGCAGCGCGAAGCGGCGATCTTCGCCGGCTTCGACGGCCTCGACACGACGCTGTTCCGGCATGACGGCCGCTGGTGGGCGTTCTGCACGCGCGCCTCGCGAGGCTCCGACTTCGCGTTGTATGCGTACTACGCCGAGAACCCGCGCGGACCGTGGCTCTCGCATCCGCTGAACCCGATCGTCGAGGACATCACCTGCGCGCGGCCGGGCGGCGGCGTGTTCGAGGTGGACGGCGCGCTCTACCGGCCTGGACAGGACTGCTCGACCAGCTACGGCGCGGGCTTGGTCATCACGCGCATCGACGAGCTCTGCCCGGAAGCCTACCGGGAGACGGTCGTGCGCCGCATCGATACGCGGCACTTCGGACGGTTCGGCGACGGCGTGCACACGATCGGGACGACGTCCACGGGGTTCGTCGTCGACGGAAAGCGCGTCAGCTTCGATCTGCTCAAGCCGCTCGACGCGCTGCGCACGCCATGGAAACGGGCGCTCGCTCAGCGCGGTGCGCTCAGGCGGCTCTTCCCCGCGCGATAGATCGCGTTCGCGAGCGAGGTCTTCAGCGCGAGCGCCTTCGGCCGCGCGACGGCGATCGCGGCCGAACGCCATCCCGGCGCCACCAGCCGGAAGTGGCGCGTCATCGTCACCTCGTCGGCGTAGTTCTGCTTGAAGGGCTCGTCCCCGCGCAGGAAGTCGAACCGTTCATAGCCCGACTCGATCGCGCTGCGGATCGCGCGGCCGACGATCCCTTTCCCGGGCGAGAGCTTCGCGTACGCCTCGTCGAACCCGATCATGTAGAGGCCGAACGACGAGCGGGCGGCGTCGAGGAACGCGACGGCCCCGGCGATCGGCTCCTCGCCGTCCCAGTACACGAAGATCCGCGCCATCCCGCGCTCGAACGTGTTGCGAAACAGCGTGCCGAACCGCGCGCGCGCGCTGCGCATGTTTCCGCCCCAGCGACTCATGTGGGCGCGCAGCGCCGCGTCGATGTGCGCGTCCAAGTCCTCCGCGCACGCCTCGGTCGCGCGGAACCCGGGCAGCGCCTCCGCCATCCGCCGCTCGACGCGCAGCGTGTTCACGCGCGTCTTCGCGCTGATGCACGTCGTCACGTACTCGTCCCAGGTCTTGGGGAGGCGAACCGAGAGGCAGCGCGTCGAATCGGTCTCGGCGAGCATGAAGCCGCGCTCGCAGAGCGCGCTCACGATCGACTCGATGCGCGGGTCGTTCACGTCGGAGGCGTTGAACGCGTCCCAGCGCTCGCGCGCGAGCGCATCGGCGAAGGCGGCGATCGCCTCGTCCTCACGGTCGGGATCGGCCACCATCCCGGTGTAGTCGGCGAACGGGTTGCCGCCCAGATAGAGCTCGCGGTCGAACACCGAGCCCGCCCGGGCGATCGGAAGATACGCGACCGCCTCGGCGCCGTCGCGCAATGCGAGGATGCTCCAGCGCAGGCGCGTGACGGGCAGGTACGCGCGCAGCCAGGCCCACGAGGTGAACAGCGTCGCGTGCCGGTCGCGGCGCTCCAGCGCCTCCCAGCGGGGGCGCTCGGCGTCGATCTGATCGATCGTCGTGATCTTGGCTACGTCCATGTACTTTCTACTGATCGGCATCGTACAGGCTCAACATGCGTTCGGTCCACGCCTCGAGCCCGAGAACCGCCCCCGGTTCTACCCGCGGCGCCTCGGCCAGAATCGCATCGAGCGCGGCCGCGAGCCCGACCGGGTCGGCGGGCGGGACGATGCGTACCGCGGGGTTCCGCCCGGCCAGCTCCGTCGCCCAGGGCAGCGCGCTGGCGACGACCGGAACGCCGCACGCCAAGGCCTCGAGCGCGACGAACGGCATCCCCTCCCCGCGCGACGGGATCGCGACCGCGTCGACGGCCCAGAGCACCGCGCGGACGTCGTCGACGAGCGGCAGCGCGACGACGGCGGCGTGGCGTTCGAGCCCGGCGACCGCCTCGGGCGGCGTGGCGACCGTCACCACGGTCAGCGGCCGCGCGCGCTGCAGCGCCGCCGCCAGGATGTCGGCGCCTTTGATCGCCGGGTCGCGGCCGAAGAACGCGATCGCAGGCCGGTCGCCGAGCCCGAGGCGGACGCGCGCCGCGGCACGCTCCGCCTGCGCGGGCGGCCGGAACCGGCCGGTGTCGACGGCGTTCGGGACGACGGCGATCTTCCGGCGCGGGACGCCGAGCCGTTCCGCTTCGGCGGCCATCCCTTCGGCGACGACGATGAACCGCTCGACCCGCTTCCCGACGAGACGGAACTTCACGGT
>DASWSC010000251.1:0-16988 GCA_036402855.1 Candidatus Elarobacter sp. | reverse complement strand
CGTCGACGCGCGCGAGCTGGCCTTGCAGGCTGAACGCGTGCGCGCCGTCCGGCGTCTCGGTCGCCGCGCGCGCGAAGATCGCCGCGACGTCCTCGACGTAGTCCATCCCGGTCGCGCCGGTGAAGCGGATCGTGTACGGCCGTCCTTCGGCCGCGGCACGCATCGCGAGCGTCGGATCGGCCGTCACGCCGATCTCCCGTCCCGGTCCGTACGCCGTCGACGGACGGAGCCCGACGCTGGGGATCCCGGCGTCGTCCCAATAGGCGCGCGCGTTGCCTTCGTTGCAGAGCTTGTACGCGCCGTAGTGCGTGCGCGGCTCCGGATGGATCCCGTCGCTCGGACCGAACACCGCCGCGCTCGACGCGTACGCGACGCCGCGGACGCCGAACCGCTTCGCCGCCTCGAACACGTGCAGCGTCCCCATGACGTTGATCCGCGCACCGAGCAGCGGGTCTTTGCGGGCGGTCGGGATCAGGACTGCGGCGAGGTGCACGACGGCGTCGCAGCCCTCGACCGCGGCGTCGACCGCGTGCGGATCGGTGATGTCGCCGCCGCGGTGCTCGACCGCGCCGCGCCGTGCCGTCGCGTCGCGTTCGGGGCCGGTCACCGCGTCGAACAACGTGCGGTCGTCGCTGAGGTCGAACGTGCGCACGTCGTGACCGAGCTCGAGCAGCACGCGCGCCGTCCAGGCGCCGATGAAGCCGCGCCCGCCGGTGATGAGGACGCGCATCAGGCGAGAACGGCTCCGGGATACGGCGCGAGGTCGTCGCCCTGCAGCGAGAGCGCGCCGGTCGCGTCGCCCACCGCGTAGCGCGGGTCGTTCCGCATCTCGGCCAGCGCCGCTTCCGAGGCGGCGAACGTCTCGACATGCAGCGTGTCGCGGATCCGCGCGATCCGCGCCTGCGCCGCGTCGTCCACGCCGGCGGCGTTGAGCGCGTGCCGGATCGCGTCGCGGTCATGCGCGCAGACGATCGGAAGCCGGGCTCCGGCCGGGTGGGCGGCGGTCAGCGCGTTGAGATACGTCGCGTCCCAGTCGATCGCATCGGCGAGCCGCCGCGTGCAGAAGTCGGCGAGTCCGATCCCGGTGGCGTTGCCGTCCGACTCCGCCGAGAGCTCGCGAACGTAGAGCTGGTCGACGACCGGTTCCGGCAGCTTTTGCGTACGGCCGTCGACCGCGCGGCCGGTCACGTTCGTGTCCATCCCGCTCCCCGAGAAGTTCTTTCCCATGCGGTCGACGATCAGCAGGTCGAGCGCGGCGAACGGCAGCTTCGCCATGAGCTCGCGCGCGGTGCGGAGCAGCCGCTCTTCGCCCGCGACGAGCTCGCCCGGCGCGAACGCTTCGAGCGCGTGGGTCCCGCCGCGGTTGTCTTCGACCACCGCCAGGCCGGCGACGACCGGCGTGCGCTCCATCACGAGCGCGGAGACTTCCCGGATGATCGGCTCGTAGCCGAAGCGCGCGAACGCGGCGTGGTAGCGCGCCGCACCGATCGCCTTCCCCAGGCCGATCGCCGTCATCTTGAGCAGCCCGCTCTCGATCGCGCCGCTGAAATCCGTGTGCGGCTTCACGCGCCCCACCACGACGATCGCGTCCGCGCCGGCGGCGCGCGCGTCGCATGCGACCGCGATGCCGTGCTGCGGCGTGGTGCCGAGCTCGACGACGTCCATCGCGCTCTCGATCGGCGCGCCGGTGCTCGTCTCGGTGATCCCCAAGTGGGCGAGCATCGCGCGCTGCCCTTCGGCGGTCCCTCCGCCGTGCGAGCCCATCGCGGCGATGAGGAACGGCGACGCCCCGGCGTCCCGGACCGCGTCGCAGGCGCCGCGCAGGATCGCGTCGATGCGCGCGACCCCGCGGCTGCCCGCGGTGATCGCGACCCGCGCGCCCGGCGCGAGCCGCGCGCCGGCGAGGACGCGCGCCAGCGTGGCGCGCGCCGCCGCCGCGACATCGGCGATCGCAGGGACGGTCAGCGTATCGCTGACCAGCCTGGCCGGGATCGCGCTCATCGTGACTCCGTGATCGAGCTGATCTCGCGCGGCTGAACCCGGATCGCGTCCATTGCGCCCCGGAGTTGTCCGATGACTCGACAGGTCCCTCGCGTGGCGCTTGCCAAGGGACGGCGCATGCGGTGTGCACTCCTCGGCTGGGCCGGTTTGCTCGTTCTCACGGCCTGCTCCGGCGGCGGAGCGGCGGCTCCGGGCGGGAGCGCGACGGGTCCCTGCCCTCAGGTCGCGTTCGTCGACTCTCAGGCGAACTTGATGACGCCGGCGCGAGGCGCGACCGGCGTCTCACCGGCGATCGGACAGATCAGCGTCGCGTACGGCAATGCCGCGGTGGTCCAGTTCGGGGTCACCCTCGCGCCGAGCGACGGCTCAGCCAGCCTTCATGCGGCCCCGCCGCTCTCCGGCGTGTTCCCCTCGAGCGGCATCGTGACGATCCCCATCCCGGTGCTGAAGTCCGGCGTCACCTACACGGTCACGGGCCAGAGCATCGACTTGGCGCACGTGGCGTGCTTCACGCAGGTCACCGGAAACTTCGGGTCGTTCACCACCCAGTAGCGCGCGGGCGCCGGGCGGCACGCAGGAGTTGTCCGCTGACCCGACGATTGGTAGCGCCCACATGGCGCTTTCGGACGAGGGTGCAGCCCTCCGTTTGAAGGACGACGACGATGTCGCCGTCGCTCTCCGTCCGCTCGTCGCCGGGCAGGCGATTCGCTTCGGCGGCGAGCCGGTCGCGGTCGCGGCCGAGATTCCGACCGGACACAAGTTCGCGGTGCGGCCGATCGCGGCCGGAACGCTGATCCGCAAGTACGGCCAGGTGATCGGGCGCGCGACCGGGACGATCGCGACCGGCGAGCACGTCCACGTTCACAACGTCGAAGGCACACGCGGCCGCGGGGACCTGCAATGACCACGTTCATGGGCTACCGGCGCGCCAACGGGACGATCGGGATCCGCAATCACGTCCTCGTCCTGCCCTCGGTGATGTGCGCGAACCACGTCGTCGAGCTGATCGGGCGCAAGGTGCCCGACGTCGTGACGGTCCAGCACCCGACCGGCTGTTCGCAGGTCGGCGCGGACTTCGAGCAGACGAAGCGCACGATGGCGGGATTCGCGGCGAACCCGAACGTCGCCGCGGTCCTGGTCGTCGGGCTCGGCTGCGAGACGAACGAGTCGAAGGCGCTCGCCGAGGAGATCGCCGCGCGCGGTCAGCGCGTCGAGGTGATCGGGATCCAGGAGTCGGGCGGGACGACCGAGACGATCGCCCGCGGCGTCGCGCTCGCGACCCAGTTGCTGCGCGAGGCGGCGGCGCACGAGCGCACGGAGTGCCCGGTGAGCGCGCTCATCATCGGCACGGAGTGCGGCGGCAGCGACGGCTTCTCGGGGATCACCGCGAACCCGGCGCTCGGCCACACGAGCGATCGCGTCGTCGCCGAGGGCGGGACCGTCATCCTGGCCGAGGTGCCGGAGCTCGTCGGTGCCGAGCATCTTCTCGCCGCGCGCGCGAGCGAACCGGTCGCGGCGAAGCTCTACGAGATGATCGAGCGCGTCGAGGCGCGCGCGCGCGCGATGCACGTCGACATGCGCTACGGCAACCCCACGCAGGGCAACATCGCGGGCGGCTTGACGACGATCGAAGAGAAGTCGCTCGGTGCCGCCTACAAGGGTGGTTCGACCACGCTGCGCGAGGTCGTGGAGTACGCCGAGCGGCCGCGCGAGCAGGGCCTGGTCGTCATGGACACGCCGGGTCAGGACATCGAGCAGCTCACCGGGATGATCGCCGGCGGCGCGCAGGTCGTGGTCTTCACCACGGGGCGCGGCACGCCGACCGGCTCGCCGATCGCGCCCGTGATCAAGGTGGCGACGAATACCACCATGTTCGAGCGGATGCGCGAGAACATGGACGTGAACGCGGGCGCGATCGTCGACGGGACCCGCACGCTGGAACAGGTCGGCGACGAGATCTTCGACTGGATCGTCGACGCGGCGAACGGCCGCGAACCGGCGGCGGAAGTGCTGGGCTTCCGCGACTTCGCGATCAACCGAATCGGGCCGTCGTTCTAGCAGACGCGGCTCACCACTCGTAAAGGAGCGTTCGTTGGTGAGACTCGACCGGAAGAACTTTCTCGTGACGACCGGCGCCGCCGCGGCGACCGCTGCGATCGGATTCCCGGCCATCGTCGGCGCCGCGCCCGAACCGATTCGGCTCGGCTCGATCCCGTGTCTGACCGGCTCGAACGCGCTGCTCGGACAGCAGGAGCACGAAGGGATCGCGCTCGCGGTCGAAGAGATCAACGCCCGCAAGGACAAGGTGTACGGCGGGCGCCCCTTCGAGATCGTCGAGGAAGACGCGACGAACGACAACCAGTCGGCCGTCGCGGCGCTCAACAAGCTGCTCGGCGAGAACGTCGTCGCGATCGTCTGCCCCGTGCTCTCGACGCAGGTTCAGGCGATGGCGCCGGTCATGAAGACGCACGAGATCCCGTGGATGACGGGTGGGACCGCGGTGAAGAACACGCAGCTCGGCGTCCCGGGGATGTTCCGCCTGCGCGGCTCCGACGGCATCACCGCCGCCGGCATGACGAACTTCGCCGTCAAGGACAAGAAGGGCAAGAAGGTCGCGATCCTCCACGCGAGCGACGCGTTCGGAACGGGCGGCGCCGACCAGATCGTCATGAACCTGAAGAACATGGGGATGACGCCCGTCGCCAACGAGCAGTACCCCAAGGACGCGAAAGACTTCACCGCCGAGATCCTCAAGGTGAAGCAGTCCGGTGCCGACATCGTTCTGATGTACATTCAGAACCCGAGCGACACCGCGGTGATCCTGAAGCAGATCCGCTCGCTGGGGCTCACGATTCCGGTCGTCGGATCGCCGTCGCTCGGGAACCAGACCGCGATGGAGACCGCCGGCAAGGACGCATACGGCACCTACGCCGCGGTCGACTTCATCCTGGGGTTCAACTCCAACGTCGCGACGCACTTCCTCACCGCGTTCTACAACAAGTACCACCACCTGCCCGACGTCGGAACCGGCTCGGGCTGGGTGTACGACGCGGTCAACATGCTGGCGGACATCTACCGCAAGCAGAAAGGGACCGATCCCAAGCAGACGATCGCATCGCTCAAGGCGATCAAGAAGTGGGACGGCGTCCTCGGAACGTTCAGCGCCGATCCGGAGGGGAACATGATCCACTCCGTCTCGATCGGGCAGAACGAGAACGGCAAGCTGCGCCTCGTCAAAAAGGTCAACGGCTGATGCACCTCGACCCGGTCGCCAACATGCAGCTGCTCGTCAGCGGTCTGGCGATCGGGTCGATCTACGCCTTGGTCGCGCTCGGGTTCGTCCTGATCTACAACGCGGTCGGCGTGGTGAACTTCGCGCAGGGCGAGTTCGTCATGTTCCCCGCGTACCTGGCGGCGACGTTCCTGCTCCCGGCGGTCGCCGTCTTCGGGACCGTCGTGCACTGGCATCTTCCGGTGATCGCGGTGTACCTGCTCGTGCTGGTGCTGATGGTCGCGTTCGGGCTCCTCTTCAACCGCATCGCGTACTACCCGCTGCGCGACCGCGGCTGGCTCCCGGTCGTGATCTCGACGATCGGCGTCTCGATCTTTCTCCGCAACGCCGCGCAGCTTACGTGGGGGAGCCAGCCGCTGGTGATCCCCAGCATGTTCCCGGTCGATACGGTGGCGGTCGGCCCGCTCCACATCCGCCCGCAAGATCTGCTGATCATCGGCGTCACCGCGTTGCTGATCGCGTTCCAGTACGTGCTCTTCGAGCGCACGACGCTCGGCAAGCAGATGCGCGCGACGGCGCAGGACCGCGGGACCGCGCGGCTGATCGGGATCCGGGTCGGCCGCATCGTCGCGATCACGTTCGTCTACAGCGCCCTGCTCGGCACGATCTCGGGGCTGCTCGTCGCGCCGCTCTTCACCGTCACCAAGGAGATGGGCGGGCTGATCGCGCTCAAAGCGTTCGCCGCCAGCATCGTCGGCGGCTTCGGCAGCATCCCGGGCGCGATCGTCGGCGGCCTCGCGATCGGCGTCATCGAGACGTTCGGCGGCTTCTACATCTCCTCGGCCTACGTCGACGCGATCGCCTTCGTCATCTTGATCGCCGTCCTCCTGATCAAACCGTCCGGACTCTTCGGCGAACGCGTCGCCGAAAAAGCATGATCCCCGCGCGGTCTGCGACCGAGCCCCGCCCCCATGTCATCCTGAGCCTGTCGAAGGATGCGCCGAAGCCGCTCCGGATCATCGCGCTCATCGTCGTCGCCGCGCTGATCCCCAGCTTCGTCCACTCCGACTACGTCCTCACGCTCCTGGACCTCGCCGGCATCTACGCGATCGCGGTGATGGGCCTCGGCATCCTGCTCGGCTTCACCGGCCAGATGTCGCTCGCGCAAGCGGCGTTCCTCGGAATCGGCGCGTACACGTCGGGCTGGCTGACCACGCATCTGGGCTGGCCGGTGTGGGGCGCGATGCCGTGCGCGGTGCTGCTCAGCGCGCTGGTCGGCCTGGCCGTCGGCTATCCGTGTCTGCGGCTCTCCGGCCACTACCTCGCGCTCGCGACGATCGGCTTCGGCATCATCGCGCAGCTCGTCCTGATCAACTGGAAGGACGTCACCAACGGCAGCGACGGGATGACCGGGATCCCGCCGCCGCAGCTCGGACCGTGGCTGCTCGACACCTACGGCCGGTACTACTATCTCGTCCTGGTGATGGTGTTGCTCTGCGCCTACGTCGCGTGGCGCATCAAGTCGACGCGCGTCGGCCGGGCGCTGCACGCGATTCGCGAGAACGAGATCGCCGCGCGCGCGACCGGGATCGACGCCACCCGCTACAAGATCATCGCCTTCGTGCTCGCCGGCGCGTACGCGGGGCTCGCCGGGAGCCTCCTGGCGCACGACATCAAGTTCGTGAGCCCCGACTCGTACTCGTTCGACCAGTCGGTCGTGTTCCTCGTGATGCTGATCCTGGGCGGCTCGTCATCGATCGGCGGCGCGATCCTGGGCGCCGTGCTGCTCACGATGCTCCCCGAAGTGCTCCGCCCGCTGAAGAGCTCGTACATCATGGTCTACGGCGCCGCGGTCATCGCGATGATCGTCTTCATGCCGCAGGGCCTCGTCGGTCTCTTCGCCGCCCTGCGGGCGCGTTTCGAGCACCGCCCGCCGCCCGCCGACGTCGCCCCGGCGGGACTCGCCGGCGGCGCCGAAGCCGAGCCGGCATGACCGCGCCGAACGAGGTCGCCGCCGCCGAACGCGGGCTGCTCGAAGTGCGCGGCCTGGTCAAGCGCTTCGGCGGCGTGACGGCGGTGAACGCGCTCGACATGACGGTTCGCACCGGCGACGTGCACGCGCTGATCGGCCCGAACGGCTCCGGGAAGACGACGACGCTGAACGTCATCTCGGGGCTCTATCGCGCCGACGGCGGTTCGATCGCCTTCGACGGTGCGCAACTGGCGGGCCGTCCCGCGCACGCGATCGCCCGTGGCGGGATCGCGCGAACGTTCCAAAACATTCGCCTCTTCGGCGAGCTCAGCGTCGTCGAGAACGTCATGATCGGGCGGCACGTTCGGACCCGAACCGGATTCGTCGGGGCCCTGATTCCGGGCGGCGCGACCGCGCGCGAGGAGCGCGAGACGCGCGAGCGCGCCCACGACCTGCTGCGCTTCGTCGGGCTCGATCACGCCGCGCCGCTCCCGGCGCGCAGCCTCCCGTACGGCGATCAGCGCCGCGTCGAGATCGCGCGCGCGCTCGCGAGCGAGCCGCGCCTGCTGCTGCTCGACGAGCCTGCGGCCGGGATGAATCCCACCGAGACGGATACGCTGGTTGCGCTCCTCCGCAGCATCCGGGAGGGCGGGACGACGCTGCTGCTGATCGAGCACGACATGAACCTCGTCATGTCGGTCAGCGACACGATCACGGTGCTGAACTTCGGCCAGCACATCGCCGAGGGGCCGCCGGCCGACGTCGCGCGCAACCCGGACGTGATCACCGCGTATCTCGGCGGAACGCTCGATGCTGCTTGAAGTCGAGAGCGTCGTCGCGCGCTACGGTGCGGTCGAGGCGCTGCACGGCATCTCGCTCGACGTCGCGCAGGGCGAGATCGTCTCCCTCCTCGGCGCGAACGGCGCCGGGAAGAGCACGATGCTCAAGACGATCTCGCGCGTCATCCCGCCTGCGTCCGGCGAGATCCGCTTCGCCGGACGTTCGCTCGACGGGCTCGACCCGGAGGACGTCGTCGCCCTCGGGATCGCGCACGTCCCGGAAGGCCGCCGCATCTTCCCCGGGCTCTCGGTGCTCGACAACCTGCGGCTCGGCGCGACGGCCCGCCGCGCGGGCCGCGCCGAGATCGAGCGGGACACCGACGAGGTAATGTCGATCTTTCCCAAGCTGCGCGGGCTCGCCGGAAAGCTGGGCTGGACCCTCTCCGGCGGCGAGCAGCAGATGCTCGCGATCGCACGCGGCCTGATGGCGCGCCCGAAGCTGTTGCTCCTGGACGAACCGTCGCTCGGGCTGGCGCCGCTCGTCGTGAAGGACGTCATGGAGACGATCGCCCGGATCGCGCGCGACGGAACGACCGTCCTCCTCGTCGAGCAGAATGCGCACCTCGCGCTCCAGATCGCGAGCCGTGCGTACGTGCTCGAGACGGGCCGGGTCGCCCTGAGCGGTGAAGCGAAGACGTTGCTCACGAGCGAAGAGATGCGCCGCGCCTACCTCGGCAGCGCCGTTCGCGTGGAGGCAGTGTGAAGCGCTACGACATCTTTTTGAGCGACGGTCATCGTCTGACGACGAACGATGACGGCTACCACGCGATCGCGGCTGGAATGCGGGGGACGCTCGGCGAGCGGCTCGTCAGGCTCAACACCGTGCGGGGCGAGCGCATCTCGCACCTGATCGAGCTCAACGTCGACCACGTCGTCACGATCAGCCCTGTGGACGACGCGTTCTGACGCTCTCTTCGAGATCGAGCCGGTAGGTCGGCGCGCCCAGCTCCTCGCTGAGCCGCGCGTCGGGGAGGAAGCCGCGGCGGGCAACGATGCGCCGCGAGGCGGCGTTCCCGTCATAGACCGTCGCGATCACGAACGGCAGGCGTTTCTCGCGCGCAGCGGCGAGCAGAGCGTCCGCGACGATGCCGCCGATTCCGCGGCCCCAGCGATCGCGCGCCACATAATACACGAGCTCGTACTCGGCGCGTCCGCGACGCCGCTTCAGCTCCGCGTGGCCGGCGTATCCGCCCTCGTCCTCGACCGCCCAGATGAAGAAGGCCGGATCGATCGCGTGAATCTCGGCCATGCCGTCGAACAAACGCCCCGCTTCCGTCTCCTCGATCGGCGCTCCGTCTCCGACGAACCGCATCACGTCGGGATCACCCAGCAGCGCGATCAGCGATCCGCGATCGGCGTCCGTGTACGCGCGCAGCCGCACCGCTCCGGCGCCGCCGGCGGTGGGGGGCGTCACCGCGCCGCACCGCTCGCTCGCACGAGCGCGCGGCGCGAGGCGAAGGTCAGCTCGGCGATCCCCGACTTGTCGAGCTCACCCAGGCCGAGCTCGACCATCGTGTCGTACTGCTTCGCGGTCGCTTCGGCGAGCGGCAGCGTGAGACCGGCGCGCGCGGCGAGCGCGGTCGCGATGTGCGAGTCCTTCGCCGCGTGCGCGGCGCTGAAGTACGCCTCGTGGTCGCGGTGCTGCATGTCGGCGCCGTCGGTTTCCAGGACGCGCGAGTTCGCGCCGGTCTCGGCGAAGACGTCGCGCAGCATGCCGGCGTCGAGCCCGAGCGCGTCGCCCAGCCCAAGTCCTTCGGCGAGCCCGGCGGTGTTGATGTTCATCACCATGTTGACGAGCGCTTTGACCTTCGCGGCCTCACCGGCCTCGCCGACGTAGCGCAGCTTCTTGCTCATCGTCCGCAGCAGCGGTTCGACGCGCTCGAAGACGTCGCGGCGTCCGGCGACCATCATGTACAGCGTGCCGTCGCGCGCCTGCGGAATCGAGCTGGCGAGGCACGCCTCGAGGCTCGAGGCTCCGGCCGCTTCGGCAAGCTGCTGCACCTCGACATGGACGTCCGGCGTGATCGTCGCCGAGTTCACGAACGTCTTCCCCTTGGCGTTGACGAGCAGCGAGCCGGCCGAAGACGAGTAGATCGCGCGCATCGCGGCGTCGTCGGTCACGACGGTCACGACGACGTCGGAGAGCTCGGTCACCCGCGCCGGCGCCGCGGCGGCCTCGGCGCCGAGCTCGGCGGCGAGCACACGGGCCGCTTCGGGCCGCACGTCGTACACCGCGACGACCGGATAGCCGACGTCCTTCAGCCGCCGTGCCATGTTGGCACCCATCCGGCCGACACCGACGAACCCGACGCGCTGCTGCTCGCTCATGCTGGGGCGTCGTCCGTCGCACCCGCGGCGGTCTCCTTTTCCGTTCTGCCCGTGTACTATGGAGGTCGGGAAGATGCTGACGTGCTCGCGCTGATCCTCGCCGTCGTCCTGGCCGTCTCCGGCGCCGCGGTGGTCGTCGTGGACGAGAGCGGCGCGCCGATCGCCGGTGCCGCCGTCGTCTTCGGGTCGCTCGGCACCGGGTCCGATCTCCAGGTGAGCGCCGCCGACGGCTCCGCGTCGCCCGGGGCGCGCTACCGCGTGACCCAGGCGCGGATCTCCGCGCCCGGCTACGAGCCGGTCACCGTCGTGCTGCGCGCACGCCCGGAACGCGTGGTGCTGCGACGCGTCGCGCCGGTCATCGGCAGCGTGCGCGTCGCGACGGGATCGCAGCAGAGCCTGCACCGCCTGCCCGTTCCCGCGTCGGTGCTCGACCTGACCGCGATCCAGAGCTCGCCCGCGGCGACGTCGGACGCGCTGCTGCGCGGCTTGCCGGGCTTCGACCGCAGCCGCAGCAACAGCGCATTCACCAACTACGGGCAGCTCCGCGTCTCGTTCGGCGGCGCCGGCAACGACCGCGGCGTCGTGCTCGCCGACGGGCTCCCCGCGCAGGACGCGTTCGGCGGCCAGGTGGACTGGAGTGCGTACCCGCCGGGCAACCTCGCACGCGCCGAGCTGCTGCGCGGCGCCGGCTCGGCGCTGTACGGTTCGGGCGCGGTCGGCGGGGTGCTCGCGCTCGAGACGCGCGCACCGCCCTCGCAGGCGACCCGTCCCGACGGCCGCCTCAGCATCGGCGGCGGCGGGCTCGGCGCCGGCGACGCCTCGCTGTTCTATCGCTCGCCGCTCGGGCCGCGGCTCGCCGCGTCGCTCTGGGCCTCGACGACGCAAGCCGCGTACTTCGACTTTCCTGCGACGTTTCGCAGCAGGCTCGACCAGGTCGCGCGGAGCCAGAGCGACGCGCTGCAGCTCCGCGTCCGCACGGCCGGAGCGCCGTCGACGGTCGAAGCGTCGCTGCTCTTCTCGACCGACGCGCAGGCGCAGGGCCGTCCGAACTACGACTTCGGGCGGACGTTCGAGCAGGCGGCGCTGGCGTACGCGCACGCCGGAGAACGCGCGACGACGAGCGTCCAGGCGTACGCGCGCGCGACCACGGTCCTCAACGTCGCCGATCTGTACCCGACGACGCCCGGCGCGCTGCGCTACGTCCAGCACGTGCCGAGCTGGGAGAGCGGCGTGTTCGCGTCCTGGCTGACCAGCGGCTCGCATCTCGACCTCGAAGTGCGCGCCGACGAGCGCGCGGTGCACGGGATCAGCGATCAGCGCGGCGGTGACGGGACGCTCCAGAGCCTGGGCAGCGGATCGCAGACGCTCTCGGGGATCGCGCTGCAGGCCCGCGCCCACGGCGACCGCTTCGATGTGCTCGCCGGCGCGCGCTACGACGCGGTGGAGTTCGCGCACGGCGTGCTCGTCAACGTCGCGCGCGGCGTCGCGACGGAGACCCGGCCGCCCGCGCGGAGCGACGCCGCCGTCTCGCCGCGGGTCGCGCTCCGCTACGACCTCTCGCCGAACCTCGCGCTGCGCGCCTCGACGGGCGCGGGCTTCCGTGCGCCGTTTCTGAACGAGCTGGTGCGCGGGTTCCAGATCGGCAGCGTCGTGATGGCGCCGAACCCCGCGCTCGTTCCCGAGCGCAGCCGTGGCGATGCGGCCGGCTTCGACCTCGTGAACGCGCGCTCACGCTTCGCCTTCGACCTCACCAGCACGCGCGTGAACGACGCGATCGCCTTCGTCACGCTCAGTCCCACGCTGCAGCAGCGCCGGAACGTCGGGCGGACGCGCACCGACGGCGCGGCCGCGACGTACACGACGCTGCTCGCGCCGTGCACGCGGTTGCGTCTCGGGGGCCAGACGCAGTACGCGCGCGTCCTCGCCGGCCCGCCGGCGATCCTCGGAAAGCGCCTCGCCTTCGTCCCCGACCGCGAGGCGACGATCGGCCTCGACACGCAGGGCGGCTCCACCACCTACGGCCTGGACGCGCAGTTCGCCGGCCTCGCGTACGCCGACGATCTCAACACGCAGCCGCTCGGAAAAGCACTGCTGATCGGCTTCCGGATCGGCGCGCCGCTCGCGAACGGCGCGACGCTGTCGCTCGCCGCCGAGAACCTCACCGACCGCGAGTATCTCTCGAGCGTCGACCGCCTCGGCCCGCCGTCCTCGGTGACGCTCCGGCTGGCCGTCCCGCTCGGACCGCGCCGAACCGTCGCGCCGGTTCGCTGCACGGGACCGTGATCACGGCGCGATCGTGATGCCGCGGACGTCGAGGAACGGTCCGCCTTCCTTGGCGTTCGGAGCATCGCCCTCGAACCGAATCTGGTGCGAGCCGCTCCGCGGCCAACGCCACGCGAACAGAACGCTCTCCGGAAGCGGCCGTCCGGCGCTCGATTTGTTCTGCCAGATTCCGGTGCGGTCGAACGTCTCGACGCCGTCGATGAAGATGCGCGCGCGGCCCAGCTCGCAGCACCGCGCGCCGAGCGTTCCGGTCAGCGCGATCCCCGAGCCGGTGAACCGTACGGTGTACGGCAGCGTGGTGATCGCGACGCGCCGCAGAGGCGCCGTCGTCCAGGGGTCCTCGCGCTCCGCGCTCCCCGCGGAGAGTGCGGCCGCCGCGATGACGAGCGCGAGTCCGCCGTTGCTTTGCCACGCGGTCACGGCTGCGGGCGGCGGAGGGCCGTCGAAGAAGCGGCCGTACGCGCCGTCGGACCGGCGCGCGTGCGCGGCCGCCGCGGCGTTGCGGAGGATCCACGCGCGCGAACAGGTCCCGCCGGTCGCGAGCGAGCGAGAACATCGCCAGCACGAGCGGCTGGACGACGTCGTTCTCGGCCTGCAGATCGGCGAACACGCCGCGCGCGTCGTCGAGCCGCCGCATCGCGTGCGCCGTCGCGAGCGCGTCCCCGCAGGTAGCGCGCGTCGCCGGTCGCGCGCGCGAGCCGCAGACCCGTCTCGATCATGATCCCGTTCACCGAGGCGAAGAACCGGTGCGCGAGTGGCCGGCACCCGCGCCCGTCGTCGAAGACGTACACGGTGTAGAGCTGCACCTGCGGGTCGAGAAACCATGCGCGTGCCGCGGCGTAACGGCGCGCCGCGTCGGCGAGATACGAGCGGTGGCCGGTATGCTGGAACAGCAGCACCCCGGCGAGGGCGGCGTTCCCGGCGGTTTCGAGCGTCTTGAGCCCGCCGCTCTCCGCGTGCGGGCGCTGGTACTCGATCGCGGGGCAGGCGCCGCGTGCGAAGACATCCGACGCGGCGACGAACCGGTATGCCGCCTCCGCATTGCGCAGCGCGACCGCGTCGTGCGTGACGCCGTACGTTCGCAGCGCCGCAACGGCATCCCACATCGGGACGTCGCTCCATGCGGTGCAGCGCGGCCGGCGGCAAACGCCGTAGTGCGGTTCCGTCTGCAGAAGCTCCCGAAAGATTCGGAGGTTGTCCGCATTCGGTGCGGTGCGCTGGCGCAGGTACAGGACGCCGGTCAACGTGTCGCTGCCCCAATCGGTGTTGCCCGCGCCGCACGGCGCACCGAGGCAGGTCCGCCACCGTCCCTCGCCCGCATAGAAGCGCGTCGTCAGCGTCGCGGCAGCCGCGTCGCCGAGCGCGCCGAACGACTCCGGCCCCCCGGCCGCGGCGGCCGGCGCCTTCCACGCGAACGCCCCGACCGCGCACGCGAGCAGGGCGGCGGCGAGCGGACGCAGGTCTAGGCGCTGACCGCCGCCGGCTGGGTGTCGACCGTCGTGACGCGCCGGAGGTCGCGCCGCTCGTTCGTCTCGTCGAACGGCAGGCCGCGATGCATGGTGCAGCGGTTGTCCCAGATCACGAAATCGCCGACCCGCCACTGGTGCCGGTAGACGAACTGCGATCGCGTCGCGAGCGCCATCAGCTCGTGCAGCAAAAGCCGTCCGTCCGGGACGGGCCAGCCGATGACGCGCTCGGCGTGCGAGGCGAGGTAGAGTCCCTTCCTGCCCGACCCGGGGTGCGTCCGCACCAGCGGCTGCTCCGCGCCCGGGAACTGTGCGCGCTCGGCGTCGCTGAACTCGGTGAAGCCGATCGTCGAGCGCGAGTAGATGATCGAGTGAAACGCGCGCAGATCGCCGATCTGCGTTTTCAGCTCGGCGGGGAGCGCGTCGTACGCGGCGCGCATGTCGGCGTACTCGGTCTCGCCGCCCTTGCTCGGGACTTCCTTCGCCGAGAGCATCGAGTAGCGCGCGATCGGGTCCTGAAACGACGAGTCGGTGTGCCAGAGCCGGTTGCCGAGCGAGTACATCCGCCGCCGGTCGGCGCGGTCGATGATCTGCTGGTTCTCGTTCAGGTTCGAGATGTCGGTCAGCCCCGGCTCGGTCAGCCGGGGCGCGTGGTCCACGATGCTGCGCCCGATCTTCGTGACGATCTCGCCGCCGCCGAGCCGCCGTGCGAACTCGACCTGCTCCTGGTCGGCGAACGGTTGATCGCGAATCACCAGCACCGCGTACCGGTCCATCAACGCTCGGATCTCATCGACCGCGGCGTCGTCGAGCGCGCGGACGTCGACGCCTCGCAGCTCGCCGGCGAACAGGGGATGCAGGTGCGTCAGCTCGGCCGAGGCGATCACGAACGCCACGACCGGGACTTCGCCCGGCGGGGTTGCGAGCGCCGCGCGCGGCTAGCTGCCGGTCGCCACCACGTCGAGGCCCATGAGGGTCCGGATGCGGTCGCGGTCGGCGGCGAGCTTCGCGGCCGATCCCGCGTGGACGACGCGGCCGCCGTCGAGGACGTACGCGCGGTCGGCGATGCGCAGCGCCAGCAGCGCGTTCTGCTCCACCAGCAGGATCGCGTGGCCGGTCTTCTTGAGCTCGCCGAGGATGCGGTAGACCTCCTCGACGACCAGCGGCGCGAGCCCCTGCGACGGCTCGTCGACCAGCAGCAGTTGCGGGTTCGCCACCAGCGCGCGCCCGATCGAGAGCATCTCTTGCTCGCCGCCGGAGAGGCGCCCCGACTTGCGCGAGCGCAGCTCGGCGAGCTTCGGAAGATGCTGGAAGACGCGGGCGATCGTCCATTCGCCGCCGCGCCCGTTCTCGGCGAGCTGCAAGTTCTCGAGCGTGCTCAGATCCTTGAACATCCGCCGCCCTTCGGGGACGTAGCCGACGCCGAGGCGCGCGACCTTGTACGCCGGCCAGCCGGTGATGTCGCGCCCGCCGTAGCGGATCGTGCCGGCGCGTGGCGGCGTGAGCCCGAGGATGCTGCGCATCGTCGTGGTCTTGCCTGCGCCGTTGAGCCCGAGCAGCGCGACCACCTCACCCTCGCCGACCGTGAGCGAGACGTCGCGCAAGATGCGGATCTTCCCGTAGTTCGTCGAGACGCGGTCGAGCGAGAGCAGCGGCTCAGACATGATCGAGCACCCCTTCGCCGAGATACGCGCTGCGGACGGCTTCGTTGGCGGCGATCTCGGCCGGCGGCCCTTCGGCGAGCAGCCGGCCGCGGTCGAGCACGGTGATGCGGTCGGCGAGCTGCAGCACCACGCGCATGTTGTGCTCGACGAAGAGGACCGTCAGGCCGAGGCGCGCGCGCAGGTCGCGGATCACGCCCATGATGCGGTCGGTCTCGGACTCCGCGAGCCCGGCCATCGGCTCGTCGAGGAGCACCAGCGACGGGTTCGTCGAGAGGCTCATCGCGATCTCGCAGAGCCGCTGCGAGCCGTGCGCGAGCTCGGCGAGCGGGCGGTCGCGGTGCGCGGTCAAGTTCACGAAGCCGAGCAGCTCGTCCACCCGCCGGTCGATCGCGTCCTTCGCTTCGCCGCGCGGTGCGCTGAGGCGAAACGCCTGCCTCGCGCGCGCCACGACGCCGAGCCGCACGTTCTCGTCGACGGTGAGCTCCTGGAAGATGCTCGGCGTTTGAAACGTGCGCCCCATCCCCATCGCGACGCGGCGCCAGTTCTGCATCCGCGTCACGTCGGTTCCGAGAAAGCGGACGCTGCCGCGTTCCGGGAACGCGAACCCGGAGATTGCGTTGAAGAACGTCGTCTTTCCGGCGCCGTTGGGTCCGATCAAGGCGTGGATCGTCCCTTCCGTCACCCGCAGCGAGACGTCGTCGACGGCGCGCAGGCCGCCGAAGATCTTCGAGATGCCGGCGGCTTCGAGCATCACGCGCTCAGACGCCACGGCCCACCTCCACGGGAGCGTTCGGGTCGAACGCGGCGTTCACGTCGTCGGCGGCGAAGTGGCGCGGCGACCGGCGCGTGAGCGCCGCGATCGTCCCCACCATCCCGCGCGGGAAGAACAGCACGCACGCCACGAACAGTGCCCCTAGGAAGATCTGCCACAGCGGGGTGATCGTCGAGATGATGTCCTTCCCGATCACGTAGATGAACGATCCGACCAGCGACCCCCAGACCGTTCCCGCGCCGCCGAGGATCATCGAGAGCACGAAGTAGCCGGACTGGTGCCAGTCGAGCTCGAGCGGGTACGCGAAATTGATCAGCAGCCCGAAGAGAGCGCCGCTGAGGCCGGCCATCGCCGCCGAGATCAGCAGCGCGACGAAGATGAAGCGGTCGGTGTTGAGCCCCAGATACCGCACGCGCGGCTCGTTCTGGCGG
>DASWSC010000250.1:0-9157 GCA_036402855.1 Candidatus Elarobacter sp. | reverse complement strand
GATCGCGCACCTCTGGCTCTGGACCGCGCTGGCGAGCGTCGTCGCGATCGCGCTCGGCGTCGCGGCGTTCGGTCGCGGCCGCTCGCGCGCGGCCCGCGGCCGTGAAGCGGACGCGCGGCAGCGCATCGCCGACGAGGCGCTGGCGGAACACCGCCGCGCGGCGCAGACCGTCGCGGGCGTCCTCGAGCCGCTCGGTATCGCCTCGCTCGACGAGCTGGCGCGGCGACGCGCCCGCTATCTGGCGCTCGCCGCGCGCGAGCAGGCCGCACGCAAGGCGGAAACGCGCGCGCGCACCGCGCGCGACGCGGGCGCCTCCGAGGCGTTGCGCTTCGATGAGCTCGCCGCGGCACTCGTTTCCGACGTGCGCGAAGGCCGAGACGCGCAGCGGATCGCGGTGCGCGAGCGCGCGGCCCGGCGGCGGGAGCGCGACGGGCTCGACGCGCGGCTCGCGATGCTGACGATGCAGCGCGAGACGATCCTGCAAGGCGATGACGAGTTCGCGCTGCAGGCCGAGCTCGAGAAGCTGCTCGCAAGCGGGACCGAGCCGGCCGTCGCCGACGATCCGCACACCCTGCGCGCGCTCGAAGCCGAACACGCCGAGCTGACCGCGCGCGCGAGAGAATCCGACCGCCTCGTCGCGACGCTCGAAGGCGAGCTCCGCGCCGGCGAGGAGAACGTCGCCGGCGTCGCGGAGCTCGACGAGGCGCTCGCGCAGACGCGCGCCGAGATCGTGCGGCTGGAGGCGTTCGAGCGTGCCGTGAAGCTGGCGCGAACGACGATCGACGAGCGGAAGGAAGAGGCGCATCGCGCATTCGCGCGCCGGCTCGAGGAGTACAGCGCCGGCGTGCTCGGGACGATCACCGGCGGCCGCTACTCTGAGATCCGGCTCGATCCCGTCACGCTGGCGATCCGCGTTCGCGTTCCCGAGACCGGCGCCATCGAAGAGCTCGACCGGCTCTCCGCGGGGACGCGCGATCAGATCGCGCTGGTCGTCCGTTTCGCAACGGCGCGCATGGTCGCCGAGGGGCTCGAGACGCCGCCGGTCCTGCTCGACGACCCGTTCGCATTCTGGGACGAGACGCGGATCGCGCGCTGTCTGCCGGCGCTGCTGCACGGAGCGCTGCAGGCGCAATGCGTGCTGTTCACCGCCAGCCGCGATCTCGCCGCCGCCGCCGCGGCGGCCGGCGCGACGACGATCGAGCTCGAACCGGCGACCGCGCTCACGCGCTGAGCTCGCGCATCAGCGGCGGAATCTCCGCCGGCAGCTCGCGCGCCAGAAATCCCAGACCGATCCGGCGCGACAGCACGGAGCCGGCGCCGGCATGCAGGAACACGCCCCACGCGGCGGCTCGCAGCGGCTCGATGCCGCGCGCGAGCAGCCCGCCGATCACGCCGGCGAGGACGTCGCCCGACCCCGAGGTGGCGAGCCCGGCGTCTCCGTGCTCGTTGCGGTAGAGCACGCCGTCCGGCTCCGCGATGTGCGTCGTCGCCCCTTTCAGCACGATCACCGCGCCGAACGTGCGCGCCGCCTCGCGCGCGAAGTGCATCCGGTCCGCTTCGATCTCTTCGCGAGAGCGCCCGAGCATCGTCGCCATCTCGCCGGCGTGCGGGGTCAGAACCGCGCGCCCGCCGAGCCGCGCGATCGCACCGCCGCTTGCCGCGCAGCATGCCAGCGCAGCGGCGTCGATGACGCACGGCACCTCGAGCGTCGCCGCGACCGCTTCGGTCAGCGCGGCCGACGCGCGCTGATCGACCAGACCGGGACCGAGGACGAGCGCGTCGGCATGGTTGGCGTGCTCGACGATCGTCGCGGCCGCCTCGTGCGCGATCGCTCCCGAGTCCGTTTCATCTAGCGCGACGACCAGCGACTCCGGCACCGCGGCACCGACATGTGCCGACACCGAACGGCACGTCCCGATCTGCAGCTTCCCCGCGCCGGCGCGCAGCGCCGCGGTCGCACACAGGATCGCCGCGCCCGGCATCTGCGGCGCACCGGCGACGACCAGGACGCGGCCGCGCTCGTCCTTCCCGCCGTCACCCGGCGCCGGAAGCGGCCAGCCCCGAAGCAGCGCGGCGTCGATCGCGAGGCTATCGGGCAAGGGGAACGTCCGGGCGGCTCGTCACCGGCTCGCCGGCTTCTTCCATGGGCGCGACGACGTTGTACGCCTGCAGCACGAGCGCGTTCACCGCGGGATCGCAGCGGTACGTCGTGACCGCGCAGTTCGCGACGTCGCCGGCCCTGTCGATGGCGAGGAGCTGCGCCTCGGTAAGCTTCTCCAGCAGGTAGCGGAAGCAGAGCACGACGACCTGGTGCGAGACGATCGCGACGCGCTGCCCCGCGTGCTCGCGCGTGAGCGTGTCGACGACGCTGCGCAAGCGCAGGATCACGTCGCACCAGCTCTCGCCGCCCGGCGGGCGGTAATAGAACTTGCCGAGCACGCGGCGCATCTCGAGCTGCTCCGGGAACCGCTGCTCGATCCCGCTGTGCGTCAGCCGGTCGAGCGTACCGAACTCCTTCTCGCGCAAGCGTTCGTCGGCGATGACGGGGACGGTCCAGCCCGCGGCCCGCAGCGCGATCGACGCGGTCTCCTGCGCGCGGAGATACGGCGAGCACAGGATCGCATCGATGGGGTGGAGATTGCGCGCGCACCACGTCCCGAGCGCGGCCGCCTGGCGCTCACCGAGCTCCGAGAGCGGGACGTCGCAGTCGCGCGTCGCGATGTCGATCACCGCGGCGCCCGCCAGCAGCGCGCGCTCGCGCGCGACGTTCCCCGCGCTCTCCGCGTGCCGGATCACGAACAGCTCGCTCGGCCAGCCGACTTCCACGGGCGGTAGATACCCGCGTTTGGCTCACCCTTCGACAGGCTCACCCTTCGACAGGCTCAGGGTGACATTGGTGGCTCACCCTTCGACAGGCTCAGGGTGACGTTGGGGGTGGGGGAGGTTCGGGTTGGTGGCGGGGTTATTTTTTGGTGGCTAGGGTTTTTAGGGCGTCGAGGGTGTTGTCGACGTGTTTGGCGGGGTCGAGGCTGGTGTAGGAGTAGGCGATCGTGCCGTCCGGCGCGATGACGTAGCTCGTGCGGTTGGCATAGCCGGGTGCGAGCGAGGCGTCGTACTGCTTGGCGATCTTCAGGCCGGGGTCGGACGCGACCAGGAACGCCGAGCGGCATTCCTGGGTGGAGAACTTCTTCTGCGTCTCGATGTCGTCGCCGCTGACGCCGATCACTTGCGCACCGAGCTTCTTGAAGTCGCCGACGTGCTCGGAGAAGAGGTGCGCCTCGGTCGTGCAACCCGACGTGAACGACTTCGGGAAGAAGTACAGCACCACCGGACCCTTCGCCAGCGCGGCCTTCAGGTCGATCGTCTCGACGTCGCCGCCGCGCGCCGCCTGCAGCGTGAACGGCGGAGCCGCGATGCCCGTTTCCAGGTGCGCCAGCGCGCGCCGGACTCCGACGACGGCGACCGCGGCGAACACGGCGACCCCGATCAGCGCGATCGTAAGCAGTGTCTTCATCCCTGCACTCTCCCCGAACGTCGTGAAGAAACCCTAAAGGCCGATCTGGCGCGCGATCACGAGACGCTGCACCTCGTTCGTCCCCTCGCCGATCTCGTTGATCTTCTGGTCGCGGTACATCCGTGAGACCGGGTACTCGTCCATGAACCCGTATCCGCCGTGAATCTGGAGCGCCTCGTTCACGACGCGGTGCGAGACCTCGCCCGAGAACAGCTTCGCGAGCGACGCGGTCAGCTCGAACGCCCGCCCCGCGTCCTTCTCCCACGCCGCCTTCAGCACCATCAGCTTGGCGTGCTCGATCTCCATGAGCATGTCGGCGAGCTTGAACTGGATCGCCTGGAACTTCGAGATCGCCTGGCCGAACTGCTGACGCTCCTTGGCGTACGAGTACGCCTCGTCGTAGGCGCCCATGGCCAGCCCCACCGAGAGCGCCGCGACGGAGATCCGGCCGCCGTCGAGGATCTCGAGGAAGTTCTTGAGTCCCTTACCTCGCTCGCCGAGCAAGTTCTCCTCGGGGACCGCCGCGTCGGCGAAGGAGAGCTCGCGGGTGTCCGAGGCGCGCCAGCCCATCTTCTTGTACTTCTTGGAACGGGTGAAGCCCGGGGTCTCCTGCGGCACGATGATCGTCGAGATCTCCCGCCGCCCGTTCGTGCCGCCGCCGGTGACGGCGGTGATCGTCGTGCCGCCGGTGATGTCGGTCCCGCTGTTGGTGATGAAGGCCTTGGTCCCGTTGATCACCCACATGCCGTCCCGCAGCTCGGCTCGGGTCTGCGTCCCGCCGGCGTCGCTGCCGGCGCCCGGCTCGGTCAGCCCGAAGCCCCACAGCTTCTCGCCCCTTGCTAGGGGGACGAGGAACTCTTCCTTTTGCTTTTCGGTGCCGAAGAGATAGAACGGCGATGCGCCGAGCGAGACGTGCGCGGCCAGGGTGATCCCGGTCGAGGCGTCGGCGCGGGCGATCTCCATGACGGCAAGGGCGTAGCTCACGGTGTCCGCACCCGCTCCGCCGTACGCCTCCGGGAAAGGCAAACCCATCAACCCGAGCTCCGCCATCTTCCGCACCAGCTCGTACGGGAAGCGCTCTTCGTGGTCGTTGCGCTCCGCCTGCGGCGCCACTTCGTCTCGCGCGAACTCGCGGCAGAGGTCCCGGATCGCTTTCTGCTCGTCGCTCAGGTCAAAGTTCATACAATACCGGAGGTATGGGCTCCGGGCCGCCCAATACCTGTTGAAACCCAGCGCCGGAGTGCCGTCCAAAGCATGATCAGACTCCGCGGCGTTTCGCTCGTCTACCCGAACGGGACGCGAGCGCTCGACGACGTCGATCTCGAGATCGAGAAAGGCAGTTTTGTTTTCCTGGTCGGCCATTCCGGCACCGGGAAATCTTCGCTGCTCAAGCTCATGTACCGTGAAGAGCTGCCGAGCGGCGGCGAAGTCTACGTGGACAACATCCGCGTCGACACGCTGCGCCGCGGCAAGGTCCCGAAGCTGCGCCGCAACATCGGCGTGGTGTTCCAAGACTTCAAGCTGCTCTCGCACAAGACGGTGTGGGAGAACGTCGCGTTCGCGCTCCAAGTCACGGGGACGCGGACCAAGGACGTCATGCGCATGGTGCCGCGTGCGCTCGACCTGGTCGGCCTCTCGCACAAGAGCCGGATGTTCCCGAGCGAGCTCTCCGGCGGCGAGCAGCAGCGCACCGCGATCGCGCGCGCTCTGGTCGGCAACCCGAAGATTCTGCTGTGCGACGAGCCGACCGGAAATCTCGATCCGTCGAACACGACCGAGATCATGGAGCTGCTCCAGCGCATCAACCTCAAGGGGACGACCGTCGTGGTCGCCACCCACAACCAGGCCGTCGTCGACCGCATGCGCCGTCGCGTCGTCCGCCTGGAGCACGGACGCATCCTTCACGACGACGAGCGAGGCTACTATTTCCGTGGACTTGGGCAGACTGCGGTTCTTCCTGGGTGAAGTTCTCGCGAACTTCACTCGCAACGCCGGAATGCAGTTCACCGCGATCGGGACGGTCGCCGTTACGATCGTCCTGCTCGGCGCGTTCCTGTACGTCCGCGAGACGATCCAGACGTTCGGCGCCGGGGTTCTCTCGCAGATCGAGATCGCCGTCTACCTGAAGGACGACGTCGACGACGCGAAGGCCAAGGACCTCGCCTCGAAGCTCGCGCGCGACCCGCGCGTCGCCTCCGCCTCGTACGTTCCGAAGAAAGACGGCCTGAAGCGGATGAAGGACGTCCTCGGCCGTGATTTCGACACGTCGCTGCTGACGGCCAACCCGCTCCCGAACACGTACAAGGTGCGCGTCAAGGACCCCGACAGCGTCCCGAACGTCGCGGCGTGGATCGGCAAAGACCGGCGCGTCGCGAAGACCGACTACGCCGCGGATACCGTGCAGAAGCTGCTCAAGACGGCCGGCGTTCTCGGGCGCGTCGGGATCGCGCTGATCCTGCTGCTCTCGATCTCCGCCGCGATCGTGATCTCGAACACGATTCGCCTCACCGTCTTCGCGCGCCGCCGCGAGATCGCGATCATGCAGCTCGTCGGCGCGACCAACATGTACATTCGCATGCCGTTCATCGCCGAGGGGATGCTGGCCGGGGTCCTCGGATCGGCGGTCGCGATCGGCGTGCTCGCGCTCGCCGAGCACCAGGTCGTGCCGAAGCTGGCAACGACGCTCGCGTTCGTGACGTTCCGCGTGAACGAGACGATGCTGTGCGTCGAGCTGCTCGCCGTCGGCGCCGCGGTCGGGCTCATCGCCTCGTGGCTGAGCGTCGGGCGGCACCTGCGCGCATGAAGCAGGGACCGCGCGCGTTCGCCGCGCTCGCGATCCTGGCGCTGCTCGCGCCGAGCGCGAGCTACGGGAAGAGCCGCATCGACGACAAGATCAGCGCGCAGCGCGCGCAGATCCACGCCGTGCACGAGAAGCTCAACCAGAAGCGCGGCAAGCTGCAAGAAGCCAAAGCGAAGGTCGGGTCGATCGCGCAGCAGCTCGCCGAGACGAATCAGAACATCGACTCGGTCAACGGCCGGCTCGCGGACATCGGTGGCCGGATGCGCTCGACGCAGCGGAAGCTGGCCTGGAACCAGATCCAGCTCGACGCCGCGAAGGCGACGCTGAAGCGGCATCAAGACGCGCTCAACCGGCGCCTGGTCGACGCCTACGAGCACGGCGATCTCGGCTACCTCGACGTCCTGCTGCGCGCGCGATCGTTCGGCGACTTCGTCGAGCGCTGGAATGACGTGCGCTACCTCATCAAGGCGAACGAGACGACGATTCGCGCGCGCCGCAGCGACCAGGCGAAGGTCGTCGCCATCCAGAGCGGGCTCCTCGGGCTGCGCAGTGAGCTGCAAGGCCAGGAAGCCGAGGCGCGCCAGCAGCGGCTCGCGCTCGACGGCCTGGCGACGCAGCGGAAGCAGCTCCTCGCCGCCGCCGACGCGGAGCGGAGCCACGTCCAGTCGGAGGTCACCCAGCTCGACGAGATGTCGGACGCCGAGGAGGCCGCACTCGAAGCGCTCGTCCGGCAGAAGCAGCAAGAAGAGGAAGAGCGCCGCGAAGCCGCCCGCCGGGCGGCGCGACTCGCCGGCGTCGACGTCCCCGGGCCGAGCGTCGCGCCCGGCCGCCTGATGTGGCCCGCCTCCGGCCCGATCACCTCGCCGTTCGGGTGGCGGATGCACCCCGTCTACCACCGCATGATCCTCCATCGCGGGATCGACATCGGCGTCAACACCGGGACCCCGGTCGCCGCGGCCGCCGAGGGCCGGATCATCCTCGCCGGGCCGCAGGGTGACTGCGGCAACATGATCGCGATCGACCACTCGGGCGGTCTCTCGACGATCTACTGCCACCTCTCGCAGATCTTCGTCTCGGTCGGTCAGGACGTTCAACGCGGCCAAGCGATCGGCGCGGCCGGCGCGACCGGCGACGCGACCGGCCCCCACCTCCACTTCCAAGTGATGCGGAACGGGACGCCGGTCGACCCGATGGGCTTCCTCCGCTAGCGCAGCTCGGGCTCAGGGCGGTCCAAGTGTGAGCGGCGAGGGTTAGAGCCCGATGGGCGGATGGAACAAAGAAAACACAACGCGGGTTATGGGAGTACCGACTCGCCGCTCAGCGCACCCGACAAGGACCGCCGTTTGACCGCCCGTACCCGCTCGTTGTCCGCCGCACTCGTCGTTGCGGTCGCCGCCTTCGGCGGTGCCGTCTATGCCGGGCGCGCCGCTGCGTCCTCGGACGTCCCGGCTCCGATCGTGATCGGCGCCGGCCAGCAGATCGTCGGGCTCGACCTCGGGACCCTGCTCGGCCGCGGCGACCAGCAGAAGCAGATGCTCGCCCTCGCCTACGAGCGGGTCGAGCATGCCTACTACAAGCCGGTAGCCGACCAGCTCCTGGTCGTCGGCGAGGCGAAGGCGCTGACCGCGTTCCTCAAAGCGAAGAACGTCGCCGATCCGCAGGTGCCGCGCAACACGGCGACCGGCGATCGCACGCGCGACCTCGCGATCCTCGAGCGCACGCTCAGCTCGGTGCAGAACCGCTACGCGACCCTGGCGCCGAAGAACATCTACACGCAGGTCGCGCTGATCGGGATGCTCGGCGGGCTGGGCGATCCGTACACGACGTATCTCTCGCCGCAAGAGATCAACGGGCTCGACGAGCAGCTCCGCGGCGGCAACTTCGGCGGGATCGGCGTCTACATCCAGCAAGACCCGAAGAGCGGCGCGATCACCGCGAACCCGATCGAGGGGAACCCCGCGATCAAGGCGGGGGTGAAGCCGGGCGACGCGATCCTCGCGGTCGACGGCCGCTCGACGATGGGACTCAAGATCGACGCCGTCGAGCGCGCGATCCGCGGCCCGAAGGGCAGCGTCGTCTCGCTGACGGTGCGTCATCACGGCGCCGAGTCGCCGGCCACCGTGCAGGTGACGCGCGCCGACATCCGCGTCCCGTCGGTGCGCGCGAAGATCGAAGACGGGATCGAGTACGTGCGGCTCTCCGACTTCGGCTCGAACTCGGCGGACGAAGTTCGCAGCGCGTTCATCGACGGCAAGCACAAGAACGTGCGCGGCTACATCCTCGACCTGCGCTACAACGGCGGCGGTCTGCTCGATGCGGCCGTCGACATCTCGAGCCTGTTCATCGCACAGGGGGCGATCGTCTCGACGATCGATCGCTCGGGCTCTCGCGAGGTCCGCAGTGCCACCGGCCGGCCGATCGACGCCAAGCCGCTGGTCATCCTCGTCAACCGCTACACCGCCAGCGCGTCGGAGATCACCGCCGGTGCGGTGCAGGACTACGGCGTCGGAACGCTGGTCGGCGAGAAGACGTTCGGAAAGGGCGTCGTGCAGAGCCTCTACACGCTCCCCGACAAGGGCGCGCTCAAGATCACGACCGCCCGCTACGTCACGCCCAAGGGGCGCGACATCCACAAGAAGGGGATCGTCCCCGACGTGGTCGTGACGCAGAAGCCCGAGCTCCAGCTCATCGACACCGTCAACGACAAGCAGCTCAGCGCAGCCAAGAAGATCATCGAAAGCAAGAGTAACGTCTGATGAAACGCATCGTCCCCGTCTTTCTGGCCGCGCTGCTCGCGCTCGCGACCGCCCACGTTCCCGCCGCGACCGCGGCCGGACCGGCGC